>NZ_FXXN01000020.1 GCF_900184795.1 Magnetospirillum sp. 15-1 | reverse complement strand
AGGATGATCGGCCAGCCGACCAGCCAGCCCACCGAGAAGATCAGGCCGTCATAGCCCGAGCCGTAGACCAGGGCGGAAATACCCAGGAACGAGGCGGCCGACATATAGTCGCCCGCGATGGCCAGACCGTTCTGGAGGCCGGTGATGCCACCGCCGGCGGCATAGAAGTCGGCGGCGGTCTTGGTGCGGCCAGCCGCCCAGTAGGTGATGCCCAGCGTCATGCCCACGAAGATCACGAACATGATGATGGCGTGCCAGTTGGTGGCCTGCTTCTCGGCCCCCCCCATGTCGGCACCGGCCGCCAGCGCGGCGGTGGCGAGGAGCGCCGTGCCGCCGAAGGCGAGCGCGGACGCGATTGCGGTCTTTGTCGTCTTCATCAGCGGGATTCCTCGATGATCTGGCGGTTCATTTCGTCGAACTCGCCATTGGCGCGGAAGACGTAGATGCCGGTCAGCACGATGGCCGACAGGATGACGCCGACGCCGATGGGGAAGCCGATGGTCATCACGCCGCTGGCCGACATCAGTTTGCCCAGCCACGCCTTGTCGAAGGCGATCACCGCGATGAAGCCGAAATAGATGGTCAGCATGATCGCCGACAGCGTCCATGCGAAGGCGTTGCGCTTGGCGACCAGTTCCTTGAACTTCGGATTGTTCCGAATGTGCTCGGCGCTCGCGAGATTCGCGGCCGATGGCTTGCCGTGTGAACTCATTAATGCTCCTCCCCTGACGTTGCATGGGTTACCGCCGCGATTACGGTCGGCATTGTTGGACGCCCCGCCTCCGTCAAGTGATCGGGGCGAAACTATTCAAGGCTAGCCTACAGGAGCAAGATTGCGCCGAGATGACGGCAGAATTAACTCGACCCTCCTAGGGTCGGGACTCATAACCAGTAGCTGACGGTCGCCGCGATGCAGACGGTGGCCATGAAGTTGACGGCGCGGCGGTCATATCGGGTTGCGACGCGGCAGAAGTCCTTGAGGCGGCAGAACATGCGCTCGATGGCGTTGCGGTCGCGGTAGAGGACTGGTGAAAAGCAGTTCTTCCAACGCCAGTTGGCCTTGGGCGGGATGTTCGGCGCGGTGCCCTTGCTCTCGATCTTGGCCCGCACGGCGTTGCTGTCGTAGCCCTTGTCGCCGTGCAGGATGCCGGTCTTCGGCATGGCATCGAGCAAAGTGTCGGCGGCGGTGCAGTCGGCGACCTGGCCGCCGGTCAGCAGGAAGGCGATGGGGCGGCAGAACGCATCGGTCAGGGCGTTGATTTTCGTGGTGCGACCGCCACGCGAGCGACCAATCGCCTGCGCCCGCCCCCCCCCTTTTCCACCAGCAGCGCAACGGTGCGCCTTCACCGCCGACGAGTCGATCAGCACCTGCGCCGGAGGCCCGCCCGTTGAAGCCAGGGCCTGAAAGATGGCCTGCCAGATGCCCTTGCCCGCCCAGCGGACCCCTTCGAAGCGGTTGTAAAGCGTCTTGCGTGGCCCGTAGATCGAGGGCGCGTCCACCCAGCGGCAGCCCGATTTCAGGACCTGCACGATGCCGCTGATGACCCGCCGGTCGTCCACCCGCGCCCTGCCTCGGGTATCCGTCGGGAGATGCGGCTCAAGCCGCGCAAACTGATCGTCCGTCAGCCAGAAAAGGTGATCGTTCATCCAAAGGCTCCCTTCGGGAACCTTGAATCACGAGACGCATGTCAGGGAAAGACTATTTATGGGGCCTGACCCTAGGCTGTAGTGACAATTTAGGATTCCCCTGAATCCGGAATTGTGATTCAAAGCTGATTTTGGAGGTCAGCTTTGGAAGGCGAGATTCTGCGAGACGACCAGTGGGAGCGTCTGAAGCCCTTTGTCCCCGGCGGGCGCAAGGGCAAGCGTGGCCCTCGTAGCGACGGTCGGCGCTTTTTTGATGCCGTATTGTGGCTTGCCCGCTCGGTTGGGCGATGGCGAGATCTTCCCGAGCGGTTCGGGCCGTATGACACGGTAAAGCGGCGCTATTACCGTTGGATCGAGCAAGGGGTGTTCGACCGGATATTTGAGGCTGTTTCGGTCAATCCGGACCTTGAATGGCTGATGATCGATGCGACGGTCATCCGAGCCAACGCGCAAGCAGCCGGGGCGCGGCAAAAAAGGGGGCCCAGGCTCTCGGGCGCTCCCGAGGCGGATTCGGAACAAAGCTCCACGCCGTAGTCGATGCGCTCGGACTGCCTGTGCGCTTCGAGCTTGGCCCCGGCCAGCAAAACGACATGGCCCCTGCCTGCGACCTGATCCGAGGATTGAAGGCGGGCCAAGTCCTCGCCGACCGCGCCTATGACGCGGACAGCCTCCATGACCTCATCCTCGACCAAGGTGGCGAGCCGGTTATTCCACCCCGCCGCCATCGCAACTACCAGCACGCCTATGATCGGATCGCCTACAAACACCGCTGGGGCATTGAAGGCTTCTTCGCAAAGCTCAAGCAGTGGCGGCGCATCGCAACTCGCTACGACAAGATCGCCGCCAACTTCTTGGGCTTCATCAAGCTCGCCAGCATCATGTTCTGGCTCAGATAATTAAATTGTCACTACAGCCTAAAGAGGGATAAGTCCCTTCGTATTCCTCCTTCAAAGAATAAGCCCCCTTCCCGGTGGGGAAGGGGGCCTTGGTGCCGAGGCACCGTGCCGGTCTTACTTCTCGAAGTAGATCTCGACGCGGCGGTTCTTGGCTTCCTTGGTGTTGGCCTTGGTCGGCACGGCCAGCTTGGTGAAGCCGAACGACTTGGCGTCGATGGACTTGATGCCCATCTTGGTCAGCTGCTTCTCGACCGAAGCGGCGCGGGCGCTGGACAGCTTGTCGTTATAGCGGGCATTGCCGACGGTGTCGGTATGGCCGGCGACGTAGATGCTGGACGGCTTGATCTCGCCGGCGGCGGCGGCCACGTCCTTGAGGGTCTTCATGGCCTCCTTGGTCAGGGCCGACTTGTTGAAGTCGAAATAGACGATGAAGGTCTTGACGATCTTCGGGGCGGTGGGAGCGGCGGCCTTGACCTGCAGCTCCGGCTCGACCTTCAGGAAGGCGGCGCGGCAATCGGAATTGGTGTCGCCCTCGGCCTCTTCCTCGAGCCAGCAGTCGAACATCACCTGGGCCTTGGCGGCGGCGGCGGGCACGCGGTCGCGGGCGCCGTTGCCGAAATAGCCGACCAGGCGGGCGCGGGCGGCGTCCAGTTCCTTGACGCGCTCGGGCATCAGATTCCAGTCGGCGGTCAGCTCGGGATCGACCGAGGCGCCGGTGGCGGCCGTCAAGCCCTTGCGGGCGAAGACGGCGGCGTGATCCCACTCGTACTCGTCCAGGGCCTCGTGCTTGGTATAGGCCTTGTACTCGGTGAACAGGGCCTTGGTGAAGGCCGAGCCGGCGGTGGGTGCCGGGGCCGCCATGATCTCGTTGACGTCGGCCACCTCGAAGGGGGTGGCGCAGGCGCCCAGCAGGGCGGTCATGCCGATGGCGGCGGCCAGATGCAGGAACTTCATCGTGTTTATCTCCAGTAGATGCGTTGGTCGATGATCAGAGCGGGCCTTAACGCCCGAAAAGCTTCAGGGGGTTCAATTTGTCGGTGGGAGACGAGCCCGACGATTTTCCGCCGATGGCTCCGGGGATCAGGCCTTCCACCGCCTTGCCCACGTTCTGGACGTTCTGCTTGAGCAGGGCCTCCAGGTCTGGACGGTAGCTGAGATTGTCCCAAGGGCCGGTCACCAGGATCGGCACGACGACGCCGGCGGCGTTGCCGCCGCCCTGGCCTTCCAGGCTGGCGACCACCTTGGGGTCGATGCGGTAATTGACGCTGCGCTGGGGCAGATCGACGGTGCCCTTGCCCTCGACGCGCAGCAGCGGCGACTTCAACGCCAGGTCGTTGTTGGTCAGGATGCCCTTGGCGATGGTGAAGGTGCCGCCCAACTCGGCGAAGTCGGTCTTCTCCGACGACGCGGCGCCGCCGGTGAAGGCGGTGGCGACGTTGCGCGCCATGGCGGCCAGATTGATGCCCTTGATGGCGCCGTTGAGGAAGGTGAGCGCTCCCTTGCCGTTCAGCGAGGAGACGATCTGGCGCTGGGTCTTGCCCTGTCCCGTCACCGCCACGTCGAAATTGCCGGTACCCGACAGGCGGTCGGTATCGGCGGCGTCGTTGAGGAACGGCTCGGCCTGCAGGCCCTTTAGCTGGAACGAGGCGTCGAGGCCGACGCCCGGCATTGATCCGTCCAGCGCCACCCGGCCCTTGCCGGCGCCCTGATAAAGCGCCAGTTCGGTGAGGTCGGCGGCTAGCTTGCCGTCCTTGATCACCAGCTTCAGCGCGCTTTTGCCCACCTTGATCTTCTTGACCAGGATACCGGCGCAGGTCAGCGAGAAGTCCACATCGGCGGCCTTGAGGCCCGAGGCGTCGATAGGATCGTCGCTCCAACCCTGGTGCGCCTTGGCCTGCCCCTGCTGCGGGGCGCCGGCCGCCGCCTTGCCGTCGCCGCCCTTGGACGGCGCACCGTCCGGCGGCAGGTAGGGATTGACGTCCAGCATGTCCACGTCCAGGCGGCCCTTGACGGCCGGCTTGGCGCCGCCGGTATTGACCGTCACGTCGCCCTTGGCCTTGATGGCGTCGATGGCGATGCTGGCCTGGGTGAAGGCGATCTGGGTCGGTCCGGCGACCAGCTTGCCGTTGATGGACAGCGGCCCCAGTCCGTTGCCGGCCATGGTGATGGGCGAGCCCGCCCAGGCGGCCAGATTGCGGATGGACGGCACGCCGAGGTCGAGCATGCCGTCGACGCCCGGCGCGGCGCCGCCCTTGGCGTTGCCCTTGAGCCCCAGCTTGAGCGGTTCGGAGGTGACGGCGATGTCGAGCGCGCTGCTCTGGCCGTCCATCAGGGCCTTCAGGCTGGCGACGCCCAGGGAAAGCTCGATCTTCTTGGCGTTCCATACCAGACTGCCCTTGGCCGACAGCGGCTCGGACAGGCTTTTCAACGCCACCTGGAGGTTGATCTCGCTCACCTCCTGCCTGGCGCCGGTCTTGCCGTCGATCTGGGTCAGCTTGCCGTTGGTGATGCGCACGTCGCCCAGACGGATGTCGTTGAGGCCGGCGGACGGCGCGGCGGCGGGTTTGTCGGCGGCGGGCTTGGACTGAGCGGCGGCGGCCGGCTTGTCCGAAGAGGCCGTCGGGCCGTCGAACACCCAGTTGCCCTTGCCCTGACGGTCGGTTTCCAGCGTGATCACCGGATCGACCAGAACGAAGCTGTCGACCTCGACCTTGCCGCCCAGGAGCGGCATCAGCTTCAGCCGGACGTCCACCGCGCCGAGGCGGATCAGGTCCTTGGAGGTGTAGCCGGGCGGATTGGCCAGGGCCACATTGCCCACCTGCACCGAAAGCGAGGGGAAGGCCGAGACCGAAACCTTGCCCTGGATGGAGAGGTCGCGGCCGGTGGCGTTCTTCACGCCGGCCACCACCTCGTTCTGGATACGCTCCGCGGGAATCAGGGCCGGCAGGGCGACGAGGGCGGCGATGATCAGAACGACGACGGCGCCCAGTACGATCAGGACTTTTTTCATGCGCATCCCCCGATGCCCAATAGGGCCGTTTCGACGCCGTTTTGGCGGGTCGCGGCCCCACGCATTAGACGATCAGCTTATACCCATTGGCGAAATTGTCCAGTCGCCCCGTGGAATCATTCAGAAACGAGGTGTGACGTCCTGATGTCGCTGGATTTTGTCTATGCGGACGGATTTGGGCCGTAGCGCAGGACCTGAATCCGCTCGAGAGTGATCAGGCCCTTCTCGCGCATCATGACATCCAGGATGGGGAGAAATGCCTCGATCTTTTCGGGGGCGTCGACGATCTCGACCACCACCGGCAAATCCTCGGACAGGGCGAGAATCTTGGCGCTGTGCAGGCGGGACGAGTGGCCGAAGCCCATCTGGCCGCGCAGCACCGTGGCACCGGCCAGATTGTTGTGCCGGGCCTCCTTGACGATGGCCTCGAACAGCGGCCTGCCGTCGTGGCGGGTCTGTTCGCCGACGAAAATCCTGAGCAGGGTGGCGTCCTTGGGAATGCGCATGGCCGCTCTCCTATTTGTTGAAGATCATGGCCGCCGTGTGACCCAGCCATACGGCGATCAGGCAGAGCGCCACCGATCCCATGACGTTCATGCCGGCGGCCAGCCATTCGCCGCCCTCGGCCAGGGCCAGGGTCTGCAGGCTGAACGACGAGAAGGTGGTGTAGCCGCCGCAGACGCCCACCATGAAGAAGGTGCGCCATTCGCTGGGCACATAGAGACGGCCGTCGGCCGAGGTCAGGGTGGCGAACAGGCCGATGGCCGCCGAGCCGGTGACGTTGATCACCAGGGTTCCCCAAGGGAAGGTGCTGGCGCTGGCCTCGGAGATCACCGCCGTCAGCCAGTAGCGCAGCGTGCCGCCGATGGCGCTTCCCAGGGCGACCAGGGCATAGGTGAACATGCGCCGCTTTCCGTGTGGTTGGCCGAAGGCTTCGACTATGCCCCCTCGGCCGGTCGGGTCAACAGGAAACACCCCTTGCGCACATTGCGTATAGGCTTCGGCGTCCGACTCGCCCTATATTGGCGTGGGTTCGGGGTGAGCATTCCCATCGGGCGAGAGCCCGAGGCTCCGGGGGGAGCCGAAGAAGGGGGGAGAGCATGCATCGTCGTGATTCTCGGTTGTGGCAATGACTGAACTCGATCCCGTCGGTTTGGCCGGCGTTCTCGAGGACAGCCCCATCGGTGTCTCCATATCGCGCAAGCGCGACGGGATGATCGTCTTCGCCAACCACACCTTCTGCGAGCTGATCGGCGTGCCGCGTCTCAAGGTGATCGGCTCCAAGGCCCGCGACTATTACGTGGACGACCAGCAGCGCGCCACGGTGATCAATTACATGAAGCGTCACGGCAGCGTCGATCACGCCGAGGTGCAGTTCCGCCGTTCGGACGGCGCGCCGTTCTGGACGCTGCTGACCATCCGCGAATCCCTGTTCGGGACAGAGCAGGTCAACCTCGCCTGGGTCTACGACATCACCGAGCGCAAGAATTCCGAGGAGCGGCTGCAACTGGCGGCCAAGGTGGTGGAAACCGCCAACGAGGGCATCATGATCACCGGCCCCGACGGCACCATCGAGGCGGTCAACACCGCCTTCACCCGCATTACCGGGTTCAGTTTGGACGAGGCCATCGGGCGCAAGCCCAACATCCTGAAATCCGGGCGTCACGACAACGACTTCTACCGCGATATGTGGCGCTCCATCCTCGATACCGGCCAGTGGCAGGGCGAAGTGTGGAACCGCCGCCGTACCGGCGAGGTGTTCATCGAGTGGCTGTCCATCGCCACGGTGCGCGACGCCTTCGGCGATGTCTCCCACATGCTGGGTATCTTCAGCGATATCACGGCGCGCAAGGAAGACGAGGAGCAGGTGTGGCGCCAGGCCAATTTCGACGCCCTGACCGGCCTGCCCAACCGCTCGCTGTTCCTCGACCGCCTGGGTCAGGCCGTCAAGGCGGCCAAGCGTGACCGGACCCGCTTCGCCCTGCTGTTCATCGATCTGGACGGCTTCAAGTCGGTCAACGACACCTTCGGCCATGCGGTGGGCGACCTGCTGCTGCAGGAGGCGGCGGCGCGGCTTTTGCTGTCGGTGCGCTCGTCGGATACGGTGGCACGCCTGTCGGGTGACGAGTTCACGGTGATCCTCCACGACGTGGAGGGACGCAACGAGATCGGCAACGTGGCGGCCAAGGTGGTGGCGCGGCTGGCCGAGCCCTTCGAGCTGGATGGCCATGACGCCAGTGTCCAGGCCAGTGTCGGCATCGCCGTCTTCCCCGACGACGCCGACGACGCCGCGCTGCTGATCCGTCTGGCCGATCGGGCCATGTACACGGTCAAGGGATCGGGCAAGAACAATTTCGGCTTCCATGAGATGCCGGAACGTCTTGTCTATCCGCTGGACTAGAGGCCTAGCCGATCCGCCGTTGACGGGGGACGAGGAAATGTCATCCTGAGCGCCGCGAAGGATGACGTTTCCCTTTGCCCTTGGACGGAGAAACCCATGTTCACCCTGACACCGCTCGAGATCGAGGCTCTGCGCCTGTCTCTGCTGGTGTCGTTCTGGGCGGTGGCGGCGTCGCTGCCGTTTGGATTGGGCTGCGCCTGGCTGCTGGCCCGCCGGGATTTTCCCGGCAAGGTCCTGGTGGACGGCATCATCCATCTGCCGCTGGTGCTGCCCCCCGTGGTGGTCGGCTACGGCCTGCTGGTGCTGCTGGGACGACGCGGCGTGGTGGGCGGCTGGCTCCATGACTGGCTGGGCATCACCCTGGCCTTCACCTGGAAGGGCGCGGCGGTGGCCTCGGCGGTGATCGCCTTTCCCCTGATGGTCCGCGCCATCCGTCTGGCCCTGGAAGGCGTCGACCGTGGCCTGGAGCAGGCGGCCCGCACCCTGGGCTCCGGCCCCTTTCGCACCTTCTGGTCGGTGACTTTGCCCCTGATGCTGCCCGGCGTGCTGACCGGGGTGATCCTGGCCTTTGCCCGGTCGCTGTCCGAGTTCGGAGCGACCATCACCTTCGTGTCCAATATTCCCGGCGAGACCAGGACGCTGCCCATCGCCCTTTATGCCCTGACCCAGGTGCCCGGCGGCGACGAGGCGGCGCTGCGGCTGTGCATCATCTCGGTGGTGGTGGCCTTCGCCGCCCTGCTGGCCTCGGAATTCCTGGCGCGCCGCGTCCAGGCCCGGCTGAAGGGGTAGGGGAAGCGTGCTCGAACTGGATGTCCGTCGCCGCCAGGGCGATTTCAACCTCGACGTCCGGCTGTCGGCCGGGCCGGGGGTGACGGCGCTGTATGGCCGCTCCGGCTCGGGCAAGACCTCGGTGATCAACATGGTGGCCGGGCTGTCCCGTCCCGATGACGGCGTGATCAGCGTCGACGGCCGCGTACTGTTCGACCGGCGGGCCGGCATCGACCTGCCGCCCGAGGCCCGGCGCCTGGGCTATGTCTTCCAGGAACACCGGCTGTTTCCCCACCTGTCGGTGCGCGGCAACCTGGAATTCGGCCAGCGATTGCTGCCGGCGGCGGAGCGGACCCAGTCCTTCGACAAGGTTGTCGAACTGCTGGGCATCGAGCATCTGCTGGACCGGCGCCCAGCCAAGCTGTCGGGCGGCGAGAAGCAGCGGGCGGCCATCGGCCGCGCCCTGCTGGCCAGTCCCCGCATCCTGCTGATGGACGAGCCGCTGGCGGCGCTGGACCCGGCGCGCAAGGCCGAACTGCTGCCCTTCATCGCCCAACTGGCGCGGCGCTTCAACATTCCCATCCTCTATGTCAGCCATTCCATGGACGAGGTCCTGCGGCTGGCCGATACCCTGGTGCTGATGGATGACGGCACGGTCGCCGCCTCGGGGCCGCTGGAGACCCTGATGGGTGACCCGGGCCTCAGGCCGCTGACCGGCCGCTACGAGGCGGGCGCCGTGATCTCCGCCGTCATCGCCAGCCATGATGCCGCCTATGGGGTCAGCCGGCTGGCCTTCGACGGAGGCACCCTGATCGTCAGCCGTTCGGACCTGCCGGTGGGGGCCCGGGTTCGCATCCGCATCCATGCCCGCGACGTGGCGGTGGCCATCGAGGCGCCCGAGCGGGTCAGCATCCGCAACGTGCTGCCGGCCAGCGTCGTCTCGGTGGCGGCGGCCGATGCCTTCATGGTGGATGTGATCCTGGCCTGTGGCGCCACCCGTCTGTGGGTGCAGATCACCGCCCTGGCCCAGGCGCAGCTCAACCTGGTGCCGGGCATGCGGGTCCATGCCCTGATCAAGGCCCTGACCATCGCGCGGGGCGACGTGGCATCTGTGGATTAGCTCCTATACCTACGGGTTGATTTGCCATAGGCTTTGGGCATAGCAACCGAATGGAGGCGTCCATGAAAGCCTGGTTTCTGCTTGTTCCCCTGATGCTGGGTGTGGCCGCCGGTCAGGTTTCGGCCGCCGATAGCGGCGGGCTGGGCAGCGTCCTCAAGGACGCCGCCACCGATGCCGCCGGACAGGCCGCCCGCGATACCATCGACAAGACCGCGCCTCGCAGCGGCAGCGACCGTGACCGCGATGTGCGCGATCGTGACCGCCGTGATGACCGTGACCGCGATGTACGCGACCGTGACCGTCGTGATGATCGTGATCGGGACGTACGTGACCGCGACCGCCGTGATGATCGTGATCGGGACGTACGCGACCGTGACCGCGACCGCCGTGACCGCGATATGCGCGATCGTGACCGCCGCGATGACCGTGATCGCCGGGACCGCGACTATCGCGACCGCGACCGCCGCGATGGGCCGGGCAATTCCTACGAGCACCGCCGCGATGGACGCGGGGCCGAGGATAATCCCGGCCGCGGCAAGAAGAACCGTCGCGACGACGATTAAAGCCCGATGATCCAGACGGGGGTTTTCTGAGCGGTCATGAGGTCTGTTCATATTCTGGTGGTGGACGATGACCCCACCGTCCGCGCCATTCTCGACTCTCTCCTCACCGCCCAGGGGTACCATGTCACCTCCTGCGGCGGAGGGGAGGAGATGTGGGCGGCGCTGGCCGCCGGCCCCGCCGATCTGGTGGTCCTCGACGTGGAGATGCCGGGCGAGGACGGCTATACCCTGGTCCAGCGCCTGCGGCAGCGTTCGGCGCTGGGCATCATCCTGCTGACCAGCCATACCGCCATGGAGCACAAGCTGTATGGCCTGGAAATCGGCGCCGACGAGTTTCTGAGCAAGCCGTGCGATCGCCGTGAGCTGCTGGCCCGCATCAAGGCGCTGTTGCGCCGGGCACCGCCGGCTCCCGCCGGAAAGCCGCCGGTCCGTCCGACCTCCTGCCCGTCCTGCGGCAGCCGGCTGCGCTATTCCCTGCAGTCGGAAGCCGGCTCCATCGGCTCGTGCCCGGCCTGCAGCTGGTCGAAGTTCTACGAGGCCTGAGGCGTATCCTCCACCTCGCTGCGGCAGTCGCAGCCCTTGCCGGCGGCGATCCAGCGCGCCACCAGCCGCGATGCCCAGCGCCGGGGGAGGAGGGGCGCGAAACGGCCGGGTTCGGCCAGCGCGCCGCAGACATAGCGCCCGTCGCGCCATTGCGACGCGGGGCAGGGGCCTTCCAGGCGGCGGAACAAGATGATTCCCAGGGGACAGGTCGCCACGGCGCAGCACAGGCCGCAGCCGTTGCAGGCCGCGCCATAAGCGGGCTTGGGCGGCGCGTCCGAGCGGAGTTCGACCTTCAACGGGGAATGCGGGCATCCCGCCCGCAATGGCCGGCCGGAGGCGTCACAGCGTCACTTCGTGCTCGAAGTAGTCCTTGTTGCGGATGTCGGCGCCCGACTTGGTGCGGTCGATGTAGACGACGCGCCAGCCGGGCATCTCTTCCTTGATGCGCCGGGCGATGTTCAGCGCCCGGGTCTGGAAGGCCTCGGTCACCGCGGGGGTCACCGCCTCGATCCGGTCCAGGGAATGCTTCCACGCCACGATCTCGGATTTGAGGCCGGGGGACAGCAGCACCGGGGCCGGATCGGCGGTCTCGTCATCGCTGTTCCACACGCCGTCCGAGCCGTAATAGCACATCAGCCGCACCCAGACCTGACGGTCGCCGCCGCGGCCCGGCGCGCCGGCCACCGTCATGGAGGACAGCCGGGAATTCTCGGCCCGGAGGCTTGCGATCTCGGCCACCGCCTCGGCCAGCAGGCCGGCCAGGCAATTGCGCTCGTGCCCTCCCTCGCCGCAGCGGCAGGTGGGGGCGGGAAAGCCCTGCAGGCGGGAAATCAGGTCGGTGTCGGACATGATGGAATACCCCTGTTCGCGAGTGTCGCAAGAATAGCCCCACACCGGCCGGCGAACCCGCGCTCTATGGACCGGGCCGCCATGCAGGGAACGGATTTCCCAACCCTTTCAGGCGGGACGGTCAAGCAGCCAGTCCCGCGTCCAGGCCAGGGCCGCGTCGAGATGGTCCTTGGCCGCCGGGCTCAGGGGCTCGCCCAACTCGAATGCCTCGCCGGCGATGGCCAGCAGGGTGCAGGGCGGCGGGGCGCTTCCCTTGATCTCGGCATAGACATGCATGACGCCCTGGGGCGACAGGGCATGGCTGGTGAATGAGGAATCCTTGGCCGGCGCGATGATCTCGGCGCGGAACGGCGCGTCGCCGGGCGCGGCCGAGGCATCGACGAACAGCACCCTTTCGCGCCCCTCCAGATCCAGGGCGTGCTCCACCTGCAGTTGGAAGTCGGTCAGCAGGTCGACCTTGCCCCAGCGGGGATGGGCGTCGCGCAGTGCCTCGATCGCATCCAGCAGAGCGGGACCCAGGGCGTCGTCGCCCCGCGACGGATTGCCCCAGCCGAAGATCAGGGTGGGGGCGGTCACGCTGCCCCCTTGCTCACCCGCCCCTCGGTATCCTTGGTCATACGGTCGATCTCGGCACCGCTCGCATCCACCAGCGTGACTTCCAGCGGCATCTTGCCCAGCGCGTGGGTGGCGCAGGACAGGCAGGGGTCGAAGCAGCGGATCGCCACCTCGATGTGGTTGAGCAGCCCCTCGGTGATCTCGTGCCCCTGGAGGTAGTTCTTGGCCACGTCCCTGACCGCCACGTTCATGGCGGTGTTGTTGTTAGTGGTCGACACGATCAGGTTGGCATAGGTCACCACGTCGTCCTCGTTGACGCGGTAGTGGTGGAAAAGCGTGCCGCGCGGCGCCTCGATGACACCGATGCCTTCCTCGCGGCGCGGGCCCAAAGCCATCATCTCGGCGCCCATGATGTCGGGGTCGAGCAGCAGGTCCTTGATGGTCTCGGCGGCGCACAGCATCTCGATCATGCGCGCCCAGTGGAAGCCCAGCGAGCCGTGCATGGGCTTACCGTTGCCGTGGGCGATCAGTTCCAGGCGCTCTTCCTCCGCCTGGGGCGTGGGGATGCGGTCGCAGTTCTGCACGCGGGCCAGCGGGCCGACCTTGTACCAGCCCTTCTCCTCGCCCAGCGTGGTGATGTAGGGGAACTTCATATAGCTCCACGGCTTGACGCCCTCGGTCAGCAAGGTGTTGTAGCCCTGGTAGCTGACCTGGTCGAAGATCACCTCGCCGTCCCTGTCCCGAGCCCGCAGCGCCCCGTGATAGAAGTCCAGCGCCCCCTTGTCGTCCACCAGACTCATCATGGTGGTGGGGACGTTGCCGAACACGTCGTAGAGGGCCGGATTGGAGAGGTGAAGCTGCTTGATGATGCGGACCGCGTCGCGGCTCCAGACGATCATCTGGTCGGCGTCCTTCAGGAGGTAGTCGCGCTCCTCCTGGCTCAGGGACTTGTTGACGCCGCCGGGAATGGAACCGGTGCCGTGCACCCTTTTCCCCGAGGTGACGCGGATCACCTCCTGGCCGAACTTACGCAGCAGCACGCCCATCTTGGCCACGTCCGGATTGGCGGCGGCCACGCCGACGATGTTGCGCTTGGCCACGTCGGAATCGAAGCCGAACAGCAGGTCGGGCGACGACAGATGGAAGAAGTGCAGCGCGTGGCTCTGCAGCATCTGGCCGTAATGCATCAGGCGCCGGATCTTCTCGGCGGTGGGCGTCAGCACGCCGCCGTTGACGATCATGTCCATGGCCTTGGATGCCGCCAGATGGTGCGACACCGGGCAGATGCCGCACAGGCGCTGGACCAGGACCGGCACTTCCCAATAGGGACGGCCCTCGATGAACTTCTCGAAGCCCCGGAATTCGACGATGTGCAGGCGGACCTGATGCACCTGATTGTCGTCGTCCAGCAGGATGGTGACCTTGCCGTGGCCCTCGACCCGCGACACGGGCTCGATGACGATGCGTTTCAGCGCCTCGGGGTTCTTGGCGGTTTCCAGTTCGAATTGGTGCCTCATTGCGGGCGTTCCTTCAGTCGTAATGGATCAGGCCGTGGCCCAGGGTGGGCGTGCGGCCGGCCAAGAGATCGGTGAGAAACTTCCAGATGGCGTCGCCGGATGGCGGGCAGCCGGGCAGGAAGTAATCGATGCGCACCACCTCGTGCAGGGGGTGGACCTCGTTCAGCAGCAGCGGAATCTCCGGGTCGTTGGGGATGTGCACGCCGCGCCCCGGCTGGGCATAGACGGCGGCCAGGATGTCGCGGATATCCAGGCTGTTGCGCTGGGCCGGCAGGCCGCCGTTGATGGCGCAGGCCCCCATGGCGATCAGGATCTTGCAGTTCTTCCTGAACTCATGGAGCACATGCACGTTCTCGGCGTTGCACACGCCACCCTCGATGATGCCGATGTCGCAATCGGGGCTGCAATGCTTGATGTCGGTGATGGGCGAGCGGTCGAACTCCACCAGTTCCACCAGATCGAGGATGCGCTCGTCGATGTCGAGGAACGACATGTGGCAACCGAAGCAGCCGGCCAGCGAAGTGGTGGCGACCTTGAGCTTGCGCTTGGGGAGGGGGGCGTTCATCACACCTGCTCCTTCACCGGGGCGTACTGCACCGGGTTGTCGCTGATGGGGGCGATGTCGAAGCGGCGCTGGCCGTAGGGTACCTCGAAACCGTGGCGCTTGTGCAGGATGACGCCCACCGGGCAGACGTCGGCGGCCTTGTCGGTGGCGGCCATGTTGGTGTCGCCCAGCTTGCCGCTTTCCGAGTTGCAGATCAGGTGCTTGGTGTTGCCGCGTCCCGACAGGGCGAAGACGTTCTTCTTGTCCACCTCGGCGCTGGCCCTGACGCACAGCTCGCACAGGATACAGCGGTTGAAGTCCAGCAGGATGTCGGGATGGCTGGCATCGACTTCGCGCTTGGAGAAGTATTGCGGAAAGTGCGGGTCCATGACGCCCAGGTCGTAGGCGAGGCCCTGCAGCATGCACTTGCCGCTCTTCTCGCAGCTGGGACAGTAATGGTTGCCCTCGACCAGGAGCATCTGCACCAGGGTGCGGCGCAGGTCGAGGATTTCCGGCACCTCGCTCTCCACATGCTGCCCGGCCTGGGCCGGGGTGGTGCAGGATGCGGCGGCGCGGCCGGGAATCTTGACGCTCTGGCCGTCCTCGGTGGTCACCGTACGGGAATCGATGCGGACCGTGCACAGCTTGCACGAGCCGTGGGGCTTGAACTCCGGGTGGTAGCACAGATGCGGGATGAATTTGCCCGCGCTCAAGGCCGCCTGGATGATGGTCTGGCCTTCCTCGAAGGGGATTTCCTCTTCATCGAGGAAGAAGGTCTTGGGATCGCTCATGCCGGATCTCCCGCCTTGGTGCCGATGCCGGCCTTGGACTTTCTGTGGGCGATATGGAAGTGGGCGCCGGGATCGTCGCGCCCGGTCACCTCGCGCATCTTCGAAAGCGCCTTGTCGAGGTCGAAGGCCGGCTCGAAGTCGCGCACGTTGAGCCGCAGCTCGTAGCTGGGGCGGAACTTCTGCAAGGTGTCGGCGACGCAGTTGCCCGCCGTCTGGCCCAGGCCGCAATGGCTGGCGGTCTTGAGCGTGCGGATGACCCGCCAGATGTCGTTGATGTCGTACTCGCCGCCATGGCCCTCGTCGATCTTGTCCATGGCGTTGGCCAAGAGCGTGGTGCCCACCCGGCAGGGCGTGCAGAAGCCGCAGCTTTCATGGACGAAGAAGTGGGCGAAATTGCGCGCCACCTGGAACATGTCCCGCGTGTTGTCGAATACCATGAACGAACCGCCGGTGGGGATGTCCTCGAAGGCGATGCGCCGGCCGAACTCGTTGGGCGCCACGCACAGGCCCGAGGCTCCGGCGATCTGGCAGGCCTGAGTGTCGTGCGCGCCGCAATCGGCCAGCACCTGGGCGACCTTGACGCCGTAGGGGTATTCGTAGATGCCGGGCCGCTCGCAATCGCCCGAGATGGACAGGATCTTGGTGCCCGCCGATTTGGGCGTGCCGATGGATTTGTACCACTCGGCCCCCTTGGCGGCGATCAGCGCCGCCGAGGCCAGGGTTTCTACGTTGTTGACGGCGGTGGGCTGGCCGAGATAGCCCGAGGTCACCGGGAAGGGCGGACGCTTCCTGGGCACGCCGCGCTTGCCCTCCAGGCTTTCCAGCAGGGCGGTTTCCTCGCCGCACACATAGGCGCCGGCCCCCAGATGGATTTCGATATCGAAGTCGAAACCGGTGTGGCCCAGGATGGACTTGCCCAGCAGCTTGGCGGCCCGGCGCTTCTCCAGCACCGCATTCAGGGGCTCCAGCAGGTAGCGGTACTCGCCGCGCAGGTAGACCAGGCCCTTCCTCGCCCCGATGACGTAGCCCGACACGGTCATGCCCTCGAACACCATGTCGGCATAGGAGGACAGCAGGACGCGGTCCTTGAAGGTGCCGGGCTCGCCCTCGTCGGCGTTGCAGACCACGTAATGGGCGGGATGGGGGCCGGTACCCACGGCGGCACGGCAGAATTCCCATTTCTGCCCGGTCGAGAAGCCGGCGCCGCCGCGTCCGCGCAGGCCCGAATCCTTGATGGCGTCCAGCACCTGCTGCGGGCTTTTCAGCGCCTTCAGCGCATCGCCGGGGGCGAAATCGGCGCCCAGCAGAGCGTCCTTGCGCCGGATGTTGTCCTCGACCCTGAAGAATTCGGCCGGCCACTCGGCCAGCGGCGTCTTGTGGCGGATCAGCTCGACGATCTGGTCCACCCGCTCGGGCGTCATGCGGGTGACGGGGCGGTAATTGACCAGCAGGGCCGGGCCCTGGTCGCCGAGACCGGTGCATGAGGTGGTATCGACGCTGACCAGCCCGTCCTCGGACACCCGGCCGGGCTTCAGCCACAGCTTCTTGCACATGCGGGCCATCAGGTCGGCGTTGCCGGCCATGCGGTCGGTGATGTTGTCGCTCCACAGCACGCGATAGCGGCCCAGGGGCTCGGTATGGAAGAAGTGGTAGAAGCCGGCCACTCCCTCGACCCGGCCGCGCGGCAGCTTGGTGCCCTCGGCCACCCTGGTCAGGATGTCCGGCGACAGCCATTCGGTCTGTTCCTGAATCTCGCGCAGAATCTGCATCAGGCGGGTTGGGTCGGAACCGTGCCGGGCCAGCACGGCCTCGATCACGGCGCCTTCATCGACGCCGTTGGAATTGACACCGGGCATTGATGACCTCCCCACCCTTTTTCGTGGTCGCCTTGCTTTGATAAGGCTCAAAAAGCCTACACCCCGAGAGGACATTCGCCAACCCGCCACGTGACCGCTACGTCTTCGGCAGGGTCATGGCTGAAAGGACGATATGACACGGCTTTAAGGTGGATGGTTAGAAATGGCGTTGTAATCATCCATATGCTGCAGTAGAACGGTATTACCAGTACTGAAGGCGGTCTATATGGCAAATCCACAGGCTAGGCAGTCCGAAAGAAAACCTATCGTCCGCCTCGCAAAGGCGACAGACATTCCGCAAGTGATTGCCATTGATACGGAGAATACTGGTCTGTCCAAGGCCGAGTATTGGGAAGATTTGTTCGAGCGTTACAATAACCGCTCGACTGATGTGGATGATGACACTCAGCCTAAATCCGTAAAACGGTACCGATTTTTCTTGGTGGCCTGCGATGGTGATACCGTTCTTGGATTCATCATCGGTGAAGTGCGTGCCTGGGAATTCGGTTCGCCGCCTTGTGGCTGGATTTTTGCCGTGGGTGTGCGCAACAACATCCGGCAGGGTGGCGTCGGCCATACGCTGCTCGAGGCGCTGAACGACCGCCTGCGCAAGGCGGGCGTCACCAAGGTGCGCACCATGCTGGCGCGCGACGATACCCTGATCATGAGCTTCTTCCGCAGCCAGGGCATGATGGCCGGCCCCTTCATCCAGTTCGAGAAGGATCTCTGATGAAGCTCCAGAAAGCCACGCGCTGCGCCCTGTTCGCCATCCTGGAGCTGGCCTCGGGCCATGACCGCCAACTGTCAGCCAACGAGATCGCCGAGAAGTACGGCATCAGCACCAACCACCTGGCCAAGGTGCTGCGCTCCCTGGGCCGTGTCGGACTGGTCGAGGCGGTGCGCGGCGCCGGCGGCGGCTATCGCTTTTCCGGCAATCGGCGACGCACCACCTTGCTGGACATCATCCAGTTGTTCGAGACCATCGACCCCATCCGCCACGGCGAACGGGAAGACGGCGACGACACCGCCGAGGGCAAGGGCCTGTGCCAGGTGTTGATGGAAATCGAGGACACGGCGCGCGCCACCTTTGCCTCCATCACGCTGGATACCATGATCAAGTTGGTGGAAAAGCACCGCTGAGGCTTGGTGCCCTAATACCCGTCATGCCCGGACGTGATCCGGGCATCCACGTGGCGCCACCACTCTCATCGTTTCAAGAGGCATTCCCGCGGAACCGCGTGGATCACCGGGACAGGCCCGGTGATGACGGCGGTTGGGGGGCGCTGTCTACTGGGTTGGCCGTGCCTGCCCAGCCGGAACCGGCGGCTTCGGCTTGGGCTGGGTTCCCGGTGGGGCGCCGCCGGGAGGCGTCCCCGGCTTGGGCGGATTGGCGCCCGGCGGGTGGGCGGGAGCGGGGTCCTCGGTCCAGCGCATGGGGCATAGCCCGGCATCGCGGCTGTGCCAGTCCTTGATCAGGGTGGAGCGCAATTCCTCGGTGGGGCGGCCCTTGGCGTCGCGGGTGGTGCGGCGCAGATAGACGTTCACCGAGGGGAAGTGGTTGGTGTCGAAGCGAAAGGCGCCGCGTACCGAGGGGAACTCGGCCCGCCGGAGCGCGGAGCGCACCGCGTCGCGGTCGCCGGTGCGGCCGCCGGTGGCGCGCAGGGCGGCGTCCAGCATCTGGGCCGTGTCGTAGCCGTGGGCCACCCAGCCGGTCACCGGGCGGCCGAATTCCAGTTCGAAATCGGTGATCAGGCGCTTGTTCAGCGGCGTATCGAGGTCGGGGCTCCACGGCGCGACGTTGAGCACCTCCATGCCGGCATCGGTCATGGCGGGCAGCATGGGGCGTTCCCAGCCCTGCCACACGCCGATCATGGGAATGTCGGCCTTCATTCCGGCGGCGGCGTATTCGCGGGCGAAGGCGCCGCCCATGCCGCCGGTCAGCAGATTGACCACCGCGTCGGGCGCCGCCTGGCGCATGGCGGCGATTTCCTCGGTGAAACGGGTGGTGCCGTGGCGGGGGCGCAACACCTCGACCACTTCGCCCGGCCAGGCGCGGCGGATGGTCCCCACCGCCTGATCGGTGGCGGGGGCGTCGGTGCCGATGACCATGATGCGGCGCATCTTCTCGGCGGCCAGATAGGCGGCGATGGCCTCGTGCACCGCCTGCACCGGCGTCGCCACCTGGAAGAACCAGGGCGAGCAGCCGGCGCCGGCCAGACTGGCCGGCGCGGCGTCCAGGTTGAGGATGAAGGCGCGGGATTCGGTCAGCGTCTTGACCATGGCCGACATGGAGGGCAGCGTCACCGCCGTCACCACGAAGTCCACCTTCTCGCGCTCCAGCAGCCTGCGCGCCACCGCCAGGGCGGTATCGGGCGAGCCCTTGTCGTCCTGGACGACGACGCGCACTTCCTGGTTGGCGAAGCGGCCGCCCAGGTGGCGCATGGCGGTGGTGAAGCCGTCGACGCTGTCCTGGCCGGCCATGGCGCCCGGTCCCGACAGGGTGGCGATCACCGCCACCACGATGGTGGGATTGGATACGCCGGTGGTCACCGGCAGCGCCGTGGCGGCGGCCGGGGCCAGCAGCAGGGCCAGGGCCCCGGCGGGACCCAGCAGCAAGGAGCGTGCGAGGAGGGCGGCGCGGCTGTGGCGCATCAGGGCCTCAGGCGTTCGGCCACCCGCTCGAAGCCTTCCACCTTGCCCAGGGGACCGATGGCGGCGAAGGTGGGCGCTCCGGCGAACAGGCGGCGGGCCACGCGGGCGCAGTCCTCGGCGGTGATGGCCTCCACCTTCTCGACCACCTCGGCCACCGGGATGGGACGGCCATAGACCACCACCTGACGGGCCAATTGCTCGCAGCGCGACGTGGTGCTTTCCAGGCTCATCAGGATCGAGGCCTTGAGCTGGGCGCGGGCGCGCTGCACCTCGGCATCGTTGACGCCGCCGCATACCTTGACGATCTCGTCGCACATGACGGGGATCAGTTCCGCCACCTCGTCCTCGCCGGTGCCGGCATAGACGCCGAACAGGCCGCCGTCGTTGTAGGACGAGGCGAAGGAATAGATGGAATAGACCAGTCCGCGCTTCTCGCGCACTTCCTGGAACAGGCGGCTCGACATGCCGCCGCCCAACAGGGTCGACAGCACCGAGGCCGAGTAATAATCCGGGTCGTCATAGGCGACGCCGTCGAAGCCCACCACCACGTGGACCTGCTCCAGGTCGCGTTCCTCGCGGTAATCGCCGCCGACGTAGCGGGCCTGATCGGTCACCGCCGCATGATGGGGCGGCAATTGCGAGAAGGCCGCCTGGGCGCTGGCCACCAGATGGTCGTGGTCGATGCGGCCCGAGGCCGACAGCACCATGCGCGGCGCCGAGTAATTGCCGCGCAGATAGCCCATCACCTGATCGCGGCTCATGGAGCGCACCAGTTCCTCGCTGCCCAGCACCGGGCGGCCCAGGGGCTGGTCGGGATAGGCGGTCGACTGGAAGTGGTCGAAGATGATGTCGTCGGGGGTGTCGATGGCCTGATTGATCTCCTGGACCACCACCGCCTGTTCGCGGGCCAGTTCCTCGGCCTCGAGCGTCGAGTGCTGCAAGATGTCGGCGATGATGTCCAGCGCCAGCCCGGTGTCCTCTTTCAGCACCTTGGCGTAATAGGCGGTATGGTCGCGCGCCGTGTAGGCGTTGAGGTGGCCGCCCACCGCGTCCATCTCCTCGGCGATGTCGAGGGCCGAGCGCCGTGCCGTCCCCTTGAAGGCCATGTGCTCGAGGAGGTGGGAAACACCGTTGATCTCGGCCGGCTCGTGCCTTGTGCCGGCGTCGACCCAGACGCCCAGCGAGGCCGTCTCCACCGTGTCCATGGGATCGGTGACGATCTTCAGCCCCGACGGCAACCGGGTCTCGCGGATCTCGCTCATGCGGATGCCCGCCCCGCGAAGGTGCGGACATAGGTCTTCAGAGCTTCGGCATCGTTGCCCAGGCGGTCCAGGCGTTCGGTCCGCTGGAACAGATCGGCCATGTGGGGCGGCAGACCGGGACGCAGGCCGGTGGCCTTCTCCACCGCGTCGGGGAATTTGGCCGGATGGGCGGTGGCCAGGGCCACCATGGTGCAATCCTTGGCGGCGTGGCCCTTCAGGGCGGCGGCGACGCCGATCACCGAATGGGGGTCGAGAGTCTCGCCGGTGGAGCGCTTGAGCGAACGCATGGCGGCCAGCGTCGCCTCGTCGTCGAAGCGGTAGGCCTCGAACACTTCGCGCATGGCGGTCCATGCCCCCTGGGGCATGACCATGGCGCCGTTCTTGCGGAAGTCTTCCATCAGCTTGGCCACGGCGGCGCCGTCGCCGCCCAGGCCCAGGAACATCAGCCGCTCGAAGTTGGACGAGACCTGGATGTCCATGCTGGGCGACAAGGTGGGGACCACGCCGTCGGTCTTCATGACGCCGCCCTCGAAGAAACGGGTCAGGATGTCGTTGGTGTTGGAGCCGACGATCAGCTTTTCCACCGGCAGGCCCATCAGCCGGGCGGCATAGCCGGCGAAGACGTTGCCGAAATTGCCGGTGGGCACCGAGAAGCTCATGGGCACGTCGGGGGCGCCCAGCGCCACCCCGGCGGCGAAGTAATAGACGATCTGAGCCATGACGCGGGCCCAGTTGATGGAGTTCACCGCCGACAGGTTCATCTCGTCCCTGAAGGCCGCGTCGTTGAACAGCGCCTTCACCAGGTCCTGGCAGTCGTCGAAGGTGCCATCCACTGCCACGTTGCGCACGTTGGACGACAGTACGGTGGTCATCTGGCGGCGCTGAACCTCGGAGACCCGGCCATGGGGGTGCAGGATGACGATATCCACCGCCGCGCGGTCGCGGCAGGCCTCGATGGCCGCCGAGCCGGTGTCGCCCGAGGTGGCCCCGACGATGGTGACCTTTTGCCCCCTCTTCTTCAGCACATGGTCGAACAGGCGGCCGACCAGTTGCAGGGCGTAGTCCTTGAAGGCCAGGGTCGGGCCGTGGAACAGCTCCATGACCCACTGGTTGTGGCCCAGTTGCTTCAGGGGCGCCACCGCCGGATGGGTGAAGGAGGCATAGGACTCGGCGCACAGGCGGGTCAGTTCGGCCTCGGTCAGGCAGCCCTCGACGAAGGGGCGCATGACGCGCACCGCCAGTTCGGCATAGGACAGGCCCCGCATGGCCCTGATCTCGGCGGCCGAGAAGACCGGCCAGCTTTCCGGCAGATACAGGCCGCCATCGCGGGCCAGACCGGCCAGCAGGACGTCGTCGAAATCAAGAACCGGCGCGGCGCCGCGGGTGCTCACATACTTCAAGGGACAGCCTCTTCGAAGGCGAAATGCAAAAGTGGGATACACTAGCGATGCCGGAACGGCGGAGCAAGCATGGCGCGTCGCGGGGATAATCCCATAGCGCAAAGGGATAAGCCCAGACTTTTGGGTTGATACGTGTTTGGCCTGACCATACTCTACGAATAGACATAATTCGCTACAATTCGTTTCTAGGTGATCGGTGTGACGGTGATGGGCAGGGTGGAGGACGCGGCCGGGCGGGAGGGCAATGCCTTCCGGGACGCGGTGGTGCGCCTGCTGTTGCCGCTGCCGCTGAATGTCCTGTTCATCGGCGGTACCCTGTTCGCCGTGGTGGTGGCGGAACTGGTCGCCGCCGCGGTGAGCTTCGCCATGATCGGCCATGTGCCGCCGGTGGTCTGGGCGGGGGCCTTCTTCGCTCCCCTGGTGGTGGCGCCGGCCGAGCTGGCGGTGCTGGTGGCGGTGATCGGCCGCATGCGCGACGAAGTGGGGCGCCGGCGTCGGGCGGAGCGCGATTTGCTCGAGGACGTCATCGATCGCCGCCTGATGGAGGCGGAACTGCGCGCCAGCGAGGAGAAGCTGCGCGCCATGTTCGAGATGTCGCCGCTGGGCATGGCGCGGAACACCCTGGATGGGGCTTTTCTCGAAGCCAATCCCGCTTTTTGCGGCATCGTCGGCTACAGCCTCGAGGAACTGCGCTCGCTCAGCTATTGGGATCTGACTCCGGTCCGCTACGCCGAGAACGAGACCAGCCACCTGGACAGCCTGGAAACGGTCGGGCGTTACGGCCCCTACGAGAAGGAATACATCCACAAGGACGGCCGGTGGATTCCGGTTCGTCTCTCCGGGGTGCTGATTTCCGGCGGCGATGGCGAGGGCTATATCTGGTCCATCGTCGAGGACATCACCGAAACCCAGGCGGCGGAGCGGGCGCTGATCGCCAAGACCGAGGAACTGGCCCGTTCCAACGCCGACCTCGAGCAGTTCGCCTTCATCGCGTCCCATGACCTGCGCGAGCCGTTGCGCATGGTCAGCGCCTATATGGGGCTGCTGGAGCGGCGCTTCGGCCCGGTGATCGGCGCCGAGGGGGCCGAATACGTCGCCTACGCCAAGGAAGGCGCCCAGCGCATGGACCGGCTGGTGCTGGACCTGCTGGAATTCTCGCGGGTCGGCCGTATGGAGGAGGCGCTGGAGCCGGTTTCCCTGGACGAGGTGGTGGACGGCGTCATCGCCAACCTGTCGCCCGCCATGGGCGAGTGCGGCGCCCGGGTGGAGCGCCCCGAGCCGTTGCCCGCCATTCCGGCCGTCCGGGGCGAGATGGTGCAGTTGCTGCAGAACCTGATCGGCAATGCCGTCAAGTATCGCGATCCGTCGCGGCCCCTGGTGGTCCGTGTCTCGGCCCGCCAGGAGCGGGGGCAGTGGGTGGTTTCGGTGGCCGACAACGCCATCGGCATCGCGCCGGACTATTCCGAGCGCATCTTCCGCATCTTTCAGCGGCTCCATACACGGGACCGCTTCGAGGGCACCGGCATCGGCCTGGCCATCTGCAAGCGCATCGTCGAGCGGCACGGCGGCCGGATTTGGGTCGACTCGGTGCCGGGCGAGGGATCGGCCTTCAGCTTCACCCTGCCGGCCTGACCGGCAGGGTTCGCCTGACGACGGTTTCTACTTCTTGCCCTTGCCCTTGGGGGCGGCGGGAGCCATCTCGCTGCCCAGGGTCTGCCACAGCTGGGTCATGATCTCCATGTTGCGGCTGACCACCGCCTGCAGGATGGCGGGCTGGGCGGAGACGAATTGCTGCGGGTCGCGGATGGCGGCCAATTGCTGGAACGCCTTGGCGTTGTTCTCGGTGATCTCGCGGGCCGCCTCGAAATTGGCGCGCTGGAACTCGGCCACCTTGCCCAGGAAGGACGCCGGATCGGCGGTGAAGGCCTCGAACATCTTGGGATCGAAACTGGGGAACATCGGGCCCTCCTCTCCTAAGCTGGGAACTTAGGAAGTCTGTCACGTTTCCAAGGCGGCGGCAACGTACGGGCAGTACGGAAGGCTATTCCGCCCCCACCAATTCGGTGGCGAGGCGCTGCTGCAGGGTCTGGGCCTCCTGCTGGCGGCGCCACATGGCGGCGTAGCTGCCGCCCGCTTCCAGCAATCGGGCATGGCGGCCGCGCTCGACGATGCGGCCGCCGTCCAGCACCACGATCTCGTCGGCGTCGACCACGGTGGACAGGCGGTGGGCGACGATCAGGGTGGTGCGGTTCCTGGAGACCTCGCGCAGGGATTCCTGGATTTCCTTTTCCGTCTGGGTGTCGAGCGCGCTGGTGGCTTCGTCGAAGATCAGGATGGACGGAGCCTTGAGGATGGTCCGCGCGATGGCGACGCGCTGCTTCTCGCCGCCCGACAGCTTCAGCCCGCGTTCGCCGACGCGGGTGTCGTAGCCCTGGGGCAGGCTTTGCACGAAGTCGTGGATGCGGGCCAGACGGGCGGCCTCCTCGATCTCGTCCTGGGCGGCGCCGGGGCGGCCATAGGCGATGTTGTAGCGGATGGTGTCGTTGAACAGCACGGTGTCCTGGGGAACGATGCCGATGGCGGCGCGCAAGGAGCCCTGCGTCACCTCGCGGATATCGACGCCGTCGATGGCGATGCGGCCCTCGTTGACGTCGTAGAAGCGGAACAGCAGGCGGGAGATGGTGCTCTTGCCCGCCCCCGAAGGCCCGACGATGGCCAGCGTTCGGCCGGCCGGCACCGTGAAGTCGACTCCGCCCAGGATCTGGCGGTCGGGATTGTAGCCGAAGAAGACGCCCTCGAAGCGGACCTCGCCGCCGGACAGGGCCAGCGGGCGGGCGCCGGGCGAATCCTCGATCTCGGCATTCTCGCGCAGCAGGCGGAACATGGATTCCATGTCGGTCAGCGACTGCTTGATCTCGCGGTAGACGAAGCCCAGGAAGTTGAGCGGCAGGTACAGCTGGACCAGGTAGGAATTGACCAGCACGAAATCGCCCAGCGTCATGGTGCCGTCGGCGACCCCTTGGGCGGCGCGGATCATCACCAGGGTCAGCCCGATGGCGATGACGGCGCCCTGGCCCATGTTGAGCATGGACAGCGTCACCTTGCTCTTGGTGGCGGCATGCTCGTAGCGGGACAGCGCCTTGTCGTAGCGCCCGGCCTCGTGCGCCTCGTTGCAGAAGTACTTCACCGTCTCGAAATTCAGGAGGGAGTCGATGGCCTTGGTCGAGGCTTCGGAATCCGTCTCGTTCATGGCGCGGCGGAACTTGGTCCGCCACTCGGTGACGCCTAAGGTGAAGGCGATGTACACGGCGATGGTCACGGCGGTGATCAGCGCGAATACCCCGTCGTACAGGCCCCACAGGATGGCGGTGACCAGCCCGATCTCCAGCAGCGTCGGCAAGATGTTGAACAGCATGAAGTTCAACAGGAACTCGATGCCCTTGGTGCCGCGCTCGATGGCCCTGGACACGCCGCCGGTCTGGCGGTCGAGATGGAAGCGCAGCCCTAAGCGGTGCAGGTGGGTGAACACCCCCAGCCCGACCTTGCGGATGGCGCGCTGCGCCACCTTGACGAAGACGATGTCGCGCAGTTCGGCGAAGCTGCCGGCCATGACGCGGGCGGCGCCATAGGCCACCAGCAGGGCCAGCGGCACCAGCACCGGCGATATGGAGAGGGTATCCACCGCCCGCTTGTAGAGCAGTGGTATGCCGACGCCCACGCCCTTGGCCGCCACCAGCAGGATCATGGCGACGACCACCCGCAGACGCAGTTCGGGCTCGCCCGGTGGCCAGAGATAGGGGAACAGGGTGCGCAATGTGGTCCAGTCGGCGGCGGGCCCCTGGCCGCGCGCCTTGTCCCACGAGGAGGGATCGCGTCGTTTCATCTCCTCAAGATGAGGGCTTGATGTTCCGGCCGCAACCTCGGAAGGGAGAGAAGAAAAGGTTCATGTCCGGTTCATGTTTCCGCGCCTAGGGTCGGCGTCGCCATCAACTCCGGAGAAACGCCCCATGTTCCGTACCGTTGCCGCCGCCGCTCTCTTCGCCGCCCTGGCCGCCGTTCCGGCGATGGCCGCCCCGTCCGACCACTCCCATTCCCACGAGGCGGCGGCTCCGGCGGCCAACGGGCTCACCCTCGACCATGGCCGCAAGTGGCAGACCGACGCTCCGCTCCGCCAGGGAATGGCGGCCATCGCCGACGATGTGCGCGCCGCCCTGGGGCCGGTGCACGACAAGCGCTACAAGGCGGTGGATTTCGACGCCCTGGCGACCTCCGTCACCCGCCACATCGACGGCATCGCCGAGCAGTGCAAGCTGCCCGAGGCCGTCGACGCCCAACTGCACTTCGTGCTGGCCGACCTCTTCGCCGCCACCGACGCCATGAAGGGCAAGGGCGGCGACCGGACCAAGGGGGTGGTCGCGGCGGTCAAGGCGCTGGACCGCTATCAGGCACATTTCGATCATCCCGGCTGGAAACCGGTCCGCCACTGACGCAAGCCCATCAGATAACGCCACTCTTCGACGATTGCTCCCGTCCGGGCCTATGACTATTGTAGCCGGGCGGGAGAGATGAGGGCTTATACATAGATGCGGCATCCGACGGTGACACAGTCGGTTCAGGGCACCGACTGGAAGAAGGTCAGGGTGCTGGTGTTCGGCCTGGACGATCAGTTCCGGTTCCTCGCCCGCCAGACCTTTCGCAAGCTGAACGTGCGCGAAGTGGCGTCCTTCGACCAGCCCGGCGATCTTGGCCGGCTGCTGGCCCAGGGATTCGATATCCTGCTCATCGACTTCGCCGCCAAATCCGACCAGGGATTGCGGGTGCTCGAAGCCGTCCGCCAGCCGCCCGGCAACCCCAACGAGGCCCTGCCGGTGCTGGCGGTGGCTCCCTCGACCCTCAAGGACGTGCTCGACCGGGCCAAGACCCTGGGCATCGAGGGCGTGGTGCCCAAGCCCATCTCCGGCCATGAACTGGGCCACCGGGTGGGCGAGACCCTGGCCAATCCCCAGCGCATGGCGCCGCCCGCCAGCCTGACCGCTCCGCCCAAGCGCAATTTCATCAAGGAAGCCGATCCCCTGCCGGAGATCGGCGGCGGCGAGGCAGGCGAGCGGCCCGCCGGGGCCTGCGCCGCCCCGGCCAGGGGCATTCCCGAGGTGGCCGCCCTGATGGCGCGGCTGGAAGCGCGGACCGGCGTCGCCGCCTCGCTGTCCGATCCCCGCCCGTCTCGCGGTGGGCCGGCCGCCGCCCTGACGGGAGCGCCGCCCGCTCCCCCTTCCACGCCTACCCCGGCTCCCAATCCCGTCGTCAAGGCCGCTCCCGCTGCCGCACCAGCCCCGGCGCCGGCCCCGGCCCCGTGCCGTCCGGCGGCGGGCGGCAACGGTGCCGGTTTCGCCTCCGCGTCCGACGACGCTCCGGCCCGGCGGATTTCCGGGGGCAGGCTGTCCGACGACGATCTGGCTCCCGTCCGCAAGGTGTCCGACGGCCCCATCGAGGTGGCGGGCCTGCGTCCCGATCCCGACGCCGAGGCGGCCAAACGCCGGGCGGCCAAGCGCCGCAAGGACTGGGAAGAGGCCATGGCCCAGACCGGGCATGCGGCACGCAAGGGCCGCGACGTGGCGGCCCTCGACGTTTCCGCCGTGGTGGCCGAGCACGGCAAATGGCTGCAGACCAAGGGGGCGGAAGGCAAGCGCGCCACCTTCACCGGCATGGATCTGGCCGGAGTCGATCTGGCCGGGGCCATTCTCGCCAATGCCACCTTCCGCGAGGTGGATCTGTCGGATTCCTGTCTGGCCGAGGCCCGCCTCGACGGTTCCGATTTCCGCTACGCCACCCTGTCGGCGGCCAATCTGGGCGGAGCCAATCTGGGGGTGGCGGCGCTCCGCCACGCCAAGCTCAACCTCAGCAATCTGGAAGGCGCCGTGCTGCGCGGCACTGATCTGTCGGGCGCCTCCTTAAGCGGCGCCCGTACCGCCGGGGCCGATTTCAAGGGAGCCATCATGATGGGCGCCGATCTGCGGGACGCCGATCTGTCCCGGGTGGAAAACCTGACCCAGGCGCAGATCGACAAGGCCATCTGCGACAAGGCGACCAAGCTGCCGCCCGGCGTCTTCCGTCCACTCGCGGAAGGCGAGCGCCTGGCCTGAGCGCGCCAGACAGGGCTGTAATTTTCAATCAATACAATTTCTGACTTGAAAACCCGCTCGATGGATACAACATTGAGCCTGCCGGAACGCATTACTTTTGTATGGTTCCGGGAAGTCAGGACAGGGTTCGGGGGGCCTTATCCGTAGAGCTGCAATGCGGAGGCGTCCCAATGATTCGGCTGACCGACATCAGGATTTCGGCCAAGATCGGCCTGTCGTTTCTCTTCCCGCTCGTCCTGATTGTCGGGCTGGCGGGATATGTCATCAGCGATAAGGCGCGGGTGGTGGCGGAAACCTCCACCCTGGCCGGAATCGCCCCCCTGACCGCCGACATCAGCGCCCTGGTGCACGAGGTGCAGAAGGAGCGCGGCGCCTCGGCGGTCTATATCGGCAGCAAGGGCGAGAAATTCGGCCCCGAACTCCAGGCCCAGCGCAAGCTGACCGATGCGGCCCGGGAAAAGCTGCTCCGTTCCCTGGCCGGCATCGACACGTCTGCCCTGGCGATCAGTTTCCCGCCCAAGGTGGAAAAGGCGTCCAGGCGTCTGGACGCGCTGATCGCCACGCGCGGCGCCATCGATTCCCTGGCCATCGACGCCCGGACCTCCCTGGGCAATTTCACCGAGACCGTCCGCTTCCAGTTGGACATGGTCAACCAGATCGCCCTGCTGTCCAGCGACGTAAGGGTGGGGCGGATGATCAGCGCCTATCTCAAGCTGATGGAAGGCAAGGAGAAGGCCGGGCAGGAGCGGGCGACCGCCGCCGGCGCCTTCGCCGCCGGCAAGTTCGACCCCGACGTCTATCGCCGCTTCGTGTCCATCGTCGCCGAGCAGCAGTTGTTCCTGGGCGAGTTCCAGGAAAATGCCGCCCCGGCCCAGGTGGAGTTCTTCCGCGCCACCCTGGACGACGAGGTCAGCCGCACGGTGGAGCGGATGCGCAAGGTGGGCCTGGAGAGCGTCGCCGCCGGCAATGTCGGCGACGTTACCGGTCCCGCTTGGTTCGCCGCCACCACCGCGCGCATCAACCTGCTGAAGACGGTCGAGGACCGCATGGCCGCCGATGTGCAGTCCCTGGCGGCCCAGGTCAGCGGCGACGCCAAGGGCGTGCTGGTCACCACCATCCTGGGCGTCATCGCCGCCCTGGTGATCGCCCTGGCCGTGGCCTGGACCGTGGCGCGCCAGATGACCGCGGCCATCGGTTCGCTGGTCGGCACCATGGATCGCCTCGCCGCCGATGACTTCGCGGTGAGCGTCGGGGGAACCGGGCGGGGCGACGAGATGGGGGCCATGGCCCGCTCGGTGCAGATCTTCAAGGACGCCATGATGCGCGGCCATGATCTGGCCGAAAAGCAACTGGCCGAGGCCCGTCAGCGCCAATTGCGCGGTCAGGCCATCGAGACGCTGGTCAACCGCTTCCAGGGCTCGGCCGAGCGCATGGTCGAGGCGGTTTCCTCCGCCGCCCAGCGGCTGCAGGGCACCGCCGCCTCCATGAGCACGGCGGCCAGCGACACCAACAACCGCGCCACCGTGGTGGCCGGCGCTACCGAACTGGCTTCCGCCAACGTCCAGACGGTGGCCGCCGCCGCCGAGGAACTGACGTCCTCCATCCAGGAGATCGGCCGTCAGGTTCACCGTTCCGCCGAGATTTCCGGCAACGCGGTGGCCGAGGCCGGCGAGGCCCAGGGCGCCGTCACCGGCCTCGCCACCATGGTCGGCAAGATCGGCGAGGTGGTGGTGCTGATCAATGACATCGCCGCCCAGACCAACCTGCTGGCGCTCAACGCCACCATCGAGGCGGCCAGGGCGGGCGAGGCGGGCAAGGGCTTCGCCGTGGTGGCGGGCGAGGTGAAGAACCTCGCCAACCAGACGGCCAGGGCCACCGGCGAGATCGGCCAGCAGATCACTTCCGTGCAGCAGCAGACCGAGAAGGTGGTTCAGGCCATCTCCGACATCGTCGGCATCATCCGCGAGGTGGGCGAAATCACCGCCGGCATCGCCAGCGCGGTGGAGGAGCAGAGCGCCGCCACCCAGGAGATCGCCCGCAGCGTCGAACAGGCCGCCGCCGGCACCGCCGAGGTTTCGGCCAATGTGGGCGGGGTTCAGGACGCCGCCGGCCGCACCGGCGCCGCCGCCGACGAGGTGCTGGGCGCCTCGCGGGACATGGGCAGCGAGGCGGTGCGCCTCAAATCCACCATCGACGGCTTCCTGGGGGAAATCCGGGCGGTTTAGGGAGCCGGGCTACCGGGCCTTGTCCAGTGCCGCCAGTACGTCGGCCTCGCTCAGCAGTTCCGGCAGGGCGATGCCGTCGGGGGCGCTGGGGCCGTAGACGGCGTTGAAGGGAATGCCGTAGCGTCCGAACGATGCCAGATAGCGCGAGATGCTCTCGTCGGGTTTGGTCCAGTCGGCGCGTAGGCTGACCACGCCGGGTGACGCCAGACGCCGCGCCACCTCGCCCCGCTCGACCACCGCCGCCTTGTTGACCTTGCAGGTGATGCACCAGTCGGCGGTGACGTCCACGAACACCACCTTGCCGTCCGATACCAGACGGGCCAGGGTCTGGGAGTCGAAACGGCTCCACGCCACCGCGCCGCCGGTCTCGCCGGTGCTGTCGCCGTTGGCGGTGCCGTGGAAGGGGGCGGCCAGGGCCAGCCCGGCCAGGGCCACCACGCAGGCGGTCACCGCCGGACGGGCCGCCACCGGCAACCGGTGCCGCAGGCCGAGGACGGCGACCGCGCCCACCATGGCGCCGCCGGTGACCAGGGCGGCCAGCATCCCGGCCTGCACCATCAGCACGGTCAGCAGCCATGCTCCGGTACCGGCCAGGGCGAGGCCCAGCACCTTGCGCACGCCGACCATCCAGCGGCCCGGCTTGGGCAGCTTCAGTGCCGCGTCGGGCCACACCGCCACCGCCAGATAGGGGGCCGCCATGCCCAGTCCCAGGGCGGTGAAGATCATGACGATCTCGCCCGGACCGCGTGCCAGGGCGAAGCCGATGGCGGTGCCGAGAAAGGGCGCCGAGCACGGCGTGGCCAGCAGGGTGGCGAAGGCGCCCGACAGGAAGTGGCCCAGCACGGTGTGATGGGCGTTGCCGCCATTCCGGCTGAACAGGAAGGTGGGCATGGGGATTTCGAACATGCCCCACAGATTGGCGGCGAACAGGGCCAGCAGCACCACCATCAGGGCCAGGAAGCCCGGCTGCTGGAACTGGATGCCCCAACCCACCGCCGCTCCGGCCTGTTTCAGCCCGATGGCCAGGGCGGCGAGGGCCAGGAAAGAGGCGACGATGCCGATTCCCGAGGCGATGAAGCTGGCCCGCACATGGGCGCGCTCGCCGCCGCCATGGCCCAGCACCCCCAGCACCTTGATGGACAGAACCGGCAGCACGCAGGGCATCAGGTTGAGGATCAGCCCGCCCAGCAGCGCCACCAGCAGCATGCCGGCCAAGCCGGGGGCCGCGCCGCCCGCCGCCATGGGGGCGGCGGTGCCGGCGACCGGCGTGGCCGCCACCTCGACGGCGCGCAGCCCATCGGTGACGGTGACGGTCAGGGGGGCGCCGGCCAGGGGCTTCAACAGCGAACCGGCGGGTACCGGAAGCTCGAACACCGCCTTGCGCCGGTCGGCCGACAGGGTGATTTTGGGCTGGCCGAAGGCGGCCACGTCCTCGGCCTCGACGAAGGCATCGGGATCGGTGAAGGGCTCCACCGACGATACGCCGAGCCTGAGCACCGAAGCGTCGCCGCCGCCCAGGGCCTCGGCGGAGTCCAGGCTCAGGCCGTGGCGGCGCCCGTCGCCGGGTACCAGGGCGGTGAAGCGGCCGATATCGTGGGCGAAGGCCGAAGGCTCGGCCGGGCCGGGCGACAGGTTGAGGCTCAGTTCCACCTTCTGCGGCACGCAAATCTGGGCGCAGGCCAGGAAATCCACCGTCAGCCGGGCCGCCACCGGGCGCGAGGCATCGCCGGCCCTGGCGTCCAGCGGCAGGATCACCTCGCCCACATAGCCGTAGTTCTGCAGCCCGGCCAGTACGAAGCGGTGGGGGGCCGGCCAATGGGGCTGCGGGTTTTCCAGATTGGCCGAGCCGCTCCAGTCCAACTTGGGCGGGTAGCCGGCGTCGCCGGGGGTGCGCCAGTAGATCTTCCAGCCGGTCTCCAGCTTGAACTGCAGGCCCAGGCGCAGTTGCCCGGCCTCGCCGGTGCCGGTGGCGGCGGAGATCAGGCGAACCTTGCCGGATTCGCTGATCGCCCAGTCCGAGGCTCCCGCTTCCGCCGCCTCGGCCGCCGCTCCGGTCAGCAGCAGCAGCGCCGCCGTCAATGCCGCCTTGATCCACGCCATCATGTCTTCCTCGAGCTTTCTCGCGGCAAACAACAGCACCGCCCGCCGGCCGGTGTCAATGACGACCGGCGCAGTGCGGGAATGCTTGGCGGAATCGGACGGGAAAGCCTTGATCCCGGTCATGGGGCATGGCTGTCCGGCTTAACTCGGCCCACCGCGCGGGGACACGGACAAGACGGACAAAGCACCAAGGAACCAAAGACACCAGGAGGGCGGAGCACATGACAAGGCCGTATCTCTGTTGTCTTGGCCGGACTTGTTCCGGCCATCCACGCGGTTCGGCCTGAATAGCGGATCAGACCATGAGGCAGGCGACGGGGCGCGGCTGCCCGGAACACGTCCGGGCGCGACGAGATAGATTGATGTCTTGGTGGTGCAACAGCCTATCCCCCGGCACCCGGAAACTTGAACCGGACGCCCGTGGTCATGGGGCGGCATGACACGACAGGGGGGAGGAACCCGGTCCCCGGATGCGATTGACGCATCCGGGGGAACCCGGATCAGAGCTACCGCGCCCCGGCGGTGGACAGGGGCTTGGCACGGCGCGAGGCACGTTCCAGCCCGGCCTGGGCCGAGGCGGCGGGGGGCGCCTTCTTCAGCGAGGGCGGGACCGGCGGCGGGGCCGAGGCCATGGACGGAACGGCGGCGTTGCTCGGCACACCCGCCACCGCCTGGGGAGCCGGGCGGACCGGAGCGCTGGCCGGCATGCCGCTGTCCAGGTCGATGGCATAGGAGATCGCCGCCAGGGTGGCCGACTTCATGCCGGGCATGGAGCGCGGCCAGGGCCGCTGGGTCTCCAGATGCTTGGCCAGCTTCTGCACCGCCCACAGGGCGCAGTGGGGGCCGAAGGCCTGGCGGAAGCCCTTGAGGTCGAGCCTGGTATAGGCGGTGAACAGGAACACCGTCAGCGGCTTCAGCGCGAATTCCATGGCGGGGAAGATCATGTCCACCGCCTTGCTCTCCATGATGGCGATCTGGGACACGGCCTTGCGCAGCGCCACCTCGTCCAGATCGGGGAACACGGCGTCCAGGCCCTGCTTGATGAAGGCCTCCATCAGGGCGTTGGAATCGATGCTGCCGTCCACGGCGCGCAGGCGCCGCGCGTCTTCCAGCAGCAGGGGCAGGCGCCCGTCCGGACCCAGCCCCTCGGCCGCCAGGATCTCGATCTGGCCCGACTCGCGCAGCTTGAGAATGCGCGGCCCCAGGACGCGCACGGTGCTGGGATGCAGGGTGGAATAACTGGGAATCAGCGGCACCTGCCACTCATAGCGCAGGTTGTCGCGGAACACGTTGTACAGCTTGTCGCCGGGGCCTTGCGGCGCCACGAAGGGGGCGCGGTGAATGGGCTTCTTGATCCCCAGCTTGATGGCGGTCTTGTGCAGCAGCGAGGGCGCCTCGACCCGAAGGGGCGGCACCTCGGGAGCGGGCATGGCGGCGCGGAAGTAGCGCTTGGCCGAGGCCCGCACCACCAGGGCCACCACGTGGTCCAGGGTGCGGCCGCACCACAGTTCCTCGTCCCCTTCCGTGGCGGGGCGCTTGTCCTTGCGCAGCACCACCTTGCGGAACAGGTCCGGCTGGTTGCGGAATACCTGGAAACACTCGTGCAGCAGGCCCGGCGTGTCCAGGATGTGGTCATAGACCTCATGCTGGGGAACCGTGGAAAGCTGTCCGATATTGACGCGAAGGATGTCGGCGACCTGGGTCCGCAACGTGTTGCGCACCGTGTCCAGTCCGTCGTCCTGCTGCGGTTCCGGCCCTTTACGGGCTTTGATGCTTGCGTTCACACTCTCCCCCCCGGGAAGTGATGTCCCTGCCCATAACCCTACAGAAAGAATGGACATGGATCGATGCAAACATCAATAAATTGTTAATAACCTCATACCTTAGGATTAAGGTGTCATATGTAGTCTAATTATGACGGCAGCCCGAATTGGTTGTCTCGCCCAGATGGGCCGGCAGCAGGCGAAGGGCGCTGACGCCGACCACGGTGATGACCAGGGCGATGGCGATGCCGCCCAGTCCCAGCATGGTTTCCCAGGCGCTGGGGGCGTAATCGTGGACATGGCCGTCGGCGAAGGTGGAGGAGGCTTCCATGCCGGGGAACAGGTCCAGCGGCCATGCCTGACCGCCGATGATGATGACCCAGACCTGGGCCAGCCCGCCGAGGACCACCAGGATCGAGGCCATCATGGCCCGCTTGCGGGCCGCATGGCCGCAGCCGCCATAGGCGATGACCAATGGTAGTATTCCGCCCAGCCCCACCTGTCCCACCCAGAACAGGGTGGTGTGGATTCCGCCCTTGAACAGGATGAAGGCTTCCACCCCGCCGCGCCCGGCGAAGTACAGTTGTGTGGCGTGATGGAGCGCGGTGAAATAGAGATTGGCGGCGACGAACAGCCCCAGCAGCCGCACCAGGCGGGCGGGCAACTCGTCTCCCATGGGGCGCCGGGTCATCTTGAAGGACACCGACAGCACGATGATGAACACCGCCAGGCCGTAGGCGAAGGACATGGCGATGAACAGGGGCGCCATCACCGCCGCGCCATAGGCCTCGCGCGCCGCCAGGAAGCCGAAGATGCAGCCGGTACCGGTGGTGAGGACCAGGCGCCAGACGAAGGCCGCCAGGGCGGCCGGCTTGTAGAAGCGCTTGGCCTGCCAGTCCAGCATGGTCCACAGATAGACCGCCACCACCGCCATGAAGCCGGAATAGAGGATGACGTTCCAGGCGAAGATGGACTTGAAATTGAAGTGGGTCATGGCGACGAACAGGCGGTCGGGACGGCCCAGGTCAAGGACCAGCACCGCCAATCCCCCGGCCAGCAGCGCCACCGCCAGCAGGGCCGACAGGCGGCCCAGCGGCTGATACTCCCGGCGGCCGAACACCGAGCCGATGGAGGCGACGTTGAGCGCGCCGGAGGCGGCGACGATCAGGAACACGGCGAAGACGTGGGGCATGCCCCACACCACCTGATTGGTCATGCCGGTGACCCAGTGGCCCTGGTGCTCCATGTGCAGGACGGCGCCCAGCGCCACGACGATCACCGCGCTTAAGGACGCCATCAGGGCCAGCCAGCCCCGGGTGTAGGGGCGCACCTGGGTGTAGGTGGTGGTGCTGCTGCTCATGGCTCAGATTCCCTGGTAGCGGATGGCGGGCTCCAGCCCCAGATCGGCGCGGATGCGGGTGGTGGCTTCGCGGGCCACCCTTTGCGCGATCTCCGATTTCGGGTCGGCCAAGTCGCCGAACAGCATGGCGCCCCTGGCCTTGGCGGCGCAGGCCTCGACGCAGGCGGGAGGCCTGCCCTCGTCGATGCGGTGGACGCACAGGGTGCAGGCCTCCACCGTGCCCTTGCCGCGCGGCAGGTGGGGTTGCTGGCCGCTCTGCTCTTCGTGGGCGAAGGAGCGCGCCTTGTAGGGGCAGGCCATCATGCAGTAGCGGCAGCCGATGCAGATGTGGCGGTCCACCAGGACGATGCCGTCGGCCCGCTTCATGGAGGCGCCGGTGGGACAGACATCGACGCAGGCCGGCTTGGCGCAATGCTGGCACATCACCGGCAGGGAATGGGCGGCGCCGGTGGCCGGGTCGCGCAGGTTGACCTTGCGGATATACTGGGCGTCGGTCAGCGGCCGGTCGTGGCCGGACAGCCCCATCTCGACCTTGCAGGCCTCGACGCAGACATTGCATTGGGTGTCGCACTTGGCCGTGTCGATCAGCAGGCCCCAGCGCCGGGCGGCCGAGGCCGGTTTTCCGGCTTCGCGGGCGGCGGCATCGGCAAAGGGGGCCGGTGCGGCGATCAGCACGGCGCCCGAGGCGAGGATCACCTGGCGGCGGGACAGTTCGGTCATCGCGCCGCCTCCTTGACGGGAGCCTTGGGCGTGGTCGCGTGGCACTCGAAGCAATCGGGCTTCACCGCCGCGTAGTCATGGCAGGACCGGCAGAACTGGCCGGGATCGTTGACCGGCACCGCCTTGCCCTCGGCCGAACCGGCGGCATGGCAGGCGACGCATTCCTTCAGCGACGCCTTGGCGCCCCGGATGCCGAGGCGCAGCGTGTCGTCGCGCTGGTGCTTCAGCATGTCGGGGTGGTCGCGGCGCATGGTGGCCGGAGCCTCGACGCAGGCCTCTCCCCTGGCCTTGGGCCATTGGGGGAGATCGGCGGCGAAGGCCGGCAGGACGAGGAATATGGTCAGCAGGAGGGCGGCAAAAGCCCCCAGCCCGACCCTCCCCCACCAGGGGCGGGGGAGGGAGGCTGGCNCCCCGTCCCTCCCCCAGCTCGCCTGGGGGAGGGACGGGGTGGGGGCTTTCATTCCCCCAGCCCCATCTGGATGTAGCCGGTGGGGCAGACGTCCTTGCAGATGTGGCAGCCGATGCACTTGGAATAGTCGGTCTCCACGTAGCGCCCCGTGGTGCGCTGCCCCTTGGGGACGCGGCTGACCGCGTCCTGCGGGCAGAACACCACGCAATTGTCGCATTCGAAGCACAGGCCGCAGGACATGCAGCGCTTGGCCTCGTCCATCACCTCCTGGTCGGTCAGCGTCAGCAGGCGCTCGTCGAAATTGCCGATCACCTTGTCGGCGTCGATGTGCACCTCGTGGCGGTGGTGCCGCGCCGTGCGGGTGAAGTGACCCAGGAACAGATCGTCGTGGGGAATGATCTCGGCGCCCGCCCGGTTCTCGAAATTGTGCACCGCGAACTTGGCCTCGTAGGTGCCGCGCGTCGGACCGGCATCATAGGGCGCCGGGTCCAGATTGCTTTCGTGCAGCTTGGCCAGCAGGTTGAAGTGGTGCACGTCGACCTTGGGCCGCTTGCCCACGTCGCCCCTGTCCAGGAACTCGGCGATGCCGGCCGAGGCGACGCGGCCGTGGCCAATGGCGGTGGTCAGCAGATGCGGCCTGACAACGTCGCCGCCCACGAAGTGCTTGGGCTTGCCCGGCACGCGATAGGCCTTGTCGGCATTGATGAAGCCCTTGCCGTTGTCCATTTCCGGCAGGTCGGCGAGATCGCCGCTCTGGCCGATGGCCGAGACCACCAGATCGGCGTCCAGGATGAACTCGGTACCCTCGACGGGCTTGGGCGTCATGCCGTCCATGGTGCACTGGCAAAGCTTGAGGCCGGTGGCGCGGCCGTCGGGGCCCTTGATCACCTCCAGGGGCATGATGCCGCCCCGGATATCGACGCCTTCGCGCTTGGCGTCGTCGATCTCGCGCTGGGCGGCGAACATCTTCTCCACCGCGAACAGCGAGGTAAGCGTCACGTTGGCGCCCTCGCGCCGCGCCGTGGCCGCCACGTCGTGGGCCACGTGGCCGAGGATGACGTTGTCGGCGCGGTCCTGCTCGGACACCTTGTCGATATGGCCCAGGCGCCGTGCCACCGAGGCCACGTCGATGGAGGTGTCGCCGCCGCCCACCACGATGATGCGGCCGGGCACGTGCTGCAGGCGGCCCTCGTTGAAGGCTTTCAGGAAGGCGACGCCCGACACGCAGTTGACGGTATCCTTCCAGCCGGGAATGGGCAGGCCGCGCCCGGCATGGGTGCCGATGCCCCAGAAGATGGCGTCGTACTTCTCTTCCAGTTCCGACACGGTGATGTCGGTGCCGATGCGGCACTGGGCGCGCACCGTGATGCCGAGGTCGAGGATACGGTTGATCTCGGCGTCCAGCACCTCGCGCGGCGTGCGGTAGCCGGGAATGCCGTAGCGGACATAGCCGCCCAGTTCGGCCTTTTCCTCGAAGATGGTGACGGCGTGGCCCTGGCGGCGCAATTGATAGGCCGCCGACAGCCCGGCCGGGCCGCCGCCCACCACCGCCACGTGGCGGCCGGTCTCGTGCTCCGGCTTAGGGAAGGAAAGCTTGTTGGCGATGGCCCAGTCACCGATATGGTGCTCGACCGAATTGATGCCCACGTGTTCCTCGACCATGTTGCGGTTGCAGCCGCTTTCGCATGGCGCCGGGCAGACGCGGCCCATCACGGCGGGAAAGGGGTTGGCCTCGGTCATGCGGCGGAAGGCGTATTCCTGCCAGACCATGCCGGCCGGCGGCTTTTCCACGCCGCGCACGATGTCCAGCCAGCCGCGGATGTCGTGGCCGGAAGGGCACGAGCCCGAGCAGGGCGGCGTGCGCAGCACGTAGGTCGGACATTTGTGCGACCAGCCGGCCTTGAAGATTTCCTCCTGCCAGGCGCGCGGCTTGGATTCGCCGTCCTTGTAGCGGCGATAGTTCCGTCCCTCGGTGGTGCTCTCGGCGCTGGTCTTGGCGGCCATGCGTGTTCTCCCTCTCGTTTCTTGTCCCTCAATCGCCGGGCGGGCTGGTTCCCATCCCTTGGCTTTCGCGGCATAAGCCGCGGCGGGCTTTGCCCTTGCCTCGAGGCGTCGCCGCCCCTCGGAGTCCTTCAGTCGTTGTCGCCGAGCACGATGGCGTTGCTCACCAGTTGGTGAACGGAGACCACCATTTCCCGGTCAAAGTCGTAATAGGGCAGGATCTTGGTGAACTGGGCCTTGCAGATGGCGCACATGGCGGCCATGTGGGTGACCCCTTGCTTGTCCACCACGTCCTTGAGTGCCTCCATGCGCGGGCTGGCGCCCTTGACGCGCAGCTCGATCAGCTCGTCGGTCAGCAGGCCGCCGCCGCCGCCGCAACAGAAGGTCTTGTCGCAGATGGTGTCGGGATGCATGTCGACGAAGGTGGGCACGGCCGCCTTGATCACCTCGCGCGGGATGGTGAACTGGCCGCCCGGCCGGTCGCCCATGCGGGCGCCGCGCGCCACGTTACAGGAATCGTGGACGGTCAGCACCATGCCGTCATTGCCCGACTTGTCGAGCTTGATGCCCTTCCTGGCGATCAGGTCGGAGGTGAATTCCAAGATGTGCTGGGGCACCGGATAGCGCGGGTCGAGGAAATCCCAAGGCCCGGCCAGGGTGTTGAGGAAGGAATAGGCGACGCGCCAGGCATGGCCGCACTCGCCGAAGATGATGCGTTTGACGCCCAGTTCCCGCGCCGCGTCGCGGATGCGGAGCGAAATTTTCCTCATCTGCTCGTAATTGCCGATGAACATGCCGAAATTGCCGGCTTCCGACGCCTTGGTGGACAGGGTCCACGACACGCCGGCGGCGTGGAACACCTTGGCATAGCCGATCAGGCCCAGCACGTGCGGCTCGGCGAAGAAGTCGGCCGAGGGCGTGACCAGCAGCACCTCGGCGCCCTGGACGTCGACGGGCAGCTTCACCGCGACGCCGGTCTCGTCGAGGATGTCCTCCTCCAGCCCCTCCAGGGTGTCGAGCAAGGCGGGGGCGGGCAGGCCCAGGTTGTTGCCGATCCTGTGGACCTTGCCGATGATCTCGTTGCAGTATTTCTGGCCCTGGCCGATGGAATCCATGATGTCGCGCGCCGCCATGGAAATCTCGGCGGTGTCGATGCCCTGGGGGCAGAACACCGAGCAGCGGCGGCATTGCGAGCACTGGTGGAAGTAGTTGAACCACTCGTCCAGCACCTCCTTGGTCATGTCGCGCGCCCCCACCAGACCCGGCGCGATCTTGCCGGCCGGGGTGAAGTAGCGGCGATAGACGCTGCGGAACAGATCGGCGCGGGCCACCGGCATGTTCTTGGGGTCGCCGGTGCCCAGGAAATAGTGGCACTTGTCGGTGCAGGCGCCGCACTTGACGCAGGTATCCATGAACACCTGGAGCGAGCGGTACTTGGACAGCAGGCTGCCCATGTGCCCGACGGCGCGCTTTTCCCAGCCCTCGGTCAGCTCGCCGGGAAAGCCCAGGGGCTGCTGGTGCGCCTCGGCGGCCACGTAGGGCTTGGAGGCGGCCATGGCACCGACCTTGAGCGCCGGAACGGGATGCTCGGCGGGATCGCCCAGGGCGGGAATGTCGAAGGGGGCGGCGGCCATCACTTTTCCTCCAGGCGGGCCGCCCAGGGCGCCAGATGGCGCACTTCGCGCGGAGTGTCGGTCTGGTTGCGGGTCGGGCTGAAGAACAGGCCCGGCGCATGCAGCAGCTTGGAGAAGGGAAAGACGATCATCAGGGCCGAGACCAGCAGCAGATGCAGCCCCAGCAGCGGATCACCGGGCAAGGGACGCAGTTCGAGGGCCATCAGGCCGGTGAAGAATGCCTTCACCGCCACGATGTCGGTATGGACGACGCATTTCATCAGCAGGCCGGTGGCTCCGATGGCCAGCAGCAGCACCAGCATCAGGATGTCCGAGGGGCCGGTGACGTAGCGGACCCGCTCGATGACGAGACGTCGCGCCAGCAGCAGGGCGAGGCCCGCCATCATGGCCAGACCGGCCGGCTGGGCCAGGGGCTGCACCAGGGCGACCAGCGGCCCGACGCCGGTCTCGAAATAGCGGACGTGGCGGATCAGCACCACGGCGAGGCCCAGATGAAAGACCATGGCAAACAGCCACAGCAGCTTGTTGCCGCGAAACAGGCTTTCGAACAGCAAGGCCTCGCGGCCCAGGCGCAGCGCCACGCCGCCCTTGGTCAGCGGGGCGGGCGTGGTGGGAATCTTGAGCGGCGCCGGCGTGCGGGCGTATTGGGCGATCTTCATCGCCAGCCCGGCCACCAGGACCAGGGTCGAGACGCTGAAGAGGATAGCGAAAAAGATCGTCACGACGGCACCCTTCCTCGTCACCCCCGGAAGGTGATCCGGGGGTCCATGGATGGCCGGGTCAAGCCGCCCGGCCATGACGACAGTGAACCGCGCCGGTCAGACGCAGCCGGTCGGCTTGGGCAGGCCGGCGATCTTGCACGCCTGCTTGCCGGGGCCGTAGGGGAACAGCTCGTAGAGGTATTTGTTGTTGCCCTTGTCGGGGCCCATCTTCTTGGCGATGGCCTTGGTCAGCACGCGCACCGCCGGGGCGATCTGATACTCGGAATAGTAGTCGCGCAGGAAGTTGACCACTTCCCAGTGCTCGGGGCTCATGGTGATGCCTTCGTCCTTGGCGATCTGCCCGGCCAGTTCCTCGTTCCACTCGTTGATGTTGATGAGGTAGCCCTCTTCATCGGCCTCGATGTTGGCGCCATTGCTGGTGTAAGCCATGTCTTCCTCTCCTTAAGGTCTCTTCTTGATACTTAAAGCCAGGCGTTGGTCGCCTTGGTCTCGGCCGCCAGATCGACGAATCCGGCGTAATCGACAACTTGGATGCCCTTGACCACCCTGGCGGGGTCCAGCCCCCGGGCCGCCAGATCGGGACCCAGGACGGCAAGCCGCATGGTCCTGGCGGCGTCCGCCATCTTGCCCTCGAAGGCGGTGCCGGAAAGGGCGGCGATCACCGCGTCCTCGATTAGCAGGACGGCGTCGCCCGGCTGGGCGTGGCCCAGGCAGGCCTCCAGATTGGAGCGCTCGAAGGGGGATTTGTTGACGGTGTGCAGAGTGCTCATCGTATAGATTCCTTTTTGTCCCTCAATCGCCGGGCGGGCTTCTTGCGAAACCCTTGGCTTTCGCCGCATAAGCGGCGGCGGGCCTTGCCCTTGCCTCGGAGCTTGCGCTCCTCGGGGTTACGCCGTCAGAACCACATCCATGTCGGCCATCAGCTTGCCCATCTCGGCGCGGCTGATGACTTCCACGGGGACCAGCAGGTCGTCCTCGGTCAGGCCGCGTTCGGCCAGGCTTTCCGCCTCCACGTAAAGCTTCTCGATGTCGTAGCCGTCGAGAGCCCGATAGGTGGGCGAGAAATTCTTGACGCCGATGCCGGCCGGACTCTGGCCCTTCTTGATCTGCAGCACGCCGTCGTCCAGGAAGGCCAGATGCACATCCTGGTCGAAGGCCGCCGAGATCAGCACCATTTCCAGCACCTCCAGGGCATAGACCGTGCCGTGGGGCGCCTTGCGGTTGACGAACATGAACTTCTTGACGATGCCGCTTTCCATGTCGTCCATGGCTTCAATCCCCAAAAGTCACGAGACGGTCGGCGTGGATGCCGGCCTCGATCAGTTGGCCCAGGCCCGAGATGCGGAAGCCGGCGGCAAGATTGCCCTCGGTGATGCCGCGACGCAGGCCGGCGGCGACGCAGACCACCAGATCGACCTTGTGATCCTCGGCCAGCTTCTGCCAGTTCCTGGTCACGTTGCGGTCGTCGCTGGGCGGCTCGCCCAGTTTGGTGGCGTTGTTGACGCCGTCGTAATAGAAGAACACCCGGAAGATTTCGTGGCCCTTGTCCACGGCCGCCTTGCAGAACTGGAAGGCGCTGTCGGCGGCCTGATGGTTGTAGGGACCTTCGTTGACCAGAACGGCGAATTTCATCTTCCGCTCTCCTAGAAGTGCAACTGTGCCGAGGCGTTGAGATTGGCCCGGCCGCCGCGCCAGTTGTCCACGTGGTATTTGGTGAATGGCAGTTCGGTCAGTTCGAAGAAGCGCGGCCAGCCGATGCGTTCGATCCACTCACCCATGCGCTCCCAGGCCCGCGCGTCGTGCTTGTAGACCGTGAGGATCTTCTTCACGACCTCGGCCACTTCCGGCCAGCGCGGCGCGTTGTTGGGCAAGCCCGCCGCCACCAGCTTGTGGAACATGGGCTTGGTGCGGGTCGACGAATGCTTGCCGCCCACCCAGATGGCGATCTTGGAATGGATGGGGTCGTTGATCTGCATGGGCGGGCAGGGCGGATAGCAGGCGCCGCAGCACACGCACTTCTTCTCGTCCACTTCCAGGCTGGGCTTGCCGTCCACCAAGGCGGGGCGGATGGCCGCCACCGGGCAGCGGGCGATGACCGTCGGGCGCTCGCAGATACCGGCCACCAGGGCATGATTGATCACCGGCGGCTTGGTGTGCTGGACGTTGATGGCGATGTCGCCCTGGCCGCCGCAATTGATCTGGCAGCACGACGTGGTGATCTTGACGCGGTTGGGCATCTCCTCGGACTGGAACTCATGGACCAGTTCGTCCATCAGCGCCTTGACCACGCCCGAGGCGTCGGTGCCGGGGATGTCGCAGTGCAGCCAGCCCTGGGTGTGGCTGATGAAGCCCACCGAATTGCCGGTGCCGCCCACCGGGAATCCCTCGGCCTCCAGCCGCTTGATCAGCGGCTCGACCTTGGCTTCGTCGGTGGTCATGAATTCCGCCGACGAGCGCACGGTGAAGCGCAGATGGCCGTCGCAGAAGGCATCGGCGATGTCGCACAGCTTGCGGATGGTGAAGACGTCCAACTGGCGCTGGGTGCCGGCCTTGACGGTGAACACCGCCTCGCCGGACTCCGAGACGTGGCGCAGCACGCCGGGGCGCGGCCGGTCGTGGAAGGCCCACTTGCCGTAATTCCTGACCAGGGCCGGATGCATGAACTGCTTGGAATCCGGCACGCCGCTTTCGATGGGACGACGAAGTTCGCTCATGGTCCTGTCTCCTACTCGGCGGCGTTATTTTTGCGCTCGGCCCACTTGCGGGCCTCCTCTTCCCATCCGTCGGTGCGGATGTAGGAATTGGTGCGCGGCTGGTTGATCATGTTGACGTCGAGCGGCAGGCCCAGGGCCTCGAGATAATTGACCAGCCCGATGCGTTCGATCATCTCGCCGGTGCGCTCGTGCTCCAGCGCGTTGTCGGCGAAGAAGTCGAGCATGTTGTGGGCCAGCTCGAGCAGCTTCTCATAATCCTCCTCGGTCTCCAGTTTCATGAAGGGCATCACCACGGTGCCCATCAGATCGCCGATCTTGAGCGTGCGCTTGCCGCCCACCAGGATGCAGATGCCGCGCTCCTTGCCGGGCTTCAGCGCCTTGGTACAGACGTTGATGCAGTGCATGCAGCGCACGCAGGACTTGTTGTCCACGTCCAGCGTGTCGTCGTCGTTCAAACCCAGCGCCTGGGTCGGGCACATGCGGATCACCTGGTTGATGAATTCCTTGCGGCCCAGTTGCCTGACCTTGGCCTGTACCTCGGTCTGGTCGACCTGCATGTCGTCCTTCCAGGTCCCCAGGATGGCCACGTCGGCGCGCTGGGTGGCGTTGGCGCAGTCGTTGGCGCAGCCCGAGAACTTGAACTTCAGCTTGTAGGGCAGGCTGGGCCGGTGAATGTCGTCGACGAAGTCGTTGATGATCGTCCGGTGGGCTTCCAGGGTGTCGAAGCAGGCCTGCTCGCAGCGCGCCGGGCCGACGCAGGACGCCGAGGTGCGCACGCCGGCGCCGGCGCCGCCCATGTCGAAGCCCATCTCGTTGATCTTGTCCCAGGCGGCCTGGACCTGCTCGGTGCGGCAGCCCTGGAACATGATGTCGCCCGATTGGCCGTGCAGGGCGATCAGGCCCGAGCCGTGCTCCTCCCAGATGTCGCACATCTCGCGCAGCGTCTTGGTGTCGTAGAAGAAGCCCGGCGCCGGCATGATGCGCAGCGTGTGGAATTCCGAGCTTTCCGGGTACTGGTCGGCCACCTCGGAAAAGCGCGGGATGACGCCGGCGCCATAGCCGAACACGCCGACCGTGCCGCCCTTCCAATAGCCCTTGCGGGTCTGGTAGCTGTGTTCCAGCTGGCCAAGCAGGCTTTTCATGATGCCGGCATGGGCCTTGCCCTCGACCTCGGCCAGGCGCTTCAGGCCGGTCACGAAGCTGGGCCACGGACCGCTTTCCAGCTGGTCGAGCATTGGGGTGGGCGGCATCTTCTTCGACATTGCTTCTCGCTCCCTCACCGTCGTCACGATGCGTTCGCACGCGCGCCAAAGCGGCGCGGCAATACGCTGGATAAGTTGCACGATCCGTTGGGAAGCTTTGCTCCCGGACCTCTCCTGATACGTCGGGCCGTTCTATGCGGCTCGTTACATTCGAGGATGATAATATTATGGGAGACGCCGATCCAAGTGGATTCTTTAGCGAATTCGCATGAAAATGGTGGTGGAGGAAAAATCCGAATGATTTCAGGCCATTTCAATCTCGATGATCACGCCGCCTACGAGCGCTGGCGGGACGGAAAGCTGTCCCAGGCTCCGGTCAGCGTCACCGATCTGGTGGTCGAGGTGGGCGACATCGCCGCTCTGACGTCGGCCGAGCACGACGCCCTGTCCCAGCGTCTGCGGTGTTCCAACATGGCGGTCTATGCCGAGCGGCCGAAGTCCGGACGCAACCACAAGGCGGCGTTGAAGGCCCTGGCCGCCCGATTAGGACTCGTCTCACTGGATGCCAACGCGCTTGCCGACGACGACGGCATCACGCCGCTGGCCGTGCACCGCGACGGCACGCGGGCCCGCTACATCCCCTATACCGAGCGTCCCATCACCTGGCACACCGACGGCTACTACAACCCGCCGGAGCGCACGGTGCGCGCCCTGCTGCTCCACTGCGCCGGCAAGGCGGCGGAGGGCGGCGCCAACCGGCTGATGGACAATGAACTGCTTTATATTCGGCTCAGGGACGAGGAGCCGGACCTGATCCGGGTGCTGATGGCCTCCGACGCCATGACCATTCCCGGCAATGACGAGGAAGGTCTTGCCCGCCCGGCGACGGTGGGGCCGGTCTTCTCGGTCGACTCGGACGGCAGCCTGCACATGCGCTATACGGCGCGATCCCGCAACGTGGTGTGGTCCCAGGCCGCCGCTCCGGCCGCCGAGGCGGTCCGGCGACTGCTGGATGGGCCGTCCCCTCATGTCTTCGAGCATGTGCTGGAGCCAGGCCAGGGCCTGGTCTCCAACAACCCGCTGCATACCCGCGAACCGTTCCGCGACGATCCCGCCTGTCCGCGCCTGCTGTATCGGGCGCGCTATCACCAGCGGATCGCCGGAACCTGAAAGGAGCCACCGTGACCACCGACAATCCCGAATTCGCCAAGGAAGACGTGACGCCGCTGGCCACCCTGGCCGCGCCGTGGAGCCGCGAGATTTCCTTTTCCGCCGTGGAGCACGAAAGCGGCCTGCGGATATTGAGGATGCGCATCAAGGAAGGCCGTGCCCGCTTCACCATCGTCGATCTGGACGAGAAGACGGTGGGCGAGATGATGGCGGTAATGGGGGAGTGGGCTAAGGCGAGCCCCTGACCAGATCGAGGATGATCTCTTCCAGTTCCGGCTCGGCGCCCAGGCCGGTGGCCAGCGCCACCCGGCGGCCCTGGCACTGGACCGGACCGGTCTCGCCCTGGGTCAGGCCGAACAGCGGCGGGATGTCGCGGCCGGCGTGCATGCCCTGGGCGACCAGCAGGGGCAGGGCGACCACATGCTTGCCCTGGACCATGCCCGGCCAGTCGCGGGCGAAGGGTTCCTGCTCCAGGAAGACCAGTTCCACCTCGGCGAAATGTGTCAAGGCGCCCAAGGCGGTGGTGATGGCCCGGGGCGTTTCGCCGGCGCCGCCCGGCCGGGCCGAGCCGTGGGCGATGAGCAGCAGACTGGTTTCCTTCGGCTCCCAGCCGCAGGAGCGCGCCACGCCGTCGGCGCGGCAGGCCAGCAGGCCGGGCAGGCGGGGATGGGTGCCGGCCGGCTCTGTATAGATCACCCGGCGGCCGCCGCGTTCCGTTACCTGACCGGTCAGTCCTATTTCACGCGGAATCAGGGTGCCGGTGTAATAGCCGCGTCCGGCGAAGACCGGAACCACATAGACGGTCGGGGCGGTGACCAGCGACAGGGCCGCCGACAGCGGCGGGTCCTGCTTCATGAACACCGCCGCCACCTGGGCGAACAGCTTGCGGGCCCGGATGGACTCCGCCAGGGCCAGGATGGGTCTGGCGGCATCGGGATAATTGCCCGAGCCGTGTCCCACCAGGACCAGGGCGGAGGAGGAAAGGGTCATGGCTTGCCGAACCAGTCCAACTCGTCGGCCAGCCCGACCACCCGTCCGATGATCAGCAGGGTCGGCGCCTGCAATCCGGCGGCGCGGGTGAGGTCCAGCAGGGTGGACAGCGTGCCGACCACCCGGCGCTGGCGCGGTGTGGTGCCGCTTTCGATGGCGGCGGCCGGCGTGTCGGCGGGCAGTCCAGCGGCCATCAGTTGGGCGGAAATCTCGGGCAGCGCCTGCAGACCCATATAGACGGCCAGGGTGACGTCCGGGTCGGCCAGCTTGGTCCAGTCCAGGTCCAGGTTGCGGTCGTCGCGCAGATGGCCGGTAACGAAACGCACGCCGGTGGCCAGCCCGCGATGGGTCAGCGGAATGCCGGCATAGGTGGAACAGCCGGCGGCGGCGCTGATACCCGGCACCACCTCGAAGGCGATGCCGTGTCGCGCCAGATACAGGGCCTCCTCACTGCCGCGCCCGAAGACGAAGGGATCGCCCCCCTTGAGCCGCACCACGTCGCGGCCCGAGCGCGCCAGACTGAGCAGCAGGTCGTTGATCTCGTCCTGGATCAGGTGATGGTTGCCCAGCGCCTTGCCGGCATAGACCCGCTCGGCGGCGGCGGGGATCATCTCCATGATCTCCTTACTGACCAGTCGGTCATAAACCACCAGGGCGGCACCCTGGATCAGGCGCAACGCCTTGACGGTCAGCAGGTCCGGATCGCCCGGTCCCGCGCCGATCAGAAAAACCCGTCCCGCCTTGGCATCCCCCACCTTGGTATCCCGAGTGGCCGCGCTCATCGCCTCTCCCGCTCTCTTATATTATTTTACGCTAAACTAAACCAAAGGGGCCGCGCCATGCAATTCCGTCACCGTCCGACCCTTCCCCTGACCGGGGCCGGTCGGATATGGTGGCGCAAATCAGCCTCTTTGACATCGGCCGTTTTGTGACCTCAAGCCATTCCGCCCACCCGCAGCCGTCCCAACCCCGTCCGGGGCATCCCCATCCAGGCCAGCGGCACGTGCGGCGTCGGCGGACCGTGCGGCGCACGGTCTACCACATGCTGGGCGGCGAAGGCCATTCCGACCTGCTGGTCAAGGTGGTCGACGCCTTTCTGATCGCCCTGATCGTCGTGAACGTGGCGGCGGTGATCCTCGAATCCATCGAGCACCTGTCCATCGCCCACGGGCCGGTCTTCCATGCCTTCGATCTGGCCTCGGTGGCCATCTTCAGCCTGGAATACGCCCTGCGCCTGTGGACGGCGGTGGAGATCGACGACCCCCACTTCCGCCATCCGGTATGGGGGCGGCTGCGCTGGGCGGTGTCGCCCATGGCCATCGTCGACCTGCTGTCGGTGCTGCCGTTCTATCTCGGCATCGTGGTCGAGATCGACCTGCGGGCCATCCGCGTGCTGCGCGTGCTGCGCGTCTTCAAGCTGGGCCGCTATTCCATGGCCATGAACGTCATGGCGGCGGTGGCGCGGCAGGAAGCGCGGTCCATCGGCTCGGTGCTGTTCGTCATGATGGTGATCCTGGTCCTGACGTCGAGCCTGATCTACCTGTTCGAGCACCGCGCCCAGCCGCATGTGTTCAGCGATATTCCCACCTCCATGTGGTGGGCGGTGGTGACGCTGACCACCTTGGGTTACGGCGACATGGTGCCCATCACGCCGCTGGGGCGGCTGCTCGGCGCGCTGACCGCCATCCTGGGCGTGGGCATGATCGCGCTGCCCGCCGGTGTGCTCGCCTCGGGCTTTTCCGAGCAGATGCGTATCCGCCGCGAGGAATACCGCGAGGCGGTGGAGAAGGCGCTGGAGGACGGTTCCATCAACCGCTCGGAACGCCGCCTGCTGGACCGCACGCGGCGCGCCCTGCAGCTCTCCGAGGAAGAGGCGTCGCTGATCCTGCGCCATTCGGTGGAGACCGGCCACGTCTGCCCCCATTGCGCCAAGCCGCTTCGGGGGCCGCACTCCCATCCCGAGGAAGACTGAGGCCGGCAGGGCGCCTTCAGCCGAATCCGGCCTTGACCAGCAGCAGGTGGAAATCGCGCAGCGCCTTCTGAGCCCGCTCCGGATCGGTGAAGCCGTCGATGAAGTGGGCGTCGAAATTGGGCTGGCGCAGCAATGCCAGGATACGCTGGCGGGCCCGGGTCATGGCCTTGCCCTCGGGCAGCACGCCGGCGGCGCAGAACTGCACCAGACGCACCGCGCGGTCGCGCAGCGGCGAATCCTGGTGGTCCAGCTTCTCGACGATCTGCTCGGTGACCAGATAGGCCTCCAGCATGGTGTCGATGAAGCCGCAGATCTTGTCCCGCACCGATGGCGGGAAGGGAGAGGCGGCGGCGGTCTTGTGCGCCAGGGTGGCGCGCAGCATCTTCTCCTTGGGCGGCAGCGTGCGCAGGCAGAAATCGCCCAGATGGCGGGCCGACAGGCAGTAATCCACCAACTCGGCGATGTCGGCCACCGCTTCGGCGCCCCAGGGTGAGCCGGCCAACTGGCAGATATAGATCAGGCCCAGAGCCCGGTCGGGCAGCATGCGGAACATGCCGTTGACGGTGGCCTTGCGCCCGGCGGCGCCGCCCTGTTCCAACTGGCGGGAATAGCGGATGGTCAGCGCCTCGGCGGTCTCGGAGCCCGAGATGAAGCCGGTGGGCGTCATGGTCCGTTCGATCAGCTTCTTCAGTTCCTCCAGCTCCTTGCCGCTTTCGCTGCGATAGAGCGGGTTGGGCGAGCGGATCTGGCGGTGGGCGCGGTCCAGCAGGCAGGCGCGGCTGATGGGCAGCTTGTGCTCGGCGAACAGGCGGTTGAGGATTTCGGCGGATTCGCCGGCATCGCTCTTTTCGGTGGGGAACTTGCCGTCGGCCAGATCGAACATGCGGCAGATGGCGGCGCCCAGGCCCGGCTGCCAGCCCAGGATTTCCTGCACCACGTTGGAGCCCAGCACGTCGGCGATGACGCCGTCCAGCAGTTCCAGGGCGTGGGGATCGGTGTCCTCGACGGCCAGCTTGCCCAGGAATTCCAGCTTGCCCACCCAACTGCGCGCATTGATCAGGTCACGCGACAGCAGCACGATGGCGAGGTAATCCACGTCCTCGGTCTGGGAGGCCTGGCCGCGGATTTCCTTGATGGCTTCGGAGAAACGGCCGCTCAGCTTGGGCAGCTTGACGTTCTCCACCCGTCTGGCGCGGGCCGAGATGTCGTCGATGGACTTGAAGATTTCCTGGCTGCGCGATTTGGAATCCTGTTCGGAATCCTTGGTCTGCAACAGGGAAACACGGTCCACGGCGGAGGGGACCAGGGTGTCCTTTTCCTGAAGCCGCTTCAGTTCCTTGTAATTGTGCATCAACTCGGTGGGCGTCAGGATCGCCTTGTCGAGATAACTGCGGAAGATGCGGTTGACCACGCTGCGGCCCTGCGTCCCCATGAATTCTTCCGGGGTCTCGCACTTTTCCGGGACCTCATCGATCTGGGAGATGCGGATGGGGCCGTCATCGGCGCCGGACCGGGTCTGGGAGAAGATCTCCGTCTCGTCCATGGTACCGTCGGACCGCATCCAGTTGCGGACGATCCGGGCTCCCTCGCACTTCTTGTCGGCCAGGAATTTCTTGGCGAGAGCGCGCGCCTCTTCTTCCTTGGTGGTGACCGTCTCGGTCGTCCACCGGCCGCTCTTGCTGACCTGAACCTCGAAATTTTCACGACTCGCGACCATTCTGGTCCTCGCCCGCCACAGTCTTGTTTGTCGTCTTGAACCCCCAAGTTCTGGACGAATTCAAGAAAAATAGCCGTTGGCGACACATCATGTCACGGGATTATTCGGATAGTCACCGGGGCGGCATGCGGATAAGGCGGGTTGCGGTTCGTCTCGCAAGCGTCCAGAATCCCACGCAGAGCCAAAGGGAACGGGCTGGGGGAGGACCACGGCGATGTCAGCTTACAAGATATCGTATATACGTTCGACAGGCTGGACCCGGTTGGGATTGGCCGGAGCGGTAGCAATTCTGTTCGGGTCTCCCATGCTTTGGGCGTTGGGGGTGTTCGGCAACGGCGACGACGCCCTGCACCGGGTGGTGATCTTCACCCTGGCCGGGCTGTGGTTCTTCGTCGGTACCTTCTATGTGATCGGCTGGGCCGTGCAGGGTTTCGTGGTCCGCCAGAAGGTCCAGGACGAGGATGCCGACGAGGTGCCCGTCCGCCGCCCGCCGCCCAGCGCCCCGCCGCCGCCGTCTTCGCGCCCGCCGGCCAGATCCGGCAGCCACTGACGCTTCTCTTCCATCCGATCCACGCATGCCCCCATGCGGCCGGCGCGGGCGATCCGCGCGCTGGGGTCTTGAAACTCGTCGGCATCACGATATATTAGCGCTATCTAACATATTGTGATGATTCCAAGGACGAGGTGCGTGATGTTGAAGGATTGGAACGAATTGGCCAACGGACTGTCCAAGATGGTCGGGCAGGTGCGCGGCGGTGTGCCCGAGGTGATGAAGGGCTTTTCCGCCATGGCCAAGGCGGCCACCGCCGATGGAGCGCTGGACGGCAAGACCAAGGAACTGATCGCCCTGGCGCTGGGCATCGCGGCGCGCTGCGACGGCTGTCTCGCCTTCCACGCCAAGGCGGTGGTGGATCTGGGCGGCACCCGCGAGGAGGTCATGGAGACCATCGCCATGTCGGTGTACATGGGCGGCGGCCCGTCGCTGATGTACGGTGCCCTGGCGCTGGAGGCCTACGAGCAGTTCGCCGCCAAGAAGCAGGCCGCCGAATGATCGTTGCGCTTTCGGTCGCGGATTGGAGCCTCGCCCTGGCGGGCGGGGCGCTGATCGGATTGGCCGCCGCCGGATTGATGCTGACCTTCGGCCGGGTGGCCGGGGTCAGCGGGCTGGTCCGCAACGCCCTGTCCGGGCGGGTCGAGGCCATCGCCTTCGTGCTGGGCCTGCCCCTGGGCGCAATGCTGGTCCAGGGACTGACCGGCGGCGGGGCTGGCGTGACCTTCGCCTCGCCGGGGCGGCTGGTGCTGGCCGGATTATTGGTGGGAATCGGAGCCGGATTGGCCAATGGCTGCACCAGCGGCCATTCGGTGTGCGGCATCGCCCGGCTGTCGCCGCGCTCGCTGGTCGCCACCATGCTGTTCATCGCGGTGGGGGCCGGCATGGTCGCCCTGGTGGGAGTTCCCGCGCCATGACCCGTCGCCCCGTGCTCTTTCTGTTGTGCGGCGCGGTGTTCGGCGCCGGACTGGCCCTGTCGGGAATGACCGATCCGGCCAAGGTGGTCGGCTTCCTGGATTTCTTCGGGCATTGGGACCCCCGGCTTACCGCCACCATGGGCGGAGCGGTGGCGGTCGCCGCCCTCGGTCAGTGGCTGGTGCGCCGCCGGGGGCACGCCCTGCTGTGCGCCGAGCCGCTGGGCACGCCGTCGTCGCGCATCGATGCCCGCCTGCTGGCCGGCTCCGTGATCTTCGGCGCCGGCTGGGGACTGGCGGGATTGTGCCCGGCCCCCGCTTTGGCGGTTTCGGTGCAGTCCCCGGTGGCGCTGTTGTTCGTGGCCGGCTTCGTCGCCGGCCTGCTGGGCGTGGCCCGGCTGGACGGGAGGGGATAGGCGGTTCACATCGCCTATTCCTCCGAGCCCACCTGCCGGGCTATCCTGGTTCTCCTTCTCGGATAGCTGCGGCCGGACCCGTTCATGCGTGACCACGAGATCGAGGCGGCCTGGCGCGGGCTGGCCTCGTGCGAGCAATGCTCCATCCGCGACCTGGTGCTGTTCGCCGACCTCGAGAGCGAGGATTTCGGCATCATCCACCTGCCCATCGAGGACATCCGCCTGCCGGCCGGCGCCGCCCTCTATCAGCCCGGTCAGGCGGCGGGACACGTCTTCACGGTGCGCGAGGGGCTGTTCAAGCTGGAGCAATACCTGCCCGACGGCAGCCACCGCATCGTCAGCCTGCTGGGCCAGGGCGACGTGGCCGGGCTGGAGGCCACGGTGGCCGATTCCTATGAGCACGCGGCGGTGGCCCTGTCACCGGCCAAGGTCTGCCGCATTCCCCGCGACGTGGTCGCCCGCCTGTCGCCCAAGCTGCATCGCCAATTGATGAAAAAGTGGCACGACGCGGTCCAGCGCTCCCACGAATGCACCCGTGAACTCTCCACCGGCAGCGCGCGGCAGCGGGTGGCGCGGCTCTTCCGGCTGCTGGCTCCCGAGGCGGCTCCCGATTGCCGCCTGTTCGGGCGCGAGGATCTGGGGGCGCTGTTGGGCATCACTCCGGAAACCGCCAGCCGGGTGGTGGCCGAGTTCAAGCGGGCCGCCATCGTCATCGAGACCGCGCCGAACCTGTTCCAGCGCGATCTCGCCGCCCTCGACGCCATTGCCGGCGAGGGCTGATCCCCCTTATTTCTCCGGCCCGGCGAACAGAGTCTCCGTCTTCACCTCGCGGCCGGGGCCGACCAGCACGAAGGTGATGGGCATGCTCTTGGAGGCCACCTTCTCCGCCGGAATGGTGACGTAGAGGCGGAAGTCGCCTACCGAATCGCGCGGTACCTGCAGTTCCGCCTTGCCGACACCGTTCTCGCCGCCGACCACCGAGATGGTGGCGCCTTCGACGCCGGCCAGACGCACGGTGAAGGCGCGATCCTCGCCCTTCATGTTGAGCACCTTGTAGGCATAGCCGTTGCGGATGGAGCCGTCCGACATCTGCACGAACAGCGGCGAGCGCTCGTGCAGCACGTTGACGTCCACGTCGGGGCGCGACACCAGCCGGGCCAGCATCACCGAGGCCACCAGCAGCAGGATGCCGCCATAGGCCAGGGTGCGCGGGCGCAGCAGGCGCAGGCCGCCGGCCCGGTTCTCGCCGCGCGCCGCCAGATTGGCCGAGGAATCGTAGGACACCAGCCCACGCGGCAGCTTGAAGCGGTCCATCACCTGGTTGCAGGCGTCGATGCACAACCCGCAGCCGATACAGGCCAACTGGTTGCCGTTGCGGATGTCGATGCCGGTGGGGCAGGCCTGGACGCAGGCCAGACAGTCGACGCAATGGCCGCGCCCGCTGAAATCGCGGTCGGCCGGGGCCGGGCCGCGCGTCTCGCCCCGCCACGCCTCGTAGGAGATGATCAGCGAGTGCTCGTCGAACATGGCCGACTGGAAGCGGGCATAGGGGCACATATAGATGCACACCTGCTCGCGGGCATAGCCGGCCAGCAGGAAGCACAGGCCGCCCACCACGGCGATGGCGCCATAGGTGGCGGGGCTGGCCCGGCCGGTGAAGATGTCGCGCAACTGCTCGAAGGCGTCGCCGAAATACAGCGTGAAGCCGATGCCGCACGCCCCGGCGATGACCAGCCAGATGGCATTGACCACGGCCTTTTTCGCCAGCTTGCCCGCCGACAGGGGGGCGCGCTCGAAGGCGATGCGCTGGTTGCGCTCGCCGATCACCAGCCGTTCCACCGCCACGAACAAATCGGTGTAGACCGTCTGCCAGCACAGGAAGCCGCACCAGACCCGGCCGACCAGCGAGGTCATCATGAACAGGGCGATGGCCGCCATGAACAGCAGGCCGGTCAGGAAATAGACCTCCTGCGGCCAGATCTCGATGAAGAAGAAATAGCCCCGCCGGCCCGCCATGTCGGCCAGGATCGCCTGGCTGGGCGCTCCGGGGCCACGGTCCCAGCGGATGAACGGCGCCAGATGCCAATAGGCCAGCAGCAAGGCGCTGGCCCACCATTTCAGGCTGCGGAAGCGGCCCTTGACGCCCCGGGGCTGGACCTTGGCCGAAGCGGCGTAGGCGGGGGTCGACGGGCAGGCCGGGGACGGCTGGGGCGTCTTGCCGAGCATGGACATGAGGGGCGCTCTCCTGTGGATAAGGCGCGTCAAGCCTAGGAGGTGCCGGCATCGGCCCGCATTGACAATTCGCAGCGTCGCTCTGGAATTTTTATAAAAATGAACAAGGCCGCCGACAGGGGAGCAGCCGGCGGCCTTGTCTGACGCCAAGGGAGGGGGCGCCGCCGATCATCCGGGCGGGACGAGGGGGATGGAAGGGGGGGATGTCCCTCGGCCTCTCCGTGTGAAAAGCCCTTTCAGGGTAGGGGCGGGCGAAGCGGCCGCGCATTGACAATTCGCAGCCGGCACGAAATTTCGCCGCCGATCCGCATCTGGAATCTAAGCAAAAGTATATATTCACCGATTGAGGTGACTAGTCCATCGGCATATAGTTGCTAATACCTACTGATTGACGCCGGTGGACCGGCAAGGAGGGGCAGCATGGAACGCCTTCTCTCTCGATTGGCGCTGCGGCGCCAGATTGCTTCCCCCGTGATCATGGCCGGTCTGGTGTTCCTGGTTGCGGCGCTGCTGTTGTGGAACAGCCGGCTGCGCGAGGATGCCGCCCGTCTGGAAGCCGACGGCTTCCGTGCGGTGATGACGCTGTCCGATGACGTGGACATCGCCTTGCTGCAGGCCCGCCGCCAGGAAAAGAACTTCCTGCTGCGCCGCGACGAGGATTCGGCCGCCAAGCAGCCCCGCCACGTGGCGGAGGCTCGTGAGGCCCTGGACCGTATGCTTGCCGTTCTGCCCGGTGACGGTCCGCCCCGCCGGGAACTGATCATCCAGGTCAAGGACGGGGCCGATCGCTACGGCCGGGCTTTCGGCGCCATGGTGGAAACCCAGCGCAAGCTGGGCCTGTCCGACCAGGTCGGTCTGCTGGGGGGCCTGCGTGACGCCGCGCTGGACATGGAAAAGGTGCTGAAGGCCCGCGATGTGCCGCAGTTGACCATTCTGGTCCTGCAAATGCGGCGGGCCGAGAAGAACTTCTTTCTGCGCCGCCAGCCTGCCGACCGGGCCGAACTGGGCAATCTGGTGGCGGCCTTTACCCAGGCGATGCCGAATGCGGGGCTGTCGGCCGCCGAGCGGACCCAACTGGTCGAGACCCTGGATCGCTACCACGGCGCCTTCCGTGCCGTCGCCGACGGGATGGACAAGGTCGCCGCCCTGGAGCGCGAGATGATCGCCGTGCACAAGGACTGGCTGGAAGGGGTGATCGACACCATGGGCAAGGACGCCCATGCCGCCGCCGCCGCCGCCGAAGCCAAGGCGGAAGCCGTGGGACGTGCCGCCCAACTGACCCTGCAGGTGGTGATGGGCGGCGGCTTCGTGCTGATCCTCACCCTGGGGCTGTGGCTGGGGCACTCCATCGAGCGGCCCATCAAGCGTATTTCCGAGGTGATGAAGGCACTGGCGGCCGGCGACAAGGCGGCGGCCATTCCCGCCCAGGACCGTCGCGACGAGGTGGGCGACATGGCGCGCTCCGTCCAGGTCTTCCACGACGCCATGGTCGAGGCCGACCGCCTGCGCGCCGCCCGCGAGGCGGAGCGGATACGGTCCGAGGCGGAGAAGGCCGCCGCCATCAAGGCCATGGCCGACGACTTCGAAGCCAGCGTCAAGAGCAAGGTGGCCGAGGTCGAGCGGGCCACCGGCGGTATCCATCAGACCGCCAAGGTCATGGCGGGGCGGTCCGAACGCAGCGGCTCGCGCTCGCTGGACGTGGGCGACGCGGTGCGCATCACCACGGAGCGGGCGACCGGCGCCGCCGAGGCGACCCGCCAGTTGGCCCTGGCCATCAACGAGATCGCCCGGCAGGTCTCCAATTCCACCGAGATCGCCCGCAAGACCGTCGAGGACGTCAACGCCACCGCCCGGCAGATGGGTGGTCTGGCCCATTCGGTGCAGTCCATCGGCGAGGTGGTGAAGCTGATCAACGATATCGCATCCCAGACCAATCTCCTGGCCTTGAATGCCACCATCGAGGCGGCCAGGGCGGGTGAGGCGGGCAAGGGCTTCGCGGTGGTCGCGGGCGAGGTCAAGACCCTGGCCAACCAGACCGCCAAGGCCACCGAGGAGATCGCCCGCCAGGTGGGCGAGGTCCAGGATTCGTCCCATTCCATGGCCGACAGCATCACCGCCGTCGTCGCCATCATCCGCTCGCTGGACGAAGTCTCCGCCGCCATCGCCGGCGCCGTGCAGGAGCAGGAGGCGGCCACCCGCGAGATCGCCGGCGATATCGACGAGGTCGCCCGTCAGGCTCAGACCGTCTCGAGCAATGTGGGCGACCTGTCGCGATCCTCGGCCCAGACCTGCGCCGGGACGGTGCGGGTCATCTGGAGCGCCAAGAGCCTGACCGAGGTGGTCGAAAGCCTGACCGCCGAGACCGACCGCTTCCTGGTCCGGGTCCGGCAGTAACCTGTGCCGAATTGGAGGGAATGCCATGCAATACAGCGTCGCCAGGAACGGCCAGGCCGTCACCGTCGCCCTGCAGGGGCAGTTGAACTTCGCCGCCAACGAAACCTTCGCGGTCCTGTTGCGGGATTTGGACGGGGTGGGAAAGGCCCGGGTGGTCTTCGACCTGTCGGCCCTCAGCCATATCGATTCGGTGGGGCTGGGCCTGCTCTACATCGCCCAGGAGGAATTGGATCGCGGCGGGGCCATCATGAGCCTGGCCAAGCCGCAAAGCGGGGTCAAGCGCCTGCTGGAACTGACCGAGGCCGGCGATACCTTCGAGATCACCGCATGAGGCTCCGGACCGCCGGCGCATTATCCGCCGGCGGTCCGGTCCGGACTCAGCGGGTCTTGCAGGTCTTGATGCCGAAGGGCAGATAGGCCGGGCACCAGCCGATGGCGGCGGTGGCCAGCGGCACCACGCCGATCCAGCCCCACAGGCCGATGACGCCGGTCAGCGTCAGGCCGATCAGCGCCAGACCCACCACGATGCGCAGGATGCGGTCGATGCCGCCGATGTTCTTGTTCATGTCATCCACTCCTTAAGTGAAACCGGCCAAGGGAACTGGACGGCAGCATAGGGAGGGGACGGGGGGCTGTCGGTGACCTAGTCACACACTTTGCTAATTTTCGACCAGGGCCGCCGGATCGGTCAGGGCCACGCAGCCCCGCGACAGGGCGACCCAGCCCCGCCGCTCGAATTCCTTGAGCAGACGGCTGACCACTTCCCGCGCGCTGCCCAGTTCCACCGCCAGATCCTGGTGGGTGGCGGTGACCACCCCGGCTCCCTTGGCCCGCGCCAGCAGGCAGGCGGCGAGGCGGCGGTCCATGCGGCCGAACGCCACCTCGTCGATCAGCATCAACAGGCTGGAGATGCGCGAGCCGTAGGCGCGGAACACGAAATCGCGGAACGCCTCAGACCGGCCCAGCAACTCGCGGAAGCCGGACTCGGGGAGAATCTGGGCGGTGACGTCGCTCTCGGCGATGCCCTCGGCGTCGTAATCCACGCCGCTCATCAGGCAGGCGGTGGTGACGATGCAGGTCTCGCCCGCCAGGACGCGGTAAAGGACGATCTCGCGGCCCGATTCCGCCACCTTCTGCACCCGGACCTCGCCCGACAGCAGGATCAGATAGGCCTGGCACGGGCTGCCCTCGCCGAACACCCGGGTGCCGGCGGGCAGGGCGGCCCGGCGGCTCAGGCTCCGCAGGCGCTCGCGCGTCGCGTCGTCCAGCCCGGACAGGGCGGGGACCAGACGCGTCCAATCGTCGGGGGAAGGTGCCACGGGGCTCAGGCCCCGACGGCCGCCTTGATCCTCGCCACCTGATCGGGGGCATAGAAGCTGCACACGCCGCGCTTGGCGGCGGGCTCCAGGCCCAGGTCCTTGATGGCCTTCTTCACCTTGCCATCGGATACGCCCAGTGCCTTGGCGATGTTGCCGGGGCTCAAATTCTCGTCGGCCATGATCGGTCTCCCCTTGGTGTACGGCGACTGAAAGAGTATTCCAAAAACGCCGCTAAGGCGTTGATTTGTCGTGGGTGCGAGACGGGGTTCGTGTCTCGCCTGGACAGAATTAGCGTCCCAGCGGCTCTTTGGCGATAAAATTTGTGTTTCAGGTCCCCGCGCCATCCGCTTCCCGGAGATGTGAGGGAGGCTGGAGTGGCGTGCGCCAAACAGGACGTGCTTGTCTCTACGGGCCGATCAATCCTTTGGCATCGTCAACGATTTTGGTCAGCCGTTTTTCATCAACGGTCTCGCAGGCCGCCTTCAGCTTCACCCAGTCATCAGGCGGATTGCCATCGCCCAACATGCGTCTGAAGATGGCATAGGCGTCAGTCTTGCTGCCATAGGCTCGTTTGGTATCCTGGTCATTGACCCAGCCATAGGCGATTACCTTCCTGCCGTCCTCCTCCCCCCGATAGCGGAAGAACAGCCGGCATTGCTGATAGAACTTTGCCCGCCGCCAGTGGCGGTGTTCTTCTCCCAAGGTGTTGCCTTGCTGGTATGTGTCTCGGGCTGGGTCTTCGGGGATTTCCTGAAACGCCAGACGGGCGACCGCCGCCAGCATCTTGGCGGCCCGCCGTGTCTTATATGTGGTGGGATTGCGTGCCTTATCCTTGATTACAGCGGTAATCATGGCCTCGACCTGATCGAGGAAGAGGTCGTGTGCGACGATGAGCCACCCGTTGATGCGGAATAGCTCAGTCTTCGTCATCGGGCAACGGCTCGTCCAGGTTGATCTCGACGCCCGCGACCAGAGCGCTGATTCGCTCCACCAGATCGGCACCCACCGGGCGCAGCCGCTCGGGATGGGCGGTCATGTCCGCTTCCAGGAAGGCGAGGAAGCGGCCAAGCACGGGGTCCGGTTCGCTCACCGCTTCGCGCTTACGATCCACGGTCACCGTGCCATTGGCTTCGATGCGCCAAACGAGCGTTCCAGGCTTGCCGACAGTCAATCGCTGACGAACATGCGCGGGAACGGTCGTTTGTCCACGTTCCGTCACTGCGGATTCGGTTTCATATACGGCAGCCATCACAGCCTCCACGACCCTCTCCCCGCCATGCAATGCATTTGCATTGTAGGCTGCGGGGGCCTATTTGGGTAGCCCCCTTCTGAGGCCGTGGCCGTGGGTATGTGCCCGATTCCGGTCTGTCAGAATCTGGAAAAACCGCCGGTATGGCGGGAAAGGCGCCTCGGTGTAGGTTTGGCCATAAGGTGAGAATAGGTCTGCCATGACTTCAATGGGTTGGGCAAAGCGACTTTGGCCATAAGCTGAGAAAATATGGCCGTAAGATGAGAAAATCCTACCGGATCAGGGCATAAGTTGGGAGAAACCCAGGGGCGCAACATCTCGCGCTGTGCGTTTGTTCCTGCATGCCACATATAGCGTATCTGTCCTAGTTGCAGATTTTCCGCTGAGTATCCTTGCCCGCCGACATCAGGGGCGACTCAGTCCGAGATATCTGCGGATGCCGGAAACAAGTTTCCGAACCTCGGCGGCACTCTTCTTCATCTCCTCGGCCGAGGGGAGATCGAAGGGCGTTCCCTCGATCGTCGGGTATCCTGCGGATACTGCCGCGATGGATATATTCTCGAGGTCTCCGATGGGCTGCCGCCACGTGTGATCAACGGGCAGAAGCGAAGCAAGCGCATCAAGGCTGTGTGTTTTCGGTGGGCGGATGCCTTCGTGGCACAGGACCGCCTTGGCGGCCTTTTCGGCAGCGCGCGCCAGAAGGGAATAAGCCGAATGGGGAGCGGCTTCCATCGAGAGCTCGGCGGCCCGAAGATCCTCTTCCGCCAATGCGAAGAATGTCCTGGCTGTCGGGCTATCTGGCATAAAGGCGTCGGCCTTCGTGCTTGACGATGTTGCAGAGCGTGCCGACCATGTTCGCGGCCTCGTCAAAGCCGCCGGCCGAGCAAGGAAACACATCGCAAGAGACGCCGAGCCCGAGGACCGGCTTCTTGATGCGGTAGGGATCCTTCGCCAGTTTGGCATCATCGACGACGACAAGCAGGTCGAAATCGCTGTCCGGCTCCGCGTCTCCACGAGCGCGACTGCCGAAAAGCCATACGGATGTTGGAGAATGGGCGGCCACAAGCCTCTCGACCAATCCGTCAAGAGCTTCCTGTTCCGAACCGAAGATGCCGATGTTGGCGGTCATGCCTCTCTCCTTCCCGCGATTATATGAGCGGGAACGGCCTTTCGGCAATGTGCTGGTCGTAGCAGGCAGGAACCTACTACATCAGGCTCCAGAAAGAAGCCTTGCGCCCATGTTCCCGCTTCAGCCGGGCTTCATAGGCATCGTGGGGCTCGAAGCTCCCAAAATCGCCGACATCCTTCGCCAGGCTGGAGCATTCCAGCAGGTGGCGGGCGGCGTGCTTGTAGCGGGATGAGCGGCTGTTGCTGAGGCAGAAATCGATCATTGCCCGCAGTACCAGCGTGGCGGCAAGCGGATGCTTGGATGACAAGGCCTCCCCGGCACGGGTCAGCAACTCGTAATTGTCGCCGTCGAGCCTCTCGGAGTGCCTGATCACCAATTGTGCCGCCCGGTCCAGGGCCGGCCAGGTCACCAGGAACCACAGGGCATCCATCGGGCTGCGGAATCCCTCCGCATGGATCAGGGCGTGCTCCTCGGCCTCAAAGTCGTCGAAGTCGGGAAGCTTATTCAAAAAGGCCCGGAGATGCGTGGATGACAGCGAGCGCTCGAAGCAGCCCCAGCGGACCTGCTGCGCCTCATCTGTCCGACCGAGGGCTTCCAGGGCATCGATTCGCGCTTCCTCCCAGTCGAAATCAGGCCAATCCCAGCCGGCGGATTTTCGATGTTCGGCGGCATCGATGATCGCCAGCGCCTCCTCGGCCCGTCCGGCGGCCAGAAACCGCCGGCCAATCTCGGCGGCGATCTTAGGAACCTTCCGGGTCTTTTCGTCGTACTGGCCCATATAGGCATCCACATCTCCCTGGGCGTCGGCGATGTCGCTCAGGGCCATGCGGACGGTGCTCAGCCGGGAGCGTTCCGCCATTTCGTCCTGGTAGACCGGTCCGGAGGATGACCAGCCGATCTTCACCCGGTCCTTGTCGGCGGGTCTGGCCACCGGACGCTGGGACAGTTCGACCATGCGCCGCTTCAGGTGCTCCAGCCCACGCGGCCCGAGCGCCTGGGCCGTAACGGCGATCAGGCCGTCATACTGGCTATAGTCATTCACGGTCAGCGCCTCGTACACCCGATCGGCAAGAGTGATCGGATCGGCCTTGGCCCGGAGGGCGACCTCGCCGATGTTTCCGCACGCCTCGCGGAAAATGCCGATGATGGTGCCGCTGCTGTCGTCGCTGCGCTCGAAGATCGACGTGGCCAGCGCCATGAAGCGCCAGAGAAGGTCAAGAGCCCGCGCAGGATCGGAGGCCGCTACCTTGCCGGTGATGGCCTGGCGTTGGGTCTCGAGATCATCGGCCATCGCCCGGACACCGCGCCAGTCGATGAAGGACCGAGAACGAGCGATCGACGCTAGGCGCTTGCCGATTTCCTTGGACAGTTCCCCTGGGCTGGCGGCTCCGGCCAGTTCCATCCGCAGACGGCGTTGCGCCACCGCGTCACCCCGGCTGATCTCCATCAGTAGCTCGGCCAGACGCGGGGTACCCAGCGATTGCAGATTCTCGGCGTTAAGGGTCGTTTTCGGCGGCATTTTCTCACGACGGCTCATTAAGGCTTATGGAACCGACCTGACGGTTGCCCGTCCAGGACGCGCGGAGCATTCATCCTACCTTGAAACGGGCCATTTCGTCGATCCAGCCATCGTTTCTCCCCTCGGCTTCCCATATTTGCGGCGGCAGTGAGGTAAGTCGTCGCCTGCATCATCTCGGTCGCCGAGCCAATGTTGCTGGACGATCCGACAGGCTGGACGAAGCAGACCAGGGCCTTGGCCCCATCGCGCAGATGTAATCCTTCGTCGAGAATTGGCTCGTCGCGATGATGTACTTCGCTGATCAGATCGCCGATCACACTTGCCATATCTTGATTTTATCAAACATCATCAAGGAGATGTAGGCCGTAGGGGATCGATGATAGTGGTCAGGGCGCTTTTCCCGATGGAGCCGATGAACATATCAACGGACTCCGTGGAGGTCAGCTCGGTGCCGTTGTCAGAGACGATCATCGCCGCCAGCCGCGCCCAAATATCCGATGCAAACTCGGCGCTGCCGAACGCGGCGGTCTCCGGGAATCAATCACGACAGGGAGGCCGATAGTGGGGCTGGCAAGGGGGGCGATCGCAAGAGAATCTGATCCGCACAAGGCCATTCGGCCATTCTCATCTTATGGCCAAATTTCTCACCTTATGGCCAAACCTACATCGGCTCACACATCCAGGTCGGTGGCGAACTTGGCCCGTTCCTGGATGAAGGCGAAGCGCAGTTCCGGTTTGCGGCCCATCAGGCTTTCCACCAGCCGGGCCACATCCTTGGCTTCCTCGTGGTCCTCCTCGGTGCGGCCCGAGGGGATGGTGACGCGGAGCAGCGTGCGCTTGCTCGGGTCCATGGTGGTTTCCTTGAGCTGGGCGGGGGGCATTTCGCCCAGGCCCTTGAAGCGGCTGATCTCCACGTTCTTCTTGCCGGCGAACAGGGTCCGCAGCAGTTCCTCCTTGTGGGCGTCGTCGCGGCCATAGGCGACGATCTGGCCGTGGGCCAAGCGGTACAGGGGCGGCAGGGCGAGATAGAGGTGCCCGTTGCGGATCAGGTCGGGCATCTCCTGGTAGAAGAAGGTCATCAGCAGCGAGGCGATGTGGGCGCCGTCCACGTCGGCGTCCGTCATGATGATGATCTTCTCGTAGCGCAGCTTCTCGTCGTCGTAATTGTCGCGCGCGCCGCAGCCCAGGGCCTCCATCAGGTCCTTCAGTTCCTGGTTCTGGCGCAGCTTGTCGGTCGACGCCGAGGCGACGTTGAGGATCTTGCCGCGCAACGGCAGGATGGCCTGGGTTTCGCGGTTGCGGCCCGACTTGGCCGAGCCGCCGGCCGAATCACCCTCCACCAGGAACAGTTCGGTGCCGACGTTCACCGAGCGCGAGCAATCGGCCAGCTTGCCGGGCAGGCGCAGACGCTTGGTGGGCGTCTTGCGGTTCATTTCCTTGGCCTGACGGCGGCGTGCCCGGTCCTCGGCCCGCTCGATCAGGCGGGTGAGCAGGGCGCCGGAAGAGGCCTTGTCGCCGCTCAGCCAGTGGTCGAAGTGGTCCTTGACGGCGTTTTCCACCAGCCTCGTGGCCTCGGCGCTGGCCAGCTTTTCCTTGGTCTGGCCCTGGAACTGCGGGTCCCTGATGAACAGGCTGACCATGACGCAGGCGCCGACCATCACATCCTCGGCGGTGATCTGCCCGGCCTTCTTGTTGCCGGCCATCTCGCCATAGGAGCGCAGGCCCTTGGTCAGGGTGTTCCTGAAGCCGGCCTCGTGGGTGCCGCCCTCGGGGGTCGGCACGGTATTGCAATAGGTGTTGACGAAGCCTTCCTCGTCATCGTCGGGCCAGGCCACCGCCCATTCCACCTGCCCCATGTCGTCGGCCAACGGCGCGGTGCCGTTGAACACGTCCTTGGTAACCAGCGGGCGGTCCTTCAGCACCGCCTTCAGGAAGTCGGTAAGGCCGCCGGGGAAGTGCAGGGTGTCCTCGACCGGGATCTCGTCGCCTTCCTTGACCAGCAGCGGGTCGCACTTCCAGCGGATCTGCACGCCACGGAACAGGTAGGCCTTGGAGCGGGCCATGCGGTAGAGCGGGCCTGGACGCAGATGGGCGCGTTCGCCGAAAATCTGGGCGTCGGGATGGAAGATGACGGTGGTGCCGCGCCGGTTCTGCACCGGCCCCACCTTCTCCAGCGGTCCCAGGGGCAGGCCGCGCGAGAAGCGCTGGCTCCACAGCACCCTGTCGCGGGCCACCTCGACGGTCAGCGCGTCGGACAGCGCGTTGACCACCGAGACGCCGACGCCGTGCAGGCCGCCCGACACCTTGTAGGCGTCGCCGCCGAACTTGCCGCCCGAGTGCAACGTGGTGAGGATCACCTCGAGAGCGCTCTTGTCCGGGTATTTGGGGTGGGGGTCGATGGGAATGCCGCGGCCGTTGTCCCTGACCGTGCAGGTGCCGTCGACGGCCAGCTCCAGCTCGATCCAGCCGGCATGTCCGGCCACCGCCTCGTCCATGGCGTTATCGAGCACTTCGGCCACCAGATGGTGAAGGGCGCGATCATCGGTGCCGCCGATATACATGCCGGGACGGCGGCGGACGGGCTCTAACCCCTCAAGGACTTCGATATCCTTGGCGGAGTATTCGGTCGCCTTGGGGGCGAGTTGCTGGAACAGGTCGGACATGGCTGGCATTATAGAAATGCGTGTCCGATGCGCAAGCGCATGCTGTAGCGTCATCAGAGTTAACCACAAGATATTGTAAGATCAGGAATCCCCATGAGCCAGAGCCCCAGGCCCGAAAGCCCCTCCAGGCCCGAAAGCATTGAAATCAGTGGCGCGCCGCGTGGCCGCCTGTCCACGCGGGCCATCGCCATGCCCGCCGACACCAATCCGTTCGGCCATGTGTTCGGCGGCTGGCTGATGAGCCAGATGGACCTGGCCGGCGGCACCCACTCCTATCGCCGGGCGCGGGGCCATACCCCCACCGTGGCGGTGGAGGGCATGGAATTCCACCAGCCGGTCTATGTCGGCGACGAGGTCAGCTGCTACACCGAGATCATCCGGGTGGGCCGGACCTCCCTGTCGGTGCGGGTCGAGGCCTGGGTGCGCCGCCACGGCGGCAGCGATTCCCTGGTCAAGGTGACCAGTGCCGTCTTCACCTATGTGGCGGTGGACGACAAGGGCAAGAAGCGGCCGGTTCCGCCCGAGGCGTGATGCCCGCCGCCCCGTCGGGGGTGGAAGGCCAGCCAATAAGAAAGGGCCCCGGATGGGGCCCTTTCCATGTGAACGCGTCGGCGACCTTACTTGGCGGCGGCCGGCTTGTTCCAGGGGCAGTTTTCCTTGGTGGCGCGCGGGGTGCCCAGGTTGCCCTTGTCGTCGGCCTGCTGATAGAACGACACCGAGCCGTCGGGCATGCACACCGGATCGGTGATGCCGCCGAAGGGCTCCCAGCGGCCGGCGCCACAGCCGGCCAGCAGCAGAACGGCGCCCATGGCGAGAATAATCTTGGTCATAATCCCATCTCCTCACATATGAAAAACAACTGAGGGAACGATACAAGCGGTTGGGAAGGGAGTCCACCCGTCTAAAACGTTTCCAGACCCTGATGCCCGGCGAAATCGGCGTCGATCACCGCCACGTGGTCGGAATGCATCCCGTTGTAGCGGGCCGCCATTTCGCGGCCATAGGCGCCGATCAGGTTGAACTCGATGTAATCGCCCTCGGCCACGTCGTCGGGCAGGTCCAGCGGCCAGGGCAGCTTGTCGTTGCCGTCGCAGGTGGGGCCGAAGGCGGTGAAGTTCCCGGCCGGACCGCTCTTCAGGCGCCCGTGGGAATCCAGCAGGCGGAAGGGCAGGGACAACTGCTCCTTGCCCCAATAGGTCTCGGTCAGGCCGCCGAAGATGCCGTCGTTGAGATAGAGGGACTCCGGCTTCCTGAGATTGACCCGGACCAGCAGCGAGCCGCCCTCGGCCATCAGGGCGCGGCCGGGTTCGCACGCCAGGCGGATGCCACGCGGCGCGGTCAACTCCCGGTGGGCTTGCGCGATCACTTGGAAATAGGCGGCCAGCGGCGGCGCCTGGGTCAGGCGGTAATAGGCGGGGAAGCCGCCGCCGATATCCATCCAGTCGACGGCGATGCCGGTCCGGTCGATGGCGGCGCAGGCCATCTCCATGCCCAGGCGGAAGGCCTGCGGGTCCAGGCATTGCGAGCCCACGTGGAAGGTCACGGCGGGCGCCAGCCCCATCTCCTCTGCCCGGCGCAGCACCGCCTCGAACACCTCGGCCACCGCCCCGAACTTGGTGGACAGGTCGTAGACGGCGCCCGATCCCTTGGGAATGGCCAGACGCACCACCGGCCGCATGGCGCTGTCGGTCAGCCCCGCCACCTTTTCCAACTCGGCGACGCAATCCACGGCGAAGAAGCGTACGCCGCATTCCCAGGCCAGCCGGATCTGCCCCGGCGTCTTGGCCGGGTGGTGATAGAACATCTCCGCGTCGGGAACGCATTCGACCACCCGGCTGATCTCCATGGGCGAGGCCACGTCGAAATGGCGGATGCCGGCCCGGCGCATGGTCCACAGCACCAGGGGGTGGGCGTTGCACTTGACGGCGTAGAGGGTGTCGCCGGGAAAGCCGGCCGCGAATTCCCGCGCCATGGCTTCCAGACGGCGGGGCCGCAGCAGATGGACGGGAACCTCCGGGTGCTCGGCCTGGATGAAGTCGGCGACCGAGGGGTATTGATCGGTCACCGCCTGCTCCCGCGCATGGAGCGGACCTTCTTGGCGTCCAGCCCGGCGAGATAGGCCTTGCCCGCCTCGTTGACCGCCTCGCGCCGCCCGGTGATCCAGCGGCGACAGCCCGACGAGCCGCAATTGCAGGGGAACTGCCGGTACAAGGTGTCCTCGGTCACCGCGTAGTCGATGGTCAGCAATTCGCCCGGCTCGATGTCCAGCAGGGCGAGAATCTCCAGGCGCTGCATGTCCAGCACGCAATTGGGGGCGCAGGAATGGGACAGCAATCCGACGAAATAGGGGTCGTGGAGGTGGGTGGCGGGCGAAATCTGCAGACTGTGCTGGAAGACGGTGTTGGACAGGACGCCGGCGAATCTGGCGACCCGCGTGCCGCGCCCGAACCGGATATTGGCCCTGATTCCCCTGCCGACCCTGCCGTCCACCGAGGTCACGGCGAACTGGTCGGAATTGGGCAGCGACTCGTCGACGATCAGCTCGCGGGGATAGATCTCGGTCATGGCGACAGCACACCTGGATCCAAGAGCCAAAGGAGAGAATTCCCTATCAGGGTAGTCCCGTCGATTGTCTCCGTCAACGAACGATACATCGGCTCAATGGTTGATTTAGCGGATTGATTTAATTAGAAAATAACCTTTGCCTCCTACCATGGAGCCGGGCTGTTCCGCTCCATCGCCCCGGCGGACCTTCCGGGGCGGGCCGGCTCATGGTACACAGGTATTCAGACCCATTGGAAAGGCTCGCCCATCTTGGCGGATTCGACCCCGATCAGTGCCGGTGCAAATACGCCCCGCAGCCTGTCCGAGTGGGAGCGGATTACCCGCGAGTTGCTGGAAGAGGGCCAGAACTTCCTGGCCCACGATACTGCGCGCGAAGGCCTTCGGCAGCACCCCGACAGTTTCAAGCTGGCCATCTTCGGCGCGGTGGCGCTGTCGCAGACCGGCGCGGTGGACGAGGCGCGCAAGCTGCTGCAGCCGGTGCTCGACGTCATCCTGATCGACGAGGGGCCGTTCCACCGCCTGCATAATTCGCTGCGCCGCGCCGTCGAGGGGCTGGAGCAGGCGGACAACCAGGATACCCTGGCCTCCATGGCCGAACTGGCCGAGGCGCTGGAGCTGGTGCGCGGCAAGAAGCTGGTGGCCAGCGCCGACGCCGAGACCTACACCGCCCTGGCCGGCGTGTTCCGCGAGGCCTGGCTGGCCTCGGGGTCGCGCGTCGACCTCGAGCATTGCCGCGAGCTGTTCCTGCGGGCCTTCCACATCAGCAACGCGCCGCGCGACGGCATCGACGCGGCGGTGACCTCGTGGCTGCTGGGTGATCACGAGGGAGCGCGCGAGCTGGCGCGGCGGGTCCGCGACCGGGTTTCCCACGCCGAGACCGACCTTACGCTTTCGCCGGAAGAGCGCTACCAGATGCTGGCCACCGTGGCCGAGGCCCATCTGCTGCTGGGCGAGGTGCAGGACGCCCTGGCCTCGTTCGCCTGGGCCAGCACACTGGAAGGCATCCATTACGGCAGCACCGTGGCGGCGCTCAAGCAACTCGCCCTGTTGCAGGAGGGCGGGCTGGCCGTTCCCGCCGCCGTCTTCGACATCATCAAGCCGCCCACCGTGGTGGTGTTCACCGGCCACGCCCTGGACCGGCCGGGGGAGGGGCCCCACTTCCCGCCCGAGTTGGAAAGCGCCGTCCGCGCCGAGATCGCCAAATCCCTGGACGAGCTGGGGGCGCAGGTGGGTTATTCCACCGCCGCCTGCGGCTCGGACCTGCTGTTCATCGAGGCCATGCTGGAGCGTGGCGCCGAGGTGAACGTGGTGATGCCCTACGCCATCGACGACTTCATCGCCGAGAACGTGCGCTATGGCGGCTCGCGCTGGGAAATGCGCTTCAGGAACGCGCTGAAGCTGGCCAACACGGTGACCTACGCCACCGAGGAACGCTATCTCGGCCACGGCATGCTCTACCGCTTCGCCAACCAGTGCCTGCACGGGCTGGCGACGCTCCGGGCCACCTTCCTGCGGACCGCCCCCTATCTGCTGGCGGTGTGGGACATGATGCCCGGCTCGCTGGCCGGCGGCGCCGCCGACTTCATCGACCAATGGGAGGATATCTCCCGCCTGCGCATCATCGACCTGGACGGCCTGCTGCAGCAGCATCCCGACCTGGCCGGCGACGCCATCCCCATGATGCCCGACCTGGACGGCGACCAGGACGAGGAACAGGGCGAGGGGCGTGTCATCCGCTCCATGATGTTCTGCGACATCGCCGGCTATTCCAAGCTGAAGGAGGAACACACGCCGGTGTTCCTCGACTTCCTGCGCATCATTTCCGAGGGCATGGCCCGGCTGGAGCATCAGCCGCTGGCCATCAACACCTGGGGCGACGCCATCTTCGCGGTGATGGACAAGGCCACTCCCATGGCCGAATACGCCCAGACCCTGCAGGAGATGGTGCTGAAGGCCGACGAGGAACTGGCCGACCGGCTGCCCCATCCGCTCTCCCTGCGCATCTCCCTGCATGCCGGCCCGGTGTTTCAGGCCATCGACCCCATCTGCGGCCGGCAGAATTTCTACGGCAGCCACATCAACCGCGCCGCAAGGCTCGAGCCGGTGACGGTGATCGGCCACGTCTACGCCACCCAGCAATTCGTCGCCGTGCTGACCGCCGAGCAGAGCGCCATGCGTTCCGAGGCCCAGAACCGCGGCGAGGACTTCGTCGAGCGCTTCGCTTGCGAATATGTGGGCGTATTGTCGCTGGCCAAGGATTTCGGCAAGCAGACGGTCTATCACCTGCGCCGCCGGGTCCCCATGGAGGCCCTGCCCGAGGCGATAGAGGAGCCCGCGCCGCCGCCCGAACCCAACCCCCTGGCGCTGCTGTCCACCGAGCTGTTGAACGTCATGCGCGCCTTCCCGGCCGAGGAGGAGCCGCCGCCCGCCGAGGAGCCCGTTGCCGAGGAACCGGTGCCTGTCGGCGAGCCGGCGCCCGAGGAGCCCGTATTCGAACAGCCGGTCGCCGAGGAGGCTTTCTCCGAAGAGGAGCCGCCGGTTCTCGATGACGAAGCGCCGGTATCCGAGGAGCCGGTCGTCGAGGAGCCTCTGCCCGAAGAGGAACCGCCGGTTCTCGATGACGAAGCGCCGGCACCCGAGGAGCCGGTCGTCGAGGAGGCTTTGTCCGAAGAGGAGCCGCCGGTTCTCGATGACGAAGCGCCGGTATTCGAGGAGCCGGTCGTCGAGGAGGCTTTGTCCGAAGAGGAGCCGCCGGTTCTCGATGATGAAGCGCCGCTACCCGAGGAGCCGGTCGTCGAGGAGGCTTTGTCCGAAGAGGAACCGCCGGTTCTCGATGATGAAGCGCTGGCTGCCGGGGAGGAGATTTCTTCCCCCCCGGTATCCGAGGGGGCGCTGTCCGACGACGACCTTGCCGCCATCCTGGCCATGGGCGAGGTGGCGGAACTGGGGGACGACGAGGAATTCGCGCCCTGCGCTCCCGCCGAACCGCCTGATCTCGGCTCCACCGTGCTGTCCGACGATGACATGGCCGCCCTGTTGGCCGAGGTCGGCCCGGAGGAAGAAGCTCCGTCTCCACCCGTGTTGGAAGGTACCCTGTCCGACGACGACTTGGCCGCCATCCTGGCCATGGGCGAGGTGGCGGAACTGGGAGACGACGAGGAATTCGCCCCCTGCGCTCCGGCAGAGCCGGGTGATCTTGGCTCTGCGATTCTGTCCGACGACGATCTTGCCGCCCTGCTGGCCGAGGCCGGCCCCGAGGAGGCTGCCGCCGTCCCCGAGCCCGAGGCTCCTTCCGCCGAGGCTCCCGCCGCCGAGGAAGTGGTGGGGACTCTGTCCGACGAGGATTTGGCGGCTATCCTCGCCATGGGCGATCCCGAGGATCAGGAGGAGGCCTCCGCTCTTCCCGCCGATCTCACGTCCACCATCTTGTCCGACGACGATCTGGCGGCGCTGCTGGCCGAGGCGACGGAGGAGGAGGCGTTCGACGCCCAACTGGCCGCCGACGATTCGGCGGCCAAGCCCGATTTTTCCTTCCATACCGCCATGAGCGACGATGACATCGCCGCCCTACTGGCGGAGAGCGAGGAGGAGGGGGATTCTTCCGCTCCGGCTGCCGCCGGGGAACTTCCGGAGATCGGGGCCGGCCCCGGCTTTTCCGACGACGATCTTGCCGCCCTGTCGCAGCAGGCGGCTCCCTGTGCCCCGGCCGAGCCGCCACCCTCGCTGTTCGGTCTGGGCGCCGCCATGAGCGACGACGAGATCGCCGCCATGCTGGAGGAAAGCGGCGAAGAGCCGATTCCCGCCGACCAGTTGCCGGAGATCGGCGTGGACGCCGGCTTTTCCGAGGACGACATGCGCGCCCTGCTGGCCGAGGCGGGCGAGGCTTCCGATCCCGGTGACGATCCCGAACTGGCCGAGGTGGCCGCCGCCGTTCAGGCGGCCATGGCCAAGATGGAGGCCGACGAGGACATCGCCCTGGCTCCGCCCCGTCCGAAGCCGTCCGTCCGTCCCTTCACCGGCAAGGTGGAAATCTCCCTGGCCCCGCCCAGGAAGCCGGACTGAGGGGCCTGCCGCCCGTTCACCGCATGGCGAACAATTCCTGGTGAAAGCGTCGCTTCACCGGCAGCCCCTCCGTCTCGAAGTCATGGCGCAAGGCGGCACCGAAGCCGGCCGGGCCGCAGAACCAGAGGCTGGCTTCGCGCCATTCCGGCACCAATGCCCGGATGCGGTCCCCACCCAGGTGTCCGTCGCGGGAATCGATCAGGATGTGGAGGCGTATCCCGGCGGCTTCGGCTTCTGCCCTGAGCCGGGCCAGGGCGCTTTCGTCCACGTCGGCGGTGGTATGGAACAGGTCGATACCTTGTTTCGGAAGCTGGCCTCCCGCCGCTTCCCGCTGCAGGATGCGATGCTGCATGCGGGCGATGAACGGCGTGATGCCGATGCCGCCGCCGACCCAGATCTGGCGCGGACAATCGTCGTCGAAGGTGAAACAGCCGTAAGGGCCTTCCACCGTCACCTTCTGGCCGGCCTGCAGCCTGTCGCGCAGGCGGCGCGTGTGGTCGCCCAGTTCCTTGATGACGAAGGTGATGCGGCGTTCGGCGTCGTTCCAGGCGGAGGCGATGGTGTAGGGATGGGCACCCTCCGACGGGTCCGAGGTGACGAAGGCGAACTGCCCGCTCTTGTGGCCGGGCCAGCCTTCGGGCACGTGGATGCCGGTTTCCAGCACCCGCACTCCCGGATAGTAATGGATGGAGACGATTTCACCGCCGACCTGCCGGTGGGCGGCGACGCGGCGGCGCAGGACCACCACCGCCGCCCAGGCGCCATAAGCCAGCAACAGAGCGGTGACCAGCCCCAGGGGGGAGGCCCAGTCCCTGAAGTTCAGCAAGACGACGGAGTGAAACGCCAGCACCAGGAACACCGCCGCCAGGATGCGGTGGGTCTTGAAGAACAGCCGGTAGGAAATGCGCGTCAGCAACGCCACCGCGATCAGCAGCGCGGCGGCGTAAAAGGCCCATTCGCCCACATCCTCGGCGAAACCCCGCACCGTCCTGAAAAGCTGCTCGATCAGGTTGTCGGGAACCGGCTTGGGGCCGCGCACCGGCCGCTCCAGCCAGCCCCAGCCCACCGCCCATTTGGGGCCCTTGGCCCACAGCCAGTGGACCACGCCGGTCACCAGGGCGGCGATGCCGAACCATTTATGCAGGCGGTACATCTTGTCCAGGCCGCCCAGCCAGGGTTCGGGCCAGCGCGGCCGCAAGGCCAGGATCATGCACAGGCCCATGCAGCCCACGGCAAGGATGCCGGTGTACTGGACCATGATGGCCCGGAACTGGAAAAAATTGGCCGGCGGTGCCGCGAAGGGGGCGGTGGCCAGCCACAGCGCGGTCAGCAATGCCGGCACCAGCCAGAACGAGATGACGATCCGTTGCATGATAATCCCTTTGCTGACGCGCCCTAGGCTCCGGTTCCCGGCAGGCTCACCGTCACCCGCAGCCCACCGCCCGCGCTGTCGGCTCTGGGGCGGTCGGACAGGGTGATGTCGCCGCCATGGGCGCGGATGGCGGCGCGGGCTACCGCCAGCCCCAGGCCGGTGCCGCCGGTATCGCGGGAGCGTGAGGCTTCCAGCCGGACGAAGGGGGCGAAGACCCGTTCCCGCGCCTCGGCCGGAATGCCCGGTCCCTGGTCGTCGATGGTGATCACGGCGTCGCGGCCGCTGGCCGCCAGGGTGACGGCGGCCGAGCCGCCGTATTTGATGGCGTTGTCGATCAGATTGCCCAGGGCCCGCTTCAGCGCCGCCGGGCGGGCCTCGACCACCAGGGCCGCCGGTCCGTCATAGGAGCAGCGGGCGCCCAGATCGTCGAGGTCCTCGACCATGCCCTGGACCATGGCGGCGAGATCGAGGCGGATGCGCGGTTCGCTGGCCGCGTCGTCGCGGGCGAAGGCCAGGGTCGCGGCGATCATCGCCTCCATTTCCTCCAGGTCGTTCAGCATCTTGGTGCGCTGGTCGTCGTCGTCCATGAACTCGGCCCGCAGGCGCAGCCGGGTGATGGGGGTCTTGAGGTCGTGGCTGATGGCCGCCAGCATCTGGGTGCGGTCCTGCACGAAGCGGGCGATGCGGCCTTGCATGACGTTGAAGGCCTGGGCCGCCTGGCGTACCTCGCGCGGGCCGGTTTCGGCCATGGGCGGCGCCGAGACGTCGACCCCCAGGCGCTCGGCGGCCTGGGCGAAGGTGGCGAAGGGGCGGGTGGCGCGCCGCACCGCGGTCAGCCCGGCCAGGGTGACCAGCACCAGGGCGATGATCAGCGGCGCCACGAAGCGCGGCCGCCACAGGGGATCGCCCAGGTCCAGCGGCGCCAGCACGTTCAGCCACGACCCGTCGTTGAGGTGCACCGAAACGCGCAGCGACGGCCCGATCACCTTGCCGCCGCCGGGGCCGCCCGGCCCGCCCGGTCCGCCGCCAAATCCCGGACCTCCGCCAGGCCCGCCACCGGGTCCGCCGCCATGCATGTGCCGTCCGCCGCGCCCCATGCCGGTGGCGGGGCCACCCAGCAGCGGGCCGGGACGGGTGGAAACCTTGATCTCGCGTCCCTCCAGCCCCTCCTCCAGGGAGGAGCGCACAAAGGCGGCCAGTCCGAAATTCTCGTCGTCCAGGGCGACGGGCTGAGGCCCCCAGCCGACACGGAAATTGGGGGTGTCCTGGCTGCTGAGCGTATCCTGGCGCAGGTCGGGGGCCAGTTGCTCGGCCAGGGTGACCAGGGCGGCCACCCGCTCGGCGGCATTGCGTCCGCCGATGGATTCCAGCGCCTCCTGCCGCTGGATGGCGAACAGCACCACCGCCGACGCCACCGAGATCAGCAGGGCCGCCACCAGCACCACGGCGGTACGCCCCACCACGCTGTCGGGCAGCAGCCTGACGCAGGCGGAGCGGGCGGCGCTCATGACCGTTCCACTTCGGGGGTGAAGAGATAGCCGCCGCCGCGCACGGTCTTGATGATCTGCGGGTCGCGGGCGTCGTCGCAGATGCGCCGGCGCAAGCGGCTGACCTGGATGTCGATGGAGCGGTCGAAGGGCACCGCCGAGCGGCCGCGGGCGAAGTCCAGCAACTGGTCGCGCGACAGCACCCGGCGGGGATGTTCGACGAAGACCTGCAGCAGCCCGAACTCGCCGGCCGACAGCGCCACCATCACGCCGTCGGGCGACAGCAGGTCGCGGCTGGCCAGATCCAGGGTCCAGCCCAGAAAGCTCACCTTGGTGCCGCTGCGGCCGGGGGCGGTTTCGTCCGTGCCCTGGGTCCGGCGCAGCACCGCCTTGATGCGGGCCAGCAATTCGCGGGGATTGAAGGGCTTGGCCACGTAATCGTCGGCCCCCATCTCCAGCCCGACGATGCGGTCGGTGTCCTCGCCCATGGCGGTCAGCATGATGATCGGCACGCCCGAGCGGGTCTCCCGCATGCGGCGGCAGAGCGTCAGGCCGTCGTCGCCCGGCAGCATCAGGTCGAGTACGACCAGATCGATGCGGCGCTCGTCGAGCACCTTCATCATTTCGACGCCGTCCTTGGCGGCACTGACCCGAAGGCCGTGCCGCATCATGAACTTGGTCAGCAGGTCGCGGATTTCGCGGTCGTCGTCAACGACCAGGATATGCGGATTGGTAGTGTCCATGTCATCCGTTATACCCCGCCGGTTCCCCGGCGTCGGTTGCTTTTCGGTAACCGATGGTAACAGACGAAAGATTGTTTCTCCGCACTGGAATGGGGGCGAGAAACCGGGTAAACAGGGCTCCCCGGAAGATATGAGTTTCAATAGCCGTGAGCCCGCAAGACAAACTGGTCATCGCCCTGCCCAAGGGCCGCATTCTCGACGAGGCCATGCCGCTGGTCCGTGCCGCCGGCATTCTGCCCGAACCCGCCTTCGACGATCCGAAGACCCGGCTGTTGCGCTTTGCCACCAACCATCCCCATATCGATATCATCCGGGTGCGCTCGTTCGACGTCGCCACGTTCGTGGCGTTCGGAGCCGCCCATCTGGGAGTGGCCGGCAACGACGTGCTGATGGAATTCGACTATCCCGAAATCTACGCGCCGCTCGATCTGGGCATCGGGGCCTGCCGCCTGTCGGTGGCCGAGCCCGACGATCTGGCCGCCTCGGACGATCCCAGGCGCTGGAGCCACGTGCGCATCGCCACCAAATACCCGGAAGTGACCCGGCGCCATTTCGCGGCGCGCGGCGTCCAGGCCGAGTGCGTCAAGCTCAACGGCGCCATGGAACTGGCCCCGTCGCTGGGTCTGTGCACCCGCATCGTCGACCTGGTGTCGTCGGGCGCCACCTTGAAGGCCAACGGCCTGAAGGAGGTGGAGGTGATCGCCGAGGTGACGAGCCGACTGATCGTCAACCGCGCCGCGCTCAAGACCCGCCCCGACGAGATGACCGGCTGGATCGAGGCCTTCCGCAAGGCCTGCGGAGGCTGAACGTGCAGAACCTCGACTCCCAGGCCCCCGGATTCGAAGCCGCCTTTCTCGCCCTGCTGGCCATGAAGCGCGAGGTGGACGAGGACGTGGATCAGGCGGTGGCCGCCATCCTGTCCGAGGTTCGTTCGCGCGGCGACGCGGCGCTGATCGAATACACCAGCCGCTTCGACCGGCTGGAGCTGACCGCCGCCACGCTCCGCATCACCGCCGAACAGGTCGAGGCGGCCTATGCCTCCTGCGATCGCGGACTGATCTCGGCCCTGGAACTGGCCGCCGAGCGCATCCGCGCCTTCCACGCCCGTCAGGTGCCCGGCGACGACTTCTTCACCGATGCCGCCGGAGTGCGGCTGGGGCTGCGCTGGAGCCCGGTCTCCGCCGCCGGCCTTTACGTGCCGGGCGGCACCGCCGCCTATCCCTCGTCGGTGCTGATGAACGCCATTCCCGCCAAGGCGGCGGGCGTCCCCAGGCTGGTGATGGTGGTGCCCTCGCCGGGCGGCGTGCTCAACCCGCTGGTGCTGGCCGCCGCCAAGGTGGCCGGTATCGATGAAATCTACCGTGTCGGCGGTGCCCAGGCGGTGGGCGCCCTGGCCTATGGCACCGAGACCATCCGTCCGGTGGACAAGATCGTCGGTCCCGGTAACGCCTGGGTGGCCGCTGCCAAGCGCCGGGTGTTCGGCACGGTGGGCATCGACATGATCGCCGGGCCGTCGGAAATCCTGGTGGTGGCCGATCGCTTCAACGATCCCGCCTGGATCGCCGCCGACCTGCTGAGCCAGGCCGAGCACGACACCGCCGCCCAGAGCATCCTGATCACCGACGATGCCGGTTTCGGCCGGCGGGTGGCCGAGGCGGTGGACTCCCATCTCAAGACCCTGCCGCGCGCCAAGATCGCCCGGGAAAGCTGGGACAGCCATGGCGCCATCATCGTGGTGCCCGACCTGGACGCCGCCCTGCCGCTGATCGACCGCATCGCGCCCGAGCACCTGGAACTGGCCATCGAGAATCCCGATACCCTGGCCGCCAAGGTCAGGAATGCCGGCGCCATCTTCCTCGGCCGCTACACCCCCGAGGCGGTGGGCGATTATATCGGCGGTCCCAACCACGTGCTGCCCACGGCGCGCTCGGCCCGCTTCTCGTCGGGCCTCGGCGTGCTGGACTTCATGAAGCGCACCACGCTGCTGGGCTGCGATGCCGACAGCTTACGGGCCATCGGCCCGGCGGCGGTGCGTCTGGCCGAGGCGGAAGGGCTGGGGGCGCACGGTCTGTCCGTGGCTTTGCGCCTCAACATGGGACCGGGCTGATGCCGCACCGGCAGAAGCTCTCCAAGATCGAATTGGTGGAGAAGCATCAGGTCCGCCGCGCCGCCGAGGTGGAACACGAGCGGGCCGTCGCCCTCTACGACCTGCTGGAAGAGAACTATTTCGCCCCCAACGGCGACTTCGTCGGCCCCTACGCCCTCTATATCCGGCTGGAGGATACGCGGCTGATTTTCGACGTGCGCAAGGAGGACGAATCGCCCCTGGTGCAGGTGCCGCTGCCGCTCAAGACCTTCCAGTCCATCGTCAAGGACTACTTCCTGATCTGCGAAAGCTATTTCGCCGCCATCAAGAAGTCGACGCCCAGCCAGATCGAGGCCATCGACATGGGGCGCCGGGGCCTGCACAATGAGGGCTCGGAACTGCTGCGCGAGCGCCTGGGGGGCAAGATCGACGTGGATTTCGATACCGCGCGGCGCCTGTTCACCCTCATCTGCGTCCTCCACATCAGGGGGTAGGGGGGAGATGGGGGACCTGCCCTCCGCCGTGCTGTTCTGCTGCACCATGAACGCGGTGCGGTCGCCCATGGCGGAAGGCATCATGAAGCGCATCCACGGCAAGCGCATCTATGTCTATTCCGTCGGCGTGCGCCGGGGCGAGCCCGATCCCTTCGTGGTCCAGGTGATGGACGAGATCGGCATCGACGTCTCCAAGCACAAGCCGCGCCTGTTCGAGGAACTGGAGGATGACAGCTTCGACGTGGTGGTGTCGCTGTCGCCCGAGGCCCAGCACAAGGCGGTGGACCTGACCCGCCACAACGCCTGCGAGGTGGAGTTCTGGCCCACCTTCGACCCCACGTTGATCGAGGGCAGCCGCGAGGTTCGTCTCGATGCCTACCGCGCGGTGCGCGATGAATTGGAGCGCCATATCCGCAAGCGCTTCCCGCCCCAGGGCATGGCACGGGAATAATAACCCCGCCCACGCTCGAAAAGGCTTGACCAAAAACCTGCCAGCGCTCACTTATCTTCGCGCGCGCAAAACCCAGTCTGGAGGCCAAATGGCGAAAGAGGATGTGATCGAGTTTTCGGGGACGGTGACGGAATTGCTTCCGAACGCCATGTTCCGGGTGAAGCTCGACAACGACCATGAGATTCTTGCCCATACGTCCGGCAAGATGCGCAAGAACCGCATTCGCGTGCTGGCCGGTGACCGGGTGAACGTCGAAATGACGCCCTATGACCTGACCAAGGGCCGCATCACCTTCCGTTATAAGTAATCCCATGGCCGTTCTGGTGCTGGCGTCGGCATCGCCCAGGCGCCTCGACCTGCTTCGCCAGATCGCCATCACGCCCGGTCTCGTCGACCCAGCCCATATCGACGAGACGCCCCTCAAAGGCGAATTGCCGGTTCCCCACGCCCGCCGTCTGGCCGAGGCGAAAGCCCTTGCCGTGGCCGCCCGCCATCCGGGGGCCTTTGTACTGGCCGCCGACACGGTGGTGGCCTGCGGCCGGCGCATCCTGCCCAAGGCCGAGGACGAAGCCACCGCGCGCAAGTGCCTGGACCTGCTGTCGGGGCGCCGCCACCGCGTGGTGGGCGGCATCTGCCTGATCGCTCCCGACGGGCGGGTGGGGCGCCGCACCGTGACCACCTCGGTGACCTTCAAGCGCCTGTCCCATGCCGAGATCGCCGCCTATGTCGCCTCGGGCGAGTGGGACGGCAAGGCGGGCGGCTACGCCATCCAGGGGCTGGCGGCGCGCCATGTCCGCGACATTCAGGGCTCCTACTCCAACATCGTCGGCCTGTCGCTGTTCGAGACGGCGCAGTTGCTGGACGGGTTCGGCTACGCCCCGTGAGCCGGGCCGCCATCGAAATCCTCATCTCCTCCGGCCCCGGCGAAGCCCGCTATCTGGTGCTGGCCGACGGCCGGCCGATCGAGCTGGTTGTCGATCGCCCCTCCCTTCTGCTCGATTCGGTGTTCCGTGGCCGGGTGACCGCCCTCGACAAGGGGCTGGACGCCGCCTTCGTGGAATTGGGGCAGGGGGACCGTCCCGGCTTCCTGCCCGGCGCCAAGGCCCTGGGGCTGTCCGAGGGCGCCGCCATCGTCGTGCGGGTGCGGGCGGAAGGCCGGGGCGGCAAGGGGGCGCTGCTGGCTCTTCAGGACGGCTTTCCGGCGGCCGGCGAGGCGCCGGCCCTGCTGCGCCGTCCCGACCCGCTGGAGCGGCTGCGCGCCGCCTTTTCCGAGGCCCGGATCGTGCCCAATGCCCATCACGAGGTGGATGAGGCGTTGGCGGCCGCCCTCGACCCGGTGGTGCCGTTGCCCGGCGGGGGACGGCTGGTCATCGAGCAGACCGCCGCCCTGACCGCCATCGACGTGGATTCGGCCGGCCGGCGCCCCGCCGAGGCCAACATGGCGGCCGTGGCGGAAATCGCCCGCCAACTGCGTCTGCGGAGCATCGGTGGGCAGGCGGTGGTGGATTTCGTCTCGGGCCGCGACCGCAAGCCGCTGTACCGGCTGGCCGAGGCTCTCCGCCAAGCGGTGGCGGCCGACCCGGTGCCCACCCACGTATTCGGGGTATCGCCGCTCGGGCTGGTGGAACTGACCCGCGAGCGCCATGGGGCTTCTTTGGCCGAGTTGCTGTGCCGGCGCGCCCAGGCCGCCACGCCGGAAACCCTGGCCCTGGCGGCCCTGCGATCCCTGCTGGCCGAGACTCTGGCCCGGCCGGGCAAGATGCTGGCCCTGCGCGCCGCTCCTTCGGTTGCCGCCGCCCTGGCGGGCCTCGCCGCCGAGCGGACCGAAGCCGAACGCCGCCTGGGCCATGCCCTGACCATTCGGGAGGATGCCGCCCGCGCCCCCGAAGACGTCCTGATCGAGGAAACGACCCCATGACCACCGATGCGACGAATGGCGAAAAGACCCTGGCCTGCTCCATCTGCGGCAAGCCCGCACTCCCCAAATACAAGCCGTTCTGTTCGGCCCGCTGCGCCGACGTGGACCTGCACCGCTGGCTGAACGAATCCTACCGGGCACCGGCGGTGGAAGACCCCGAAGGCCTTCCCGAGGATGATTGAACTTTTTTGCCTCAGGGGGGCTTGACCGAGGCGGCGAAAGTCGCCTATAAGCGCCTCCTCTTCGCCGCGAGGCGTGCGAGGCCCAGGTAGCTCAGTTGGTAGAGCATGCGACTGAAAATCGCAGTGTCGCTGGTTCGATTCCGGCCCTGGGCACCATTCCTTTCACCCGAAAGGGTCCGTTAAGCCGTTCCTGATACGCTCAGGGACGGCTAACGTGTTTTAAAGGCTTGTTTTTTCGGGATGTCGTCGTAGTTCGGGGTGGTCAGGAAAACCTCGACGCATTTGATCTGCCAAAACCGTTGGTTGGTATTCCTGTTGGTATCCGCAGGGCCTGTTGGTATCCTGTACCAACAGGAGGACCGGATCATGGCGTTGAGCGACATGAAGTGCCGGAATGCCCGGCCCGACCTTAAATTGCAGAAGCTTTCCGATGGTGACGGACTTCAGCTCTGGGTGCCGCCAACCGGTGCGCGCCTGTGGCGGCTGGCGTACCGGTTCGGCGGTAAGCAGAAGCTTTTGGCCCTTGGGACCTACCCTGCGGTTTCGCTGGCGGCGGCCAGGGAAGCGCGGGACGCCGCCCGGAAGCTCCTGGCAGCCGGCATTGATCCTTCTGAGGACAGGAAGCAGCGGAAGGTGCTGCAATATGGTTTCGGCGACAGCTTTCGCGCCATCGCCGAGGAGTATACCGCCAAGTTGAAGCGGGAAGGGCGCGCCGAGGCGACGATCACCAAGATCGAGTGGCTGCTCTCCTTTGCCTACCCGACGTTGGGAACCCGTTCGATCAGGGAGATAGATGCGCCCGCCGTCCTCCGGGTGCTGAGGGAGGTGGAGGTGCGGGGGCGGTATGAGTCCGCCCGCCGCCTGCGTTCCACCATCGGCAGCGTTTTCCGTTACGCCGTCGCCACGGCCCGAGCGCAGAACGATCCCACCTACGCCCTTCAGGGCGCTTTGACCAGGCCGACCGTCACGCCGCGCGCCGCCATAACCGAGCCGAAGGCGTTCGGGGCACTACTGCGGGCGATCGACGCGTTCGATGGGCAGCCGAGCACCCGGTCGGCGTTGCAACTGATGGCGCTTCTGTTCCCGCGCCCCGGAGAACTGCGGGCGGCCGAGTGGTCCGAGTTCGATTTCGACAAGGCGATCTGGACTATCCCTAGCGGCCGCATGAAGATGCGGCGGCCGCATCAGGTCCCATTGTCCAAACAGGCCGTGGAGGTTCTGCGCGGCTTGCACGCTATCACCGGGCGGGGCGCCCTTCTGTTTCCTGGTATTCGTACCGCCAAGCGCCCTATCTCCGACAACACCCTCAATGCCGCCTTGCGCCGGCTCGGCTATGGCAAGGATGAAGCCACGGCGCATGGTTTCCGAGCTACGGCATCCAGTCTGTTGAATGAATGTGGGAAGTGGCACCCCGACGCTATAGAGCGGCAGCTTGCTCACGTCGAGAACAACGATGTCCGGCGTGCCTACGCGCGTGGCGAGCACTGGTCGCAGCGCGTCGATATGATGCAATGGTGGGCTGATTATCTCGATAAGTTGATGGCGCAAAATGGGAAAACGATAGAACGTAGATCTAAGCCTTTGTCGAAGGTGTAACTGTAATCAAGTGTATAATATTTTGAATGTAGGGAACATCACGGCATCTGACCATCTATCAAAATGGCGTTATCAGGTGATCGCCATCTACGTGAAAATGTTGTTCATTTACATAAGGCGTCATCGTGAAGAATTCCGTGTAGAAATATATTATAGGCAAGCTCAGAAATCTTAGAGTAATTTACATCTATAGATTCGCGGTTGTACTTATGTATGTGTATAAAATTAATCATATTAAAATATAATATTGTTGCATATTGTGGTTTATCTTGAAGATCTTTTGTGTTTATCATTATGTTTGCCATTACCCCATCAACAATTTTTATGATTTGTCTTTCTAGCCCTGCGATACGATCCTGATCGTTCTCATTAAGGTGTCGCGCCTCCCCAATAAGAACGGCAGGGTTATTTTTTGTATTTTCATGCATTTCGATAAGTATGGCGGTAAGCGTTTGTAGTTGTTTAATTGGAGATTGTGATGATTTAAGAGCCAAAACTACCGCATCAAATATTTTGTCTATATGTTGAGATAGTAGTTCATTAAGTATTTCGTCCTTTGATGTGAAATAATGGTATATTCCTGATTTTGATATATTACTTGCCTCTGATATTTTTGTTATCGATGTTCCGTGATAGCCATTTGTAGTGAATAGGTCTGCGGCATTTTTTAGGATTGTGGCTCTTATTGACGTGTAGTCTTGTGATTTTGTTCTTGGCATCAATATGATCCTTTATGCGCGTTGGCGCGCGAGGCAATATCGTTGCTGGTATCGAGCGGTTTGGTTGTTGGTGTGCGTATTAATGTGGGGTCGATGCTACAATTGCTGCTTCCCGCCCATAACAACGGACACTATCAACCGATTATCGTTCTATATATTTTTGATTACCGCTATGGTCACGTCGCGTCGAGAACGTTGGGGCATGGAACTGTTTCGTCATATTAGCTTCCAAATTTACGATGTTGGTTCTGCTATGAGGTGGAAAATACACTTAACGACCGGCATAAATTTTTAAGACTATGATCGGTGTTGTTTTGGATCTGTTGAGTTGCTGTTTGAGTAGATCATTTTAAGAAGATGCATAAGTTGCTCTCGTTCATCGAGTGTTAGGTTCTTGAGTCTTATCTCATTGGAGTCATCGAGCCGTCTTTTTATATCATTGCGGATTTTTATGCCTTCGTCGGTTATATAAAGAAGATACTTGCGGCGGTTTGTTTTAATTTTCTCACGGATAACAAGGTGCTGGGCCTCAAGTGCATCTATGAGATGGACAACGGCCGAGCGATCTATTCCGAGAGCGTCAGCCAGATCCGATTGCATCAATCCTGGGTTCTTGGCGATAACGACAAGGGCAGAGAACTGTGCTGGAGATATGTTAAGATCAAAAGTTACCTTGGCGTAGTCACTCTTAGTGACTGCCTCTGCGCGGCGGAGATGATATCCGATAAGATCAGTAATATTCATATATATCCTATCTGTTGGATTGGATAATAAATCAGTAAATTCAAATTAATATCTAGGGTAATAGTGCGTGATGCTAGTTGATGGGCTTCTTGACGTTGATGGCTGCCGTCTTTGCGGCAGTTTGGCTGCTTGCCCGGAGGGGAGGCCTGCCGGCGGGAACGGCAGGCCTCCATATCGGCTGTCCGGGATCGGGAGGATATCCGTTTCAGCCGTTATTGCTCGCGTCCCATTCGGCGAAGGTCCGGCCTTCCAAGGCCAGTTTTTCCAGCAGCGGAGCGGGAGTCCAGTATTGCGGGTCGAGAATTTCCTTGAGCTCGAGTATGCGATCTCGGATGGCTTTCAAGCCGATCGTATCGGCATAGAACATCGGCCCGCCACGGTAACGTGGGAAGCCATAGCCGGCGGTGTAGACCACATCGATGTCGGAGGCGCGCAGAGCGATGCCTTCCTCTAGTAGTTTGGCACCCTCATTGATCATGGCGTAGAGGCAGCGATCCTGAATCTCCTGCTTGCCGGGATTGCGCTGCGGAATACCGAGGCGCTTGGCCTCTCCCCGCAATAATGCGAGGGCTTCGGGATCGGGGCTACGTTTGCGGGTGGCCGGATCGTAAAGATAGAAGCCCTTCCCGACCTTTTGGCCCAAGCGGCCGTTTTCCACCAGCACATCCGAGCATCTATAGTAGCTGGGGTCGTTCGGCACCATGTCCGGATTGGCAAGGCGGCAGTTGGTGCCAACCTCGATCCCGGCCATGTCGAAGACCGAATGAATGCCCATGGCCATACCCCACTCTTCCATCGCCCCGTCGGTCTGCTCCGGTGTGGCGCCCTCGAGAATCATGCGCTCGGCCTCGCGGGCATAGGGGTCCATCATGCGGTTGCCGATGAAGCCGTAACAGACCTTGGAGACCACGCCGGTCTTCTTGATCAGCTTGGCCATGTCGAGAGCGGTCAGCAGCACGTCCATGGAGGTCTTGGCTCCCTGGACGATTTCCAGCAGCGGCATGACGTTGGCAGGGCTGAAGAAGTGCAGGCCGATGACGTCGGCGGGACGCTTGGTCGCGGCGGCAATCTCATCGATATCCAACGTCGAGGTGTTGGTACCGAGGATGGCGCCCTGAGGCAGGACTGCGTCGAGCTTCTGGAAGATGTTCTTCTTCAGCTCCATCTTCTCGAACACCGCCTCGATGGCGAGGTCGGCATCGGACAGCGATGCGTAATCGGTGCTGGTCGAGAGCAGGCCCATGCGACCCTCGAGTTGTTCCCCGGTCAGCGAGCCACGCGACACCGAGTGTTCATAGTTCTTGCGGATGACCCCCAGGCCACGCTGCAAGTTCTCGTCCGAGACGTCGATGATGGTCACCGGCACGCCGATATTGGCGAAGCACATGGCGATGCCGCCGCCCATGGTGCCGGCGCCGACGATGCCGACCTTGCGGATGGGCCGGGCCTTGATGTCCTTGGTGATGCCCGGAATCTTGCGCACTTCGCGGTCGGCGAAGAACAGGTGCCGTAGCGCCCGGGCCTCGACGGCATCAACCAACTGATCGGAAATGTCCTGCTCGACCTTCAGCCCCTGGTCGAAGGGCAGGGAGGCGGCGGCGGCCATGGCTTCCAGCAGCTTCACGGGTGAGTTGCGATTCTTCATGGTCTTGGCCACCTGGGCCTGCCTGGCGGCGATCAACTCACCGGCCCTGCCGGCATCCTTGACCGGTAGGTTGCGTGTACGGCGAGGCTTGGCGCCCTCGGCCACCAGTGTTCTGGCGTAGGTCAAGGCGGCGGCGTTGACGTCGCCCGAGGCGATTTCGTCCACCAGGCCTATCTCCGCGGCCTTAGTGGCGAGCAGTGGCTTGCCCGATAGCACCAGGTCGATGGAAGCCTCCAGCCCGATCAGGCGCGGCATACGCTGGGTCCCGCCAGCTCCGGGGATGATGCCGAGCGACAGTTCGGGTAAGCCGATCTTAGTCCCCTTGTCGGCGATGCGGTAGTGACACGAGATGGCCATCTCGGTGCCAGCCCCCAGTACGGTACCGTGTAGAGCGGCAATTACCGGTTTTGGGCAGTCTTCGATCAGGCGGAATACCTCATGATAGCCCGGCTCGGCAATGCCGGTATCGAACTCACCGATGTCGGCGCCAGCCATAAAGGTGCGGCCGGCGCAGGCGAGAACCACCGCCTCGAAGTCGGAGCGGTCTCGCAACTCGGTAAAGGCCCTTTTCAGACCGGCACGCACCGCTTGGCTGGCGGCATTGACCGGCGGAGCATCGATAAGAACCGTCGCAATACCGTCAACGACCGACGAGGTGACAATGCTGCTCATGCGTTTGGTTCCTTAGCCTGATTTCCAATGCGGTCTAATAGCTCGCCTTCAATAGCTTAATGGAGGTGGAGATATTAAGATGACCGTCCGGTTAATATGTGTCTCGGACGATACGCACTCCACGGAGCCGAGTCAAGGCATCCGCGTTGTGTTCCCCTGAGCCTAGCCAAGGCCCGATGACCCTGCTAATCGAGGCCCGGTCTCAGTTGTGGTGATGATGGTGATGCCCATGTCCATGTCCATGTCCATGGCTATGGGTATGGCTATGGGGGGCGTGGTCATGCCCGTGATCGGCGTCGGTGCCGATGCCGCGCACATGGTGGTGATGGCCGGCCTGGACGGCGCCCACCGAGGCCTCGTAGCCCACCACCTGTTCGCGGTACTTGCACAGGCTGCAGTTCATGGCCGGCGAGCCGTCGAGGATCTCGCCCACCCTTTCCACGAAGCTATCGACCACCAGGGGGTGGTCGTTGAGGTAGGGGGCCTTGAGGAACTCGATGGCGGGATGGGCGCTCGCCGCCTGATCGGTCCACTCGTAGATGCGCTTGACCAGGATGCCGGTGAACAGGAAGTACGGGAAGACGATGACCCGCTTGTAGCCCAGCTTGGTCACCCGCTCCAGGGCCTGGTCGACCAGGGGATAGGCGACGCCGGAAAAGGCGATCTCGGCCCAGCCGAAGTCCATGCCTTCCCACAGCATGCGCGCCACCTTGGCGATGTTGGAATTGGCGTCGGGATCGTTGGTGCCGCGCCCCACCGCCAGCAGCAAGGTGTCCTTGCGCTCGACGCTGGAAGCGCCCAGGGCTTCGGCCTCCTCGATGCGGGCCTTTGCCGCGGCCAGAAGCTTGGTGTCGATGGCCAGCTCGCGCCCGAAGGTGATGGGCAGGTCCGGGTTCTCGGCGGCGAAGGAGTTGATCTCCCACGGCAGGTCGTTCTTGACGTGGCCTGCCGCGAACAGCATGCCCGGCACCGCCAAGATGCGCGACACGCCTTTGGCCTTCAGGGCGCCCAGGCCGGTGCGGATGATGGGGGTGGCGAATTCCAGGAAGCCCGAATCCACCTCGTACTGGGGCAGCCTTTGGGCCAGATGGCCGGCCAGCGCCTGGAATTCCCGGATGGCGTCCACGTCGCGACTGCCATGGCCGCACAACATCACACCGATCTTCTCGCTCATATCGCCCTGGTCCTTGCCTTCGAGCCGTCCGGCTGGTGAATGTCGAATTTTTAGTCTTTCACCAGCCTATCATCGGGGAAATCCCAAGGCCAGACGTATGGTGACCTGTAAGTCATCCAATTTTTCGGTGGCTGGTCGGTGGTGGCGGTGCAATTTACCTGATAAAGCGCAGGGTATGTGTGGGGGGATGTGGACAGCCATCTCCAATGCCCAATATATTTGACTGATTGTTCACCTGATATGGTGGGCCTTCCTCAGCGCGGGAGCGACCATTGAACCGAGATAGTGTCAGTGACGGCGATACCCGTCGTCGGCCGATTCAGACCCGTCATATCGAGTACGCCTCGTTTCTCCGGGATGACGGCTTGTTCGAGATCGAAGGAAAGTTGGTCGACACCACGATCACGACCGGACGCGCCATTCATGTCATGAGATTGTCGGTGGTGTTCGACAGTACGTTGGTAATTCGAAGCGTGACGACGATCATGGATGCCGGGCCGTTCGCCGCATGCGCGGGCGATAACGACCTGTTCGGTTGTCTGGTCGGGGAGCGGATATCTCCTGGTTGGAAGCAGCAGGTCTCAAAGAAAATTGGGCGGAGCGAGAGTTGTACCCATCAGGTGGAGTTGCTGTTTTCTGTAGCGACCGTGGCCTATCAGGCGATTGCCATATCTCCCGAAGTTGATGGTATCGATCCGTTCGAACGCTTACGTCAAAAGGGTGAGCCTCCCCATTTCCTGGACGGCTGCCGTGCCTGGCAGGCGGATGGGGATCTGGTCAAGGAGATCCTCCCCGAGTTCTTCGTACCGAGGCAGGACTGAGGAGCGGGCGGTGGTGATTGAACCTGCTTAACGTCGCCTTGACAGGCCGAGTGGGGTCGCATAGCCTTTGATTATCAGAATGACCGGTCGGTTACCTTGGCTCTGAGGGACTGGCGGTATGCTCTACTGTGCTGATCGATTGAAAGGGAACTGCGATGACTGCATGGGTGCCGTATGGCTGCTACTGGAGCACTCCGTTCGCCAAGTGGCAGGGAAGCTTTGCCGGCCTGCATTCCATGAAATTCGCGGCTTATGTCACTTCCAGAGAACTGAAGAGACGTAATATCGATCCGACGGTGATCGATGCGGGGGTGCTGGGGATCAGCGTGCCGCAGAACGCGAGCTTCTACGGCCTACCCTGGCTGACGGGGCTGATCGGAGCAACCGGAGCGGGAGGGCCGACTATCAGTCAGGCCTGCGCCACTTCTGTCCGAGGACTGTTGACGGCGGCGTCCGATATCGATGCGGGGCGTTCGAAGGTTACGCTGGTACAGTGTTGTGACCGCCTATCCAACGGGCCGCATGTGTATTACCCCAATCCCAGCGCTCCCGGTGGGACCGGCGAGACCGAGGAGTGGGTGATGGATAATTTCGTCCGGGGCGACCCCTTGACCAGTAAGGCCATGGTGGCGACTGCCGAAAACGTGGCGCAACGGCACGGTTTCACAACAGAGCAGCAGCACGAGGTGGTGCTGATGCGGCAGGCGCAGTACGAAGCATCCTGCGCCAATGGCCATGCTTTCCAGAAGCGCTACATGACCCTGCCGTTCGAGGTGCCGGACCCTCGGTTCACCAAGAGCGTGAAGGTCATCGAGAGCGATGAGGGGCTAACGCGCTCCACCGCCGAGGGGCTTGCCCGGCTACGTCCAGTGGCCGAGGGCGGCACAGTAACCTTCGGTGGCCAGACCCATCCCGCCGACGCCAATGCCGCGATGATCGTCACCGACCGGGAGAAGGCGCGCGAGCTTTCCACGGACGCCAGGGTCGGTATCCGTCTGATCGGCTTCGGCCAGTCGCGGGTGGAATTGGCCTATATGCCCGAGGCGCCGGTTCCCGCAGCCAGGGAGGCGCTGCACCAGGCCGGTCTGTCCATGGCTGACGTCGATGCCGTCAAAACCCACAACCCGTTCGCGGTCAATGACCTGTATTTCGCCGCCGCCACTGGATTCGAGCTCGAGCGCCTCAACAACAATGGCTGTTCCCTGATTTATGGACATCCCCAGGCCCCCATGGGACTGCGGGCCATCATGGAGCTCATTGAGGAACTGGTACAAAAGGGCGGCGGAAGGGGGCTTTTTACCGGCTGCGCCGCGGGCGATACAGCCATGGCAGTGGTGGTCGAGGTCGGCGACGCCTGATCCGGGGCGAGCCAACAAGGGTATCACGCCAAGGGTGGAGCACTGACGATGAATGCCTCCCGACTCAGTCCGCTGACTTTCGCTCCGGCCGTGGTCGATGTGGTCGAACGGCAGGACGGTTCGGTAATCGTGCGTTCGCCACAGCAACTGGGGCCTTACGCCCGATGCCTGGGCGACATGCTTTGCCACTGGGCGGAGACGACCCCGGCCCACCCCTTTTTGGCCGAACGAGGGGAAGACGGTGATTGGCGAAAGCTCGGCTACCGTGACGCTTTGCGGGCGGTGGAGGCGATCGCCCAGTTCCTGATCGACCAAGGCCTGGGGCCGTCGGTTCCGCTGCTGATACTCTCGGAAAACGGTATCGACCACGCGCTTCTGGCACTGGCCGGCATGCATGTTGGAGTGCCGGTTGCTCCCGTTTCTGTCGCGTATTCATCGGCATCCCAGGATCTGGGCAAGGTGAAGCATATCCTGTCGCTTCTGAAGCCTGGCCTAGTCTATGCCGCCGATGGTGATCGTTTCGGCCGAGCCTTGGCGTTAGCGGAGGCGAGTGGCGCCCGATTCGTCACCAGCAGAAACCATCGAACCGGTTCCACTCCTTTCAACGAGATGATGTCCGTTACGCCGACCGGGGCGGTGGCGGATACCAACCGCAGGGTTGGTCCCGATACGATCGCCAAGATTCTTTTTACCTCGGGATCGACGGACACGCCGAAGGGGGTAAAGAACACCCAGCGCATGTTGTGTTCAAACCAGCAGGCGACGGCGCAGCTATGGCCGTTTCTGGCGAACCGTCCGCCGGTAGTGGTGGATTGGCTGCCCTGGAGCCACACCATGGGTGGCAACTGGATATTCAACATGGTCCTGGCCCATGGCGGAACCCTCCATATTGACGAGGGACGGCCGATGCCGGGGGCGCTGGAAAAGACGGTCGCCAATCTGAAGGCGGTTTCCCCCACCCTCTACTTCAACGTTCCGCGTGGCTTCGACATGCTGCTGCCCTACCTTGAGGCTGACGAGGATCTTCGCAACAGTCTGTTCCGTGACCTGGACCTGATGTTCTATGCCGGGGCTGCGTTGCCCCAGAAGGTGTGGGATGGGCTACAGGCCGTTGCCCAGGCCCATCAGGGCCGGCCGGTACGGCTGATGTCTGCCCTGGGCTCCACCGAGACATCGCCCATGTTGACCCTGGTGCATTTCGATATCGATCGCGCCGGTATTATCGGCCTGCCCGGTCCTGGAAATCAGATCAGGTTGGTTCCCAATAACGGCAAGCTCGAATGCCGGGTGAAAGGGCCCAACATCACTCCCGGCTACTGGGGGCGCGACGACCTGACGTCCAAGGCGTTTGATGATGACGGCTGGTATATCACCGGCGACGCAGTGCAGTTCGTCGATTCTCGCAATCCTCATAACGGAATCCGGTTCGATGGTCGGATTGCCGAGGACTTCAAGCTGATGTCCGGCGTCTGGGTCAGTGTCGGAGCATTGCGTTTGGCGGCCATCAGTGCTTGCGCGCCGGTCATCGCCGACGCGGTGATCACCGGCCACGATCGCGAAGAAATCGGCATGCTGGTATTTCCCAATCCCGCAGGCTGTCTGTCGCTTTGCCCCGATATTTCCGGAGATATCCCGCTGCCGGTTCTGATCCGGCGGCATGAAGTGCGCTCGGTTCTTGAGCGAGGACTGAAGGCGATGGCCGCCACCGCCACCGGCAGTTCCATGAGAATTTGTCGGGCATGGCTCCTGGACGTACCGCCTTCCATCGACGCCAACGAAATCACCGATAAGGGCTACATCAACCAGCGGGCCGTTCTGGTTCATCGCGCCGAGTTGGTGGAGCGGTTATATCGCGACGACGAATCCGACGTGGTGCGGGTATAGGACTAGGAGGCAGTTGGTTATGATCGATTATCGTGCCCCACTCGCGGAAATTCTCTTCACTTTGGAGCATATCGCCGATGCTCCCCGGATCATCCATTGGGATTCCGGGCTGGCCGCCGAGGTGCTGACCCATGCGGGCCGCTTCATCGACGAGGCCATCGCTCCGCTCGACCCCATCGGTGATCGCGAGGGGGTAAAGCTGGTTGATGGACGGGTTCATCTGCCCGAGGCTTTCCATCGTGCATTTGCTCAGTTCCGCGAAGGAGGGTGGCAGGGACTGGCGGCGGATCCCCAATATGGCGGCCAGGGGTTGCCTGGATTGCTGGCCAGTGCGTTCTCCGAGATGCTGGCGGGCGCCTGCATTTCCTTTCACATGGGCGTTTCCCTGGCCCAGGGGGTCATCCGTACCCTTGCCGTCAACGCCGATGATGACGTCAAGGCCCTGTGGATTCCACGTCTGGCCTCGTGCGAGTGGCTGGCTTCCATGTGCCTTACCGAGCCCCAGGCGGGGTCCGACCTTTCTCTGATCCGGACCACCGCTTCCCCCCAGGGCGACGGCTGGACCATCGACGGAGGCAAGATATTCATCTCTGGCGGTGACCAGGACTTCACCGGGCGTGTGGTTCACCTGGTTTTGGCCCGTACGCGGGATGCCGCGCCTGGACTCAAGGGGTTATCGCTGTTTCTCGCTCCCTCCCACCTCGAGGATGGATCTACCAACGGTATCTCGGTGGTCCGAATCGAGGAGAAGATGGGGCTGCATGCCGCCGCCACCTGCCAACTCGCCTTTGACGGTACCCAGGCGGTGATGATCGGTGGTCCCGGCGAGGGCTTGAAGCGGATGTTCACGTTGATGAACGTCCAACGGCTTGAGGTGGCCTTACAGGGGGTTGCCCTGGCCGATTGCGCCGCGCAACGGACGCTGTCCTATGCCGCCAGCCGGGTGCAAGGGCGGCGTGGTGATTCGACCGGGCCGGTGGTGATCTCCGAGCATGAGGACGTCCGGCGGATGCTGATGACTCAGATGGCCTTGACCCTTGGAGGGCGGGCCATGACCTACGCGACCTTGGCCGATATCGAGGCTGATGGCGGCTCGCCCTTGGTTGATCTCATGACCTCGGTTTGCAAAGTGTTCTGTACCGAGGCGGTGGTCGAGGCCGCCAATCTGGGCATTCAGGTTCATGGCGGCTATGGCTATCTCCGGGAATACCGGCTGGAGCAGATCCTGCGCGATTCCCGGATCTCCCAGATTTACGAGGGCACCAACGGGATTCACGCTCTGACGGTCGCGGGGCGGTTGCTGAAGGATGGCCGGACCATTTCGGCCTTCGACGGCCATATCGTGGCGGCGATTGCGGCCGCACAGCAGAGCGGTAACCCGGCGACCACCCAAGCCCTGGCGGAGGTACTGGAGGATTGGCGGCAGGCCAGCGAGGTGGTGGCGACATCTCCGCATCCCGAGCCCTTGGCCCATTCCTATATGCGACTGACCGGCTTGGCAGCCTTTGGAGCCGCCTGGGCCAGACTGGAAAGTCATGCCGAAAAGGCCCCAGATCCCGTAAAAATTCGGGCGCTGGCCCGATTCGTTCGCGATTTCATGCTGCCGGAGGCCCGGCATCACGCCCGGATGTGTCAACTGCCGCTGCGGCTCGACGACATGCCGGTCGCAATTTTCCAGGTGGCTTGAGCCGGAAAGGGGGGGGCATGGCCGAGGTGCGGTTTCCCGATCCCAGCTGCATTACCGACGAATTGCGCATGCTGCGCGGACAGGTGAAGCGTTTCGTCGATGAGAAGATCATCCCCCATGGCGAACAGTGGGAGCGCGACGGGATGATTCCGCGCGATATCTTCCGCCAGATGGGGGAACTGGGGTTTCTGGGAATGCGTCATCCCGCGGAATACGGCGGCACCGATCTGGGGCCGCTCGCCTCCATGGTCTTCGCCGAGGAACTGGCGCGAAGCACCTTCGGCGGCGTGACCGCCTGCGTCACCGTCCATACGGACATGTCTGCGACCCATATCACCCGTGACGGCACGGCCGAACAGAAGGCCAAGTACCTCCCGCCGCTGATCCGTGGGGAGAAGGTCTGCGCCATCGCCGTGACCGAACCGGGGGCTGGTTCAGACGTCGCCGGTCTCAGGACCCGCGCAATACGCGATGGCGACCATTGGGTCATCAATGGCAGCAAGACGTTCATCACCAATGGCGTTTACGGCGACACCTACGTCGTGGCGGCGCGGAGCGACCCGGCCGCCAAAGGGAGCCGGGGCATTTCACTGTTTATCATCGAAAAGGGAACGCCCGGTTTCGTGGTGGGGCGCAAGCTGGAGAAGCATGGCTGGCGCTGTTCCGATACCGCCGAACTGTTCTTCGACGACGCAAGAGTGCCGGCTGAGAACCTCCTGGGAGTGGAAAATCAGGGTTTCTACGGCATCATGAAGAATTTCCAGAACGAACGGATGGTGGTGGGGGCGATTTGTGCCGGCGAAAGCGCCAAGGCCCTCGAATTGACCCTGGAACATGTCCGAAACCGGCAGGCGTTCGGCGGCACTTTGTGGGATCTGCAGGCAACCCGCCAGCGGCTGGGGCTGCTGGCTGCCAAGGCGGCTGCCGCTCGTGCATTGGCCTATCAGGCGGCCGAACTGGACGCCAGTGGGTTCGACTGTGTCCGCGAACTATCGATGGTCAAGGTCATGTCGGCCGAGAGTCTGCAGGACGTCATGTATGGCTGCCTGCAACTGCACGGTGGAGCCGGCTACATGATCGGTACCCCCGTCGAACGGATGGCGAGAGATGCCCGCATCCTGACCATCGGCGGTGGCGCGACCGAGGTGATGCTCGAGGAAGTAGCCAAGAGGCTTTAGGAGATGCGCGGATGTCCGGTCCCCTTGCCGGTATCAGGATCATTGAATTGGCCGGTCTCGGGCCTGCTCCGTTCGGTACCATGCTGCTGGCGGATATGGGGGCCGACGTCGTGCGGGTCGACCGCAAGCCGATGGGGAGCGGTGGTGATTTCGACAAGCTGAAGGCGGCCGGTGGTCCGACGGACCGCGGGCGGCGTTCCATCGCCATTGATCTTAAAAATCCGCGCGGCATTCAGACCGTTCTCCGCCTGATTGAGGGGGCCGACGCCCTGATCGAGGGATATCGCCCCGGCGTCGCCGAACGCCTCGGACTTGGGCCGCAGGTTTGCCTGGGGCGCAATCCACGCCTCGTCTACGGGCGGATGACCGGCTGGGGCCAATCTGGCCCTCTCGCTCAGGCTGCCGGTCACGACATCAACTACATCGCCTTGTCGGGGGCTCTTCATGCCATTGGCGAGGCAGGGCGGCCGCCGGTGCCTCCGCTCAATCTTGTCGGTGATTACGGCGGCGGCGGCATGCTGCTGGCCTTCGGCATGGTCTGCGCCCTGCTGGAAGCCCGCCGCTCGGGGCTCGGCCAGGTGGTCGATGCGGCCATGACCGATGGTGCCGCGCTTTTGATGGCGCAGCTCTATGGATTCCACGCCGCGAGCCAGTGGACCGACCGGCGGGAGGATAACTTTCTGGATGGCGCCGCGCCGTTCTATGCCTGCTACGAATGTGCCGATGGCGGGTTTGTCTCGGTTGGAGCTATCGAACCACAGTTCTTCGGGCTTCTGCTCGACACGCTGGGACTTCGCCGAGAGGATTTTCCCCAGTGGTCGAAGGCCGACTGGCCGGCTCAGAAAGCTAGGCTGGCCAAGGTATTCAAGGCGCGAAACCGTGACGACTGGTGCGCTTTGCTGGAGGGGACCGACACCTGTTTCGCTCCGGTCCTATCCATGGCCGAGGCCCCAAAACATCGCCACAACATGTTTCGGGGCACTTTTGTGGAGGCCGCAGGCCAGGTTCAGCCCGCTCCTGCTCCCCGGTTCGACCGTACTCCCGGCTCGATCAGCCTGCCGCCACCGGCGATCGGGGAACATACCGTCGCGATATTGCGCCAAGCCGGTTTCGGCGACGACGAGATCGAGGAGATGCTGGGGCAGGAAATCGTCGGCATCTGAGTGGCATAAGGTAAAATAACCGGACGGTCATCATATAATTGACGGATGTGGCCTGTCTGGTGTGATGGCTTGCCGTCTGTATGCTCATATTGACCCCAACCTAGGCCGGTTATAGGTAAAAACCAGATTGGTGCGGATCGCAACAAAATTCATTGACATTGGCGTCATCCAATGGTGACTATTTGGTCAATATCCCGGTTATGCGGGGGCTGCAGATGGAGCCTGGGGCCGCGAAACGATATGGGGGACGCCGTGCTTACCTATGTCGCCAATCTACGCATTCTGGTGAAGGTGCTGATTGCGCCGCTGCTTCTTGTCCTCTGTATGCTGATCCTGACGGCTATTTTCCAGTTGGGAACCAACAGGCAGGGAATGGCTCTGACCGATCTTCACGATGGCGCCTTCCGTAAGTACAAAGTGATCGCCGAGGTAAGAACCGCCAGTACGGTCGTTCAATCCAATCTCTATCGGTTGCTGGGATGGCGCAGCACCGGAGCCAAGAAGGACAAGATCGCCGAATTGGAGAGTCAATTGCGGCAAGACGTCGCCCGGCTTGCCAAGGCGGTGGCGGGACTCGGCGACGTTCAGGCCAAGATTGAGGCGTTCGGAGACGCTTCGATCAAGGTCCTCGACGTCTCCGCCACCGACGAGGTGACGGCGCTGGTGATGATGGTCAACACCGAGCAGCAATACGATGCCTTGATCGGCGAGTTACGTAATCTCGCCGAAACCTCCGACCAGGAGACCGATGAGACCTACCGGGGGGCGGTCGGTGTTGCCGCGTCCTCCCAGGCGACATACTACGCCGTTCTGGCCATATTCCTGGTGCTGGGCGGTGCTGTCAGTCTGGGACTGGCCAGGCTGATCGCCGGGCCGGTAGTCGGCCTGACAGCAGTAATGGCCCGGCTGGCTGAAAATGCGACCGATGTGGATGTCCCTTCGCAGGATCGTCGGGATGAGGTCGGGGCCATGGCCCGTACGGTAGAGATTTTCCGGATCAACGCCATCGAACGCCTGCGGATGGAGGCGAGACAGCGTCAGGAATTGGATAAGGATGAGGCGCGAAACCGGGCGATTGCCAGCCTGACCCAATCTTTCGATACAGCTGCGAGTGAGGCGATCGCTGCCGTGGCAAGTGCGGCGGCGGAAATGACCTCGGTCGCCCAATCCATGGCGGCCAATGCAGAGCAGACGAGTCGCCAGACCACAACCGTTGCCGCCGCGACCGAGCAGGCATCGGTTAACGTCGAAACGGTGGCCGCCGCCGCCGAGGAACTCAGTTCGTCCATCGCCGAGATTGGCCGGCAGATGGAACGGTCTTCCCGAGCTTCCCGCTCCGCCGCGGAGGAGGCTTCCCATACCGACGAACTGGTGAGGGGATTGGCCGGGGCAGCGTCGCGGATCGGCGATGTCGTAAAGCTGATCAACGACATCGCCGGCCAAACCAACCTCCTGGCTCTGAATGCGACCATCGAGGCGGCGCGGGCGGGAGATGCGGGCAAGGGCTTCGCCGTGGTGGCCGGCGAGGTAAAGAACTTGGCCAATCAGACCGCCAAGGCCACCGATGAGATCGCCCAACAGGTCTCCAGCGTACAGGAGGCTACCCGTCTTACCGTCGAGGCCATAGGGGGAATCTCCCAGCGGATCGGCGAGATCAACGGTATTGCTTCGGCCATCGCCTGCTCGGTTGAGCAGCAGGGCGCCGCTACCCATGAGATCGCCCGCAATGTACAGCAGGCGGCGGCGGGTACCCGTGATGTGGCCTCCACCATCGGGGAGGTGACTCGGGCCGCGGGCAATACCGGTGCTGCGGCTGGCCATGTGCTGGAATCGGCTCGCGGCCTAGCCCGGCGTTCCGAGGATATCAAGAGGCTGGTGGATCAATTTCTGGGCGATGTCAGGGCGGTCTGACTAGCCGGCCTTTTCGGCGAGAAAACCGTGGAGGAACAGGCGCTGGATACGGTCACACAACTCTTGCGGCGAAATCGTGCCCTCGGGTTTGTACCATAGGTCGGTCCAATTGAGCATGCCGAGCAGCAATAGCGCATAAGGCTTGTAGACGGTCGCCGGCAGGTCGGAGCGCAACTCCCGCAGTAGGGCCGTCCCCAACGTGACGACCTTGGCCTGCAGTTGCAGGATGGGGGGCTGCATTTCGACGGGCAGGAACTTTACGTCGTTCATGGCGCTGAGGTGCCGTTGCCGCGATTGTGCCGATTTTTGCACATAGGCCCGAATGAAGTTGGCGAAACGCCGCTCTCCAGCCCCCGCTTCCGATAGGGCAAGTTCCAGCTCGACGATGAGGCGCTCGAGATGCTCGGTGAGCAGGGCGAGCAGCAGATCGTCCTTGGTTGGGAAGTAGTGGTAGAGCATCGATTTGGTGGCGCCGCAGGCCTTGGCGATGTCCTGCATCTTGGCGCCGGGATAGCCGGTCTTGGCGAAAAGTGCGGCCGCACTGTCGAGAATCGACTGGCATTTGGTGTCGTAATCGTCGGCTCGAACCCGCACCATCGTATTTCTTCCCTGATTTTGCAGTGGCCCAGTCCGCAGGATGGTCCATCGCTCTCGCATGATCACGGGTCGTTGTAAAGCGCCTCTCGATCCAAATTGGGGCTTTATTGGTTTTGAAGAAGCAGGTCCTTTAGCGGGATGGAGACGTCGGCGAGCCGGGTCGGGTCTATGGCTGCGGCGGTCGTTACAAGTCGCTTCGCAGCCAGGAAGTCGGCTTGCCGATTAACCGCGTCAGCGGCGATCAACCTGCCATCGCGCAGGTAGAAGGCGATGAAACTGTGATCGGCGGGAGAGCCTCGCAGCACGCATTGTTCATGACCGGCCGACAGCCCGACCATCTGAAGCTTGAGGTCGAACTGATCGGACCAGAACCAGGGTATCGAACGATTGGGCTTGGGCTTGCCGCAGAGCGCCAGAGCGGCGGCACGGGCCTGCTCAAGGGCGTTTGGCACGGATTCGAGTCGGATTCGCCGTCCGTAGGCCGCATTGTCATGGGCGGTGCAATCGCCGGCGGCGACGATGTCGGGATCGGAGGTTCTGGACAATTCATCGACAATGATGCCGCCATCCACCGTCAGGCCGGCATCCGCCGCGAGCTCGATATTGGGCAGCATCCCTATGCCGACGATCACCAGTTCCGCCGGAATCTGCACGCCGCCGCGAACCGTTACAGCTTGGATAATGCCGGTATCGTCACACTCGATTTTCTCCGCGGTGGTGCCTGTGCGGATATCCACCCCGGCCTCTTGGTGGACGCGCTGATAAAACGCCGACATTTCTGACCCCGTGACGCGGGCGAGGACGCGCTGTTCCGCTTCCAACAGGGTTACGATGGCGCCGAGGCGGCGGGCAGTGGAGGCAATTTCCAGGCCGATATAGCCGCCGCCGACGATTGCCAGGCGGGTGCCTGCCGTCAGCTTGGAGCGTATGTGGTCGGCATCCTGGCGGGTGCGAAGATAGTGCAGGTTGGCGGGAGGTTTGCCCGCGACCATTCCTTCGACGGTCAGGGGCCGCGGGCGCCCGCCGGTGCATAGGGCCAGTTTATCGTAGGCCTGCCGCGATCCATCGCTCAGTTCCAAGGTCCGTCCGGCCCGATCGATGCGGGTGGCCTTGATACCCAACCGTATCGCGATGCCAGCTTCGCCGTAGGCGCTTGCGGTGCGCAGGATCAGTTCGTCGGCCACCGTCTCTCCGTCGAGGTAGGCTTTCGACAGGGGAGGGCGCTGGTAGGGGGGCTCGGACTCTTCGCCCAGAAGGACGATGGGGCCGGGCCAGCCGTGCTGACGCGCCGTGAAGGCCAATTCGACACCCGCATGCGCGGCGCCGACGATTACGAGTGAGCGATCGGTCATTACTGTCGCCTCCATATGATGGGAGTGCCGGGCTATGTCTGCTCGGCGGGAAGCTCGACGACGATCCCGTCGAGATCGTCTTGCATGCGGATCTGACAGCACAGCCGGCTTCCGGCGAGGCGTACGTCCACAGCCTCGAGCATGGACGCCTCGGTTTCCGCCGGAGGCGGGAGTCTGGCAATCCAGCTTTCCTCCACATAGCCGTGGCAGGTGGCGCATGTGCAGTGGCCACCGCAGTCGCCGAAAATACCGGGGACGCCGTGTTCGACGGCGATTTGCATCAGGGTCCGGCCCGGCTTGGCCTGAATGCGATGCAAGGTGCCATTGGCTTCCCTATAGATAACGGTGGGCATGGCTTTGCTCCTGTCGTCTGGCATGACGGGCCTGATGAATACGGAGAGGGCACGACCCGCATGTTGGAATTAGAATAGGCTGAGTTTATTATAGACCGACGCGTCGGTCTATAATAAACTCCTCCATGATCGCGGCTGCTCGGGATGAGCGTTGCCGCCGGATGATCAGGAGGCGACCCCATGAATGGTTGTGCTGAAGCGAGTCAGGGTATCTCGGGTTCCGTGGCCCGGCGGCTTGGTGATCTCATCCGACCCGATCATGTCCACGGGTCGCTTTATGGTGATGCGGCGATCTTCGAGGAGGAGCTGAAGAAGATCTGGTATCGGACCTGGGTCTATGTCGGGCATGAGAGCGAGGTGCCCAATGCCAACGACTACATCATGAAGTCCATCGGCCCCGAACCGGTGATCATGACCCGGGGGCGGGACGGAAAAATCCATCTGCTCCATAATCGCTGCCCGCATCGCGGCGCGCATGTCTGCACCGCGCAGAAGGGCAATACCCGTACGTTCACCTGTCCCTACCACGGATGGAGTTTCGATACGGATGGGCAGATGCGGGGGCTTCCATTCCCTTCGGGCTATGAGGGGGTCGATCGTTCGGCCCTGGGACTTGGCCGGGTCGCCCGCGTTGCCTCCTATAAGGGCTTTGTCTTCGGATCCATGGCGGCCGATGGGCCGACGCTGGAGGAACATCTAGGCGGTGCGAGGGGGGCGATCGATGCTCTGTGCCGAACCTCGCCCGAGGGCGAGGTCGAGGTTACCACCGGCTTTTTGAAGCATAAGGTCAAGGCGAACTGGAAGTTCGTCGTCGAAAACGAGACTGATGGCTACCACCCGGCCTTCGTTCACGCTTCAATCTTCGACGTGGCGGAGAGCGGCATCGGCGGGCTTTACGGCAGCGAATCGACGGCGGTCGCCAGGGATTTGGGCGGCGGACACACAGAGATCGATCTGCGTCCCGAGTTTCGCAAGCGCGGTGAACTACTAAGTTGGTTCGGCACCACGGCGGACCGTCTTCCCGATTACGTGGAGCGGATGAAGACGGCCTATGGGGCCGAGGAGGCCGCGCGGATCATGATCGACGGTACTCCGCACATCATGATTTTTCCCAATCTGTTCATCGCCGAAATCCAGTTCTTCGTGATCCAGCCGCTTGCCGTGGATCTGACCGTGCAGCACGTCACCGCCCTGCAGTTCAAGGGAGCTCCGGACCTCAATCGCCGGATGCGGCAACAGACCATGGGATCGGTGGGCCCTGCGGGCTTTCTGCTGGCCGACGATGCCGAGATGTACGAGCGCACCCAACGCGGGGTCCGGTATCTGGATCCAGAATGGATTTTCCTCGGCCGCGGCCGCCATCGCGAGCGCCCCGACGAGAACGGCTGCCTGATTGGTGACGTAACCGACGAGACGCCGTCTCGCGGCATCTGGCGGCACTATCGCTCGATGATGGAGGCTGATTGATCATGTCGAAAAAGAAGGAAGTGCTGCTCCTCGACGAAGTGACGCAATTCATCTATCGCGAGGCGCGTCTGCAGGACGAGCATCAGTACGAGGCATGGGAGACCCTGTGGGCCGATGACGGGCTGTACTGGATCCCCGCCAATGGCAAAGGCGACAATCCCGAACAGGAAATGTCGATCATCTACGATAACCGCTCGCGCATCGCACTGCGCGTCCGGCAGTTGCTTACGGGACGGCGCATCAGCCAGACGCCGCATTCCCGGCTGCGGCGTCTGGTCTCCAATGTCGAGGTTCTTGACAGCGACGACAGGACTATTCGCGCCATTGCCAACGCCATGGTGTTCGAGTCCCACGCCCGTGGCGACACCATCTGGGCCTCGCAGAATGAGTACTCCCTGCGCCGCGAGAAGGATGGACTGCGCATGGTCATGAAGAAGGTGACCCTGGTCAATAACGAGGACGCTCTGTTCTCGATGGCCTTCCTGATCTGAAACACCGCGGCACCCGGGAGGGGCTTATGATCGACGATGGCAATGGACAGCCGATGGTTCTGATCGACGAGGGGCCGGTCCTTCTCGGTCTACATGCCGACGGGGTGGCACATCTGCGCCTTAATCGCCCGGATGACGCCAATGGCATGAATCTGGAACTGCTGAGCGCGTTGCAAGAGGCTGTATTGCGGGTGCATGGTGATGGCCGAGTCCGCTCAGTACTGCTGAGCGGCGAGGGCAAAAACTTCTGCGCCGGCGGTGACGTGCATGTCTTTCTCGACCAGGGAGAGGCTCTTCCCGACCTGATCCGGGTGGCGACCTCGCGTCTGCAGACCGTCGCCGGGTTGCTGATGCGGCTCAATGCCCCAGTGGTCACTGCCGTCCAGGGCTTCGCCGCCGGTGGCGGTGGCCTCGGGCTGGTCTGCTCGTCCGACATGGTGGTGGCGGGCGAGTCGTCCAAATTTCTCGCCGGTGCCACACGGGTGGGCATGGTTCCCGATGCCGGGGTTTCCGTCACGCTGACTCACCTGGTGGGATTTCGCCGGGCCATGGAGATTTTGTTGCTCAATCCGGTGATTGCCGCCAGTGAGGCGCTGGAGATGGGGCTGATCAGCCGGGTTGTGCCCGATGACCGCATCCTGCAGGAGGCAATGGCTTTGACCCGCCAGCTCGCGGAAGGGGCGCCGGCGGCGCTGGCTGCCACCAAGCGGCTCCTGTGGAACGGGCTTGGCCTGGGAGTCGAAGCCTGTATGCCGGGGGAAAATCACGCCCAGGCCCAAATGTCGGGAATGGCCGATGCGCGGGAGGGTTTGGCTGCCGTCATCGAGAAGCGCTCGCCGCGCTTTACGGGGCGTTGACATGTCTCGCTGTGGGCCGGACTCGTCTGTCGGGCGGCGCGCCCTTGTGACCGGTGGCGCCAAGGGGATCGGCGCGGCCATCGTCCGCCATCTCGCCGCCGCCGGGGTGGAGGTGGTGATCGCCGATCTGGATATCGAGGCGGCGAAAGGAGTTGCAGCCGCCATCGATGCCAGCGCGGTGCCACTCGACGTGACCGATTTCGACAGTGTGCATCGGGTGGTGGCCGAGTGTGGGCCATTCCATATCCTGGTGAACAATGCGGGCATGGATCAGCACAGCTTCTTCACCCAGACCACCGCGGCCGACTGGCGCCGCCTGCTGTCCCTCAATCTGGAGGCGGTGCTTGCCACCACTCACGCGGTGCTGCCGGCCATGCAGGCGGCCGGCTGGGGGCGTATCGTCAACATCGCCTCCGAAGCCGGGCGTCTGGGATCGCGCGGCGGAGCCGTCTACGCGGCGGCCAAGGGGGGCGTTATCGCCTTCACCAAATCCATCGCCCGTGAAAACGGTGGCAAGGGCATCACCGCCAATGTGGTGGCGCCGGGTCCTATCGACACGCCGTTGCTGCGTTCCGCGCTGGCGGCAGGTGGAGAGCGCCTGATGCGGGCGATGACCGGAGCTACCTTACTTGGACGGTTGGGAACTCCCGATGAGGTCGCTGCGGCGGTCACCTTCCTGGCGTCGGATGCGGCCGGGTTCATTACCGGTGAGACGCTGGGAGTGTCGGGCGGCATGGGGTGCGGACAATGACGGAGGTTCCACCCACCGACCCCGTTGATGCCGTGATCGCGCGTATCCGCAAGGTCTACGGGGGCTGGAACCGATTAACCTCCGTCGCGCAGATGCGTGAAGACTGGGACGAACTGTTCGGATCGGTGGCCGAGACGGTCTCGGTCGAGCCGGTTTCGGCGGGCGGGGTGCCGGCCGAATGGGTCCGCGTTCCGGAGGCCCGCCACGATAGGGTCGTCCTATATTTTCACGGAGGGGGATTCCAGGTGGGGTCGCCACGCTCGCACCGTGAACTGATGGCCGGTATCGCGACTGCTGCCGAATGCCGAGTGCTCGGCCTCGACTACCGCCTGGCGCCAGAGCACCGGTTTCCTGCCGCGTTGGAGGATGCTTGTGCGGCCTATAGTTGGCTGCTGGCCGAAGGCCATGATCCGGCCAATGTGGCGCTGGCAGGGGATTCAGCCGGTGCCGGCTTGGTGGTTTCGACTCTGCTGTCGTTGCGGAGCGCAGGCCTTCCTCTGCCGGCGGCGGCGGTATTGATGTCGGCCTGGACCGACCTTACCGCGTCGGGTCCCAGCTACGAGACCCGTGCCGCCTCCGACCCCATCCATCAGCGGCCGATGATCTTGGCCATGGCGCGCGGCTATCTGGGGGATGATTGCGATCCCCGCGATCCGTTGATATCGCCGCTGTTTGGCGATCTGCACGGATTGCCTCCGATGCTGATCCAGGTCGGAAATCGCGAGACGGTATTGAGCGATTCGACCCTGCTCGCTGAAAAGGCCGAGGCGGCTGGAGTCCACGTTCGCCTTCAAATCTGGGATCGCATGATTCATGTGTTTCAGCAATTTCCGGACGAACTGCTCGAGGCGAGGGAGGCGCGGCGTGACATCGGCGAATTCCTGAGGGCCTGTCTCGGGTCGCGATCTAATCCAAGAGGTGACTGAGAATGGTGGGAATTGTCGGATATGGCGGCTATCTGCCTCGGTTGCGGCTCAGCCGCCGCGCCGTCGTCCATGCCAATGCCTGGTATGCCCCAAGCCTGAAGGGGAGGGCAAAGGGGACCAGGACCATGGCCAACTGGGACGAAGACAGTCTGACCATGGCGGTGGCTGCGGCCCGCGACTGCCTGGGACCGGGCGAGGACCGCAGCCATGTCCGGGGGGTCTTTCTGGCCTCCTGCACGTTGCCGTTCGCCGAGCGGATGAACGCCGCCGTTATGTGCGAGGCGTTGACGCTTGATCGGAATACGGAGGCACTGGAATTTGGGGGTTCGCAGCGCGCCGGACTGTCAGCGTTGACTCAGGCGGTGGCCAAGGTCCGTGCCGATGGCGGCAACGTGCTCGTGGTCGCCGCCGACAATCGCGTTACCCGGGCGGCCAGTTCCCAGGAATTGGACTATGGCGACGGCGCGGCCGCGCTGTTGCTGGGGACTGAGGACGTGGTCGCCGAGTATCTGGGGGCCGGGACGCTGACGGTGGATTTCGTCGATCATTTTCGCATGGCCGGCAAAGACATCGACTACGCCTGGGAGGAACGCTGGGTACGCGACGAAGGCATCGCCAAGCTGATGCCGAAGGCTGTTGCGGCGGCGCTGGCCGAGGCCGGGCTTGAGGCCACCGCCATCGATCACTTCATCTTTCCGTCCGCTTACGCCAAGGCCGATCATCAGGTGGCGGTCCGTTGCGGCATTCGCCCGGAGGCCGTGGTGGACACGTTGCTCGATCAGGTGGGTGAAACCGGCACCGGCCATGCCCTGCTGCTGCTGACCCATGTACTGGAGACGGCCCGGCCCGGCGCCCTGGTCCTGATGGCTCAATTCGGCAGCGGTGCCCAGGCGGTGGTTTTCCGGGTCACCGAGGCGATCCGCTCCTTCCACCCCGCCAAGGGGATCGGTCATTGGCTGGCCGGCGGTGTCGAGGAAACAAGCTACACCAAGTTTTTGTCGTTCAAGGGGCAGTTGAGCCTCGAACGCGGCATGCGCGGCGAACAGGACCGGAAGACGGCTTTGAGTACAGCCTATCGTTACAGATCGGCGATTTTGGGGCTGGTGGCGGGGCGCTGTGAAGTGACCGGCAAGGTCCACTTCCCGCCGTCGCGGCTGTCCTATGAGCAAGGCCGGCCGCAGCAGGATACCCAACGCCCTTACAAGCTGGCTGAGCGCAGGGCTACGGTCCTGAGCTGGTCGGCGGAGTATCTATCGTTTCATCGTTCACCACCACATCGTTACGGACAGGTCGATTTCGTAGGTGGGGGGCGCATCCTGATGGAGTTCACCGACGTGGGCGAGGGCGAGATCGAGTCGGGAACCGAAGTGGAGATGGTGTTCCGGATCAAGGACATCGACGAACAGCGAGGTTTCACTCGCTATTTCTGGAAAGCGACTCCCGTGCGGCCTGTCCGGCCGGTTGATCAGAGTGAATCGGAGTAGGACATGGCGACAGGCATCAAGGACAGGGTGGCCATTCTGGGCATGGGCTGCAGCAAGTTTGGTGAACGCTGGGATGTCGGCCCCGAAGACCTGATGGTCGAGGCTTACACCGAGGCCATGGCCGACGCCGGCATCGCGCCGGAACAGATCGACGCGGCCTGGTTTTCCACCCATATGGATGACGTCGGAACGGGCCGTGGCGGTATCCCCATGTCCATCGCGCTACGTCTACCCGACATCGGTGTCACCCGGGTGGAGAATTTCTGCGCCGGAGGTTCCGAGGCGGTGCGGGCTGCGGTCTACGCCGTGGCGGCCGGGGCTTGCGACATTGCACTGGCGCTTGGGGTCGAGAAGCTGAAGGATACCGGCTATGGCGGCCTGCCGGTGGCTACCGTCGGAACCTATATTCCCCAGTGGTATCCCAATGCCGTGGCGCCGGCAAATTTCGCACAATTGGCTTCAGCCTACCGGCGGAGGCACGGTGTCGATGCGGCGCTTCTCAAGCGTGCTATCGCACATGTTTCGGTAAAGAGCCATGCCAACGGGGTACGCAACCCCAAGGCACATCTCCAAAAAATCATCACCGAGGAGCAAGTGCTTGGCGCTCCCATCGTCGCGGAGCCGCTCGGCCTGTTCGATTGCTGTGGAGTATCGGACGGCGCCGCCGCCGTCATCGTCACGCGGCCGGATCTGGCGCGCGCGTTGGGCAAGCGCGACCTCGTCACCTTCAAGGCGTTGCAGGTGGTGGCATCCAACGGGTGGGAAATGCATTCCAGTGAGTGGGATGGCAGCTATGTCCACACGGCCCGCATCGCTGCCGCGCGTGCCTACGCCGAGGCCGGTATCGGCGACCCGCGCAACGAGATCAGCATGACCGAGGTGCATGATTGCTTCTCGATCACCGAACTGGTCACCATGGAAGATCTCGGGCTGTCGGTCGCCGGTGGAGCGGTGAGGGACGTGCTCGATGGCGTGTTCAATGCCGACGGCAAGATACCGTGCCAGATCGACGGCGGCCTTAAATGCTTCGGTCACCCGGTGGGGGCCAGCGGTATCCGCATGCTTTACGAAATGTATCTGCAACTGCTGGGCCGGGCTGGGCCCCGGCAACTCAAGACCCCAACCATTGGCCTGACGCACAATCTGGGTGGGCAACCGTCCCAGAATGTCTGTGCGGTCTCCATCGTCGGACTCGAGGGAGCCTGAGCCATGGCTGAGTCCGTCGTCCTGGTCGATCGGCCGGCTCCCCATGTCGCGAGATTGCTGATCAATCGTCCGGCCAAGCGCAACGCCATCGATCATGCGGTCCGGACCGGGTTAATGGAAGAACTGACCAAGGTACTGGACGATGCGACCATCCGTGCGGTGGTGTTCGGCGGTGTCGGCGGCGTGTTTTCCGCCGGCGGAGACCTGCCGAGTATGCTGGATCTGGACGAGGAGCAGGCCAGGGAACGCATGCGGCATATCCATGCGCTGTGCCGGCTGGTCGCCAATGCGCGGATTCCCGTCGTCAGCGCCATCGAGGGGATCGGAGCGGGCGGAGCGATCGGCTTGGCCCTGCTGGGGGATCGCATCATTGTCGGCGAGGGTACCACCATCCTCTTTCCGTTCCTGGGGCTGGGGCTCACCCCTGATTGGGGGCAACTGCTGACCCTGCCCCGGCGAGTGGGACTCTCGGCAGCGTTCCGATTGCTGACGTCGGGAACGCCGGTGACCGGCCCTGAGGCCCTAAGGCTTCAATTGGCAGACACACTGGCGGCCGATTCCGATGTCATGGGGACGGCGGTGGCGCAGGCGGCTGCGTTGGCCTTGCTGCCGCGTGAGGCCATGGCGCGCATGACGGCGCGGCTGAAGAAGCCTTCAGGCTCGTTGGAGGAGGAGTTGGAGCGCGAAGAGAATGATCAGGCCGTTTGCTTGCGGAGCGCCGAGTTTGCCGAGGGCTACGGGGCTTTCATCGCCAAGCGTCCGCCCGACTTCACCGGCGTCTGATTCCAGGATGGCTTGCGCCGATCGAGGAACGCTTTCAGCCCCTCCTGTCCCTGTTCCGAGGCCCGCAAATCGGCGATCCGCTCGGCGGTCCACTCGATCATGGCGGCATCGATGGGGGCGAGGCGGGCGACCAGCCCCTTGGCGGCGGTTACCGCATGCGGGCTGTTGGCCTTGAGCGCCGATAGCCAGCGGTCTCGTGTCGTTACCAAGTCTTCGGCCGGAACAACCTCATGCACCAGTCCGATCTCTTTGGCCGTGACGGCGGGGATCACCTCGGCGGTCAGGAAATATCGCCGGGCGGCGGGGACGCCGATGGAGCGCATCACGTAGGGCGAGATGACGGCGGGGATAATGCCGATCTTGACTTCTGACAGGCAAAATACGGATTCCTTGGCGGCGACAACCAGATCGCAGCAAGCCGCCAGCCCGACACCGCCGCCATAGGCCGCGCCCTGTACGACACCGACGACCGGGCGCGGACATGTGTCGATCGCTTGCATCAGTCTGGCCAAGGTACGGGCATCGCTCAGATTGCGATCACGGTCGTAATCGGCCATCCGCCTCATCCAATTGATGTCGGCGCCGGCCGAAAAGCTGCGCCCCAGGGAGTCGAGAACCACGGCGCGCAAATTCGGTTCAGTCGCCGCCGTCTCGAACGCGGCCGTCAGTTCCTGGATCACGGCGTCGTCGAAGGCGTTGTGACGTTCCGGGCGGTTGAGGGTGATGAAACGGACATGGTCGCGGATTTCGGTCAGGATTGCGCTCACGATTCCTAGACCCTCTCGATGATGGCGGTGAGCCCCTGGCCGACGCCGATGCACAAGGACACCAGAGCGTGCCGTCCTCCGGTGCGCTGTAGCTGCCGTGCGGCGGTAAGGACAAGCCGTGCCCCGGAACATCCCAGTGGGTGGCCAAGTGCGATTGCCCCCCCATTGGGATTGAGGCGTGAATCATCCGGGGCGATCCCCAGCTGGGTGACACAGCCCAATACCTGCACGGCGAAGGCTTCGTTGATCTCGATCACATCCATGTCCTGGAGGGTCAGGCCGGCGCGCTCCAGGGCTTTTCTGGAGGCTGGCACCGGCCCCAGGCCCATGACACGCGGCGCCACGCCCGCCGCCGCGCCGGCGACGATGCGGGCGATGGGCGCGACGCCGGCCTTCTCGCCCGCCGCGCGTGAGCCGATGAACAGGGCCGCCGCGCCGTCATTGATGCCCGAGGCGTTGCCGGCGGTAACCACGCCCCCCTCGAACAGCGGCTTCAGCTTGGTCAGCGCGGCCAGATCAGTCTGGGGACGTGGGTGCTCGTCCTCGCTCACCACGGTGTCGCCCTTGCGACCCGCTATGGTGATGGGATGAATCTCACCCTCGTAGAACCCATCTGCTTTGGCCCGGGCGTACTTGGCCTGGGAGGCGGCGGCGAAGGCGTCGGAGGCGTCCCGCGACAGCCCCAGATCGTGGGCAATGTTGTCGGCGGTCTCGGGCATGGAATGATTGCCGAAGCCCTTGACCACCTTGGGGTTTGGAAAGCGTGCCCCGATGGTGGTGTCGAATATCCTGGCGTCGCGGGAATATGCGCTTTCTGCCTTGGACAGTGCGAAAGGGGCACGGCTCATGCTCTCGACACCGCCGGCGATGAACAGATCGCCCTCGCCGCAGGTGACCGAGCGCGCCGCGTCCAAGACAGCGGCCAGACCCGAGGCGCACAGGCGGTTGACGGTCTGCCCCGCCACCTCGACGGGGAGCCCGGCCAGCAGGGCGGCGTGACGCGCCACGTTGCGGCAATCTTCGCCCGCCTGATTGGTGCAGCCGAGGATGACGTCCTCGATATCCACTGGCTGGAAGGAAGAGCGGGCCACCAGGGCGCGGATCACCTCGGCGGCGAGATCGTCGGGACGCACCGGGGCCAGGCCGCCGGCATGGCGTCCGATGGGGGAACGCAGGCCGTCATAGAGATAGGCGTCGAGCATGGATCAGGACTCCGAAGTCAGGAGAGAGACGCCGAGGGCGGCGCGGCGGCGCAGCCAGAGCGAGGCGCGGTAACGGGGGTCGCCGGTGATGGCCAGCATGGTGTCGAGAATGGCGACCACCTTGGCCGGGCCGATACGGTCGCCCCAGGACAACGGCCCGGCGGGATAGCCGAGGCCGAGCGTCACCGCCTTGTCGATGTCCTCGGGTGTGGCGATGCGCTGCTGGGCGATGTCGCAGCCGATATTGACGATGGTCGCCACCACCCTTTGCGCCACTAGGCCGGGGCTGTCATGGATCACCGAGACGGCGATCTCGTCGCCGGCCAGCAGGCCGTGGGCGCCGTCGCGGATTTCCGCCGCCGTCACCGGATTGGTCATCAGGGTGCGGTGGCTGTCCAGCCCGAACAGCGGATCGATGGCGATCGTGCGGGTAGCGTCGAGGCCGAGGCGGACGCAGGCGGTCGTACAGTCCTCGCCCTGCACAGGGACAAGGATGAGGGCGGCTTTGGTCGGCTTCTCGCCCCTCTCCAGTATGGCGTCCAGCTTGGTCACCAAGGCGGTGACGGTCAGAGAGCCTTCGCCCGGCGCCACCCATACCGGGCCGGTCCAGGCGGCGGGGACCACCGGCGCCGGTGGGACCACGGCCTTGTCGTCCTTGTAGGCATAGAAGCCACGCCCGGTCTTGCGCCCCAGCAGTCCGGCGGTGACACGCTGGCGGCCAATGGGGGACGGGCGGAAGCGCGGCTCCTGGTAATACTGGTCGTAGATGCTTTCCATCACCGGATGGGAGACATCCAGACCGGTGAGGTCGAGCAGTTCGAACGGCCCCATGCGGAAGCCGGCGGCGCCTTTCAAGATACGGTCGGCGGTGGCGAAATCAGCGACCCCCTCGCCCACCAGTTTCAGCGCCTCGGTGCCGTAGCCGCGGCCGGCGTGGTTGACGATGAAGCCCGGCGTGTCCTTGGCCTTCACCGGGGCATGCCCCATACGCAGGGCCAGATTGGTCAGCGCCTCGACCACCCAGGGCGCCGTCATGACGCCATCGATGACCTCCACCACCTTCATCAGTGGAACGGGATTGAAGAAATGAAACCCGCCCACCCGCTCAGGATGCCGGCAGGCGGCGGCGATGGAGGTCACCGACAGCGACGAGGTATTGGTGGCGATCAGGCAGCCGGCCGAAACCACCGTCTCCAGATCCTTCATCAGGGTCTGTTTGACCGTGATGTCTTCGGCGACGGCCTCCACCACCACATGGCAGGGGGTGAGGTCGGCGATAGTTTCGGCGATGACGAGGCGATCAAGGGCAGCTTCGGTAGCCGAAGTGCTCAGTGTTCCTCTCTCGGCCAGTTTATTCAGCATTTTCGTTATGAAAATTCTTGCTTCGGCGGCAGCTCCATCCCGAGCATCCATCAAGATGACGGCGCAGCCGGCGATCGCAGCGATCTGGGCGATGCCGCGTCCCATGGCACCTGTACCGACAACCCCCATGACGAGGTCGGGGCGTGCTGCATCCAGGCTCATGCTTTAAACCCCCTCATAGGCTGGTTTACGCTTTTCCAGGAAGGCGGCCATGCCCTCTTTCTGGTCCCAACTGGCAAATAGAAGCTGGAAAGCCTTGCGCTCCAGCATCAGGGCGGTATCCAGAGAGGCGTCCTGCCCGGCCAGCAGCACCTCCTTGATCTGGGCGATGGCGAGCGGCGGCATTCGTGAGATGGTCTTGGCAATATCGAGCGCCTTGTCCAGGACTTCGGCATCGGGGATCACCAGACTGGCAAGGCCCATCTGCCCAGCCTCGGCACCACTGAAGGCTTGGCCGGTCATGGCCAGGAACATGGCCCGGTATTTGCCCACGGCGCGCACGAGGCGCTGGGTACCTCCGGCACCGGGCATGATGCCGACCTTGACCTCGGGCTGGGAGAAGCTGGCATTCTCGCCCGCTACGATGATGTCGGCGTGCATAGCCAACTCGCAGCCGCCGCCCCAGGCGTAGCCCTGGACCGCAGCAATTACCGGCTTTGGACATTGGGCGATGGTTCGCCACAGGAGGTGGTTGTTGCGCTGCATCAGCTCGATGGCGCCGACTGCCGCCATATCCTTGATATCGGCTCCGGCGGCGAAAGCCTCATGGTTTCCAGTAATCACTATGACGCGAACCGAAGCGTCGGCGCCCAGGGTGATCATGTGCTCGGCCAACTGGCGGCGGACCTCCGCATTGAGTGCGTTTTTCGCCTCGGGCCGGTTGATGCGCAGGAGCGCCACGCGGTCCAAGGGATGGCTCAAAAGGACTTCCGCCACCAGTGCCTCCTTGTCACAGGTTCGAATTGATCATGAACGGCATCAGCTGGAGATTTGTGGCGCCGTCAAGATGACCAATCGGTCAATTTATTGGTAGCTGTCATTGGAGGGAGTGTCAATATTCAACTCCGTGCGCCTCAGCGTTTGCCACCATGGCAGCCACTTTGTTGACGAGGCGGTTCACAGAATGTATGGTCTGATAATGAGACTGACTAGTCATTTTTATAACTCATGTCTCGATTGGTGAGTGCTTTCCGTTGCCGGGATCGGGGCTCCGCTATGGTGGCCTCTTACTCGTTCCCCGAGATCACCTGGCGCCTCTTGCTCGCCGAGAATCGCGAGGTGAGTGACGTCGCGACAAGAGCCCCATTGAGCCGAAGTGGATTTACCCATGAGAGTTCCCAAACACGTCAAACTGGTGGAAGTCGGCCCTCGTGATGGGCTACAGAATGAACGAAGGCCGGTATTGCCGGCGGTCAAGGCGGAGTTAATCAACCGTTTGGGTGAGGCTGGGATGGCCGTCATCGAAGCGGGTAGCTTCGTCAGCCCCAAATGGGTCCCGCAGATGGCCGATACCGCTGCAGTGATGGATCTTATCGTCCGTAAGCCGGGCGTTTCATATCCCGTCCTGGTGCCCAATCTTCAGGGATTGGAGGCGGCGGTGGCGGCCCGCGTCAACGAGATCGCCGTCTTTGCCGCCGCGTCGGAGAGCTTTTCCCGCAAAAACATCAACTGTTCCATTGGAGAAAGTCTGGACCGATTGGCTCCGGTGGTGGCGGACGCTCGCAAGAAAGGCCTTCGGGTGCGCGGCTATGTATCCTGCGTCCTGGGATGCCCCTACGAGGGAACAGTTTCAGCCGGGATCGTCGCCGATGTCGCGGCTCGCTTGGCGGATTTCGGCTGCTACGAAATCTCCCTGGGTGACACCATAGGTGTTGGTACCCCCGGCGGGACGCTGGAAATGCTGCGGACGGTCGCTGTACACGTCCCTGTCGATAAGCTGGCGGTTCACTTTCACGATACTTATGGACAGGCATTGGCCAATATTCTCGCCGCATTGGATCTTGGCATTGCGGTCGTGGATTGTTCGATCTCCGGTTTGGGAGGGTGTCCTTACGCCAAAGGGGCATCGGGCAACGTGGCCTCCGAGGACGTACTGTACATGCTGAATGGCCTGGACGTTGAAACGGGCGTGAATTTGGACCGTTTGATAGACGCAGGGGCCTTTATCTGCGGTGTGCTGGGGCGCCCGACAGGTTCGAAGGTGGCTATGGTGCTGGCGGGGGGCAGATAGATACTTCCGCTGCAGGAATGAAAAAAGCGGGGGAGGGCCATACTCGGCCCGCCCCCGCCAGGCTGCGGCCTCAGGGAGACTGGAGGGCCGCGGTGAGTTCGGGCAACACCTTGAACAGGTCGGCGACCAGGCCGTAATCGGCGACCTGGAAGATGGGGGCCTCTTCGTCCTTGTTGATGGCGACGATGACCTTGGAATCCTTCATGCCGGCCAGGTGCTGGATGGCGCCCGAGATGCCGACGGCGATGTAGAGGTCCGGCGCCACGATCTTGCCGGTCTGGCCGACCTGGAAGTCGTTGGGCACGAAGCCGGCGTCGACGGCGGCGCGGGACGCTCCCACGGCGGCGCCCAGCTTGTCGGCCACGGCTTCCAGCAGGTGGAAGTTGTCGCCCGACTGCATGCCGCGTCCGCCCGAGATGATGATGCGGGCCGAGGTCAGCTCGGGACGCTCGGACTTGCTGAGCTGGCTGCCCACGTAGGACGACAGGGCCGGGTCGGCGGCGGCGGCCACGGCTTCGACGGTGGCAGAACCGCCTTCAGCCTTGGCGGCCTCGAAGCCGGTGCCGCGCACGGTGATCACCTTGGTGGCGTCCTTGGACTGCACGGTGGCCAGGGCGTTGCCGGCATAGATCGGGCGGATGAAGGTGTCGGCCGACACCACGCCGGTGATCTCGGAGACCTGGGCCACATCCAGCAGGGCGGCGACGCGGGGAGCGACGTTCTTGCCGCCGGTGGTGGCGGGCGCCAGGATGTGGCTGTAGCCGCCGGCCAGGGAGACCACCAGGGCGGCCAGGGGCTCGGCCAGATGGTTGGCGTAGAGCGCCGCGTCGGCAGACAGCACCTTGGCGACGCCGGCCACCTTGGACGCGGCCTCGGCCACGGCAGCGATGCCCGAACCGGCCACCAGCACATGGATGTCGCCGCCAATCTTCGAAGCGGCGGAGACGGTGTTCAGCGTGGCGGGCTTGAGGGCGCCGCCCTCGTGCTCGGCAATGACGAGAACGGTCATGATCAGATCACCTTCGCTTCGTTCTTCAGCTTGTCGACCAGGGCGGCGACATCGGCCACCTTGATGCCGGCCTTGCGCTTGGGCGGCTCTTCCACCTTCAAGGTGACGAGGCGGGGCGCCACGTCGACGCCCAGATCGGCCGGGCTGACAGTGTCGATGGGCTTCTTTTTGGCCTTCATGATGTTGGGCAGGCTGGCGTAGCGCGGCTCGTTCAGGCGCAGATCGGTGGTCACCACCGCCGGCAGCTTGAGATTCACCGTCTCCAGGCCGCCGTCCACCTCGCGGGTCACCGCAATGGCGTCAGGCCCCACCTCAACCTTGCTGGCGAAGGTGCCCTGGGCACAGCCCAGCAGGGCCGCCAGCATCTGACCGGTCTGGTTGGAATCGTCGTCGATGGCCTGCTTGCCCAGGATGATCAGGCCGGGAGCCTCTTTGGCCACCAGAGCCTTCAGCACCTTGGCGACGCCTAAGGGCTGGACCTCGTCGTCGGTCTGCACCAGAACGCCGCGGTCGGCGCCCATGGCCAAAGCGGTGCGCAGGGTCTCCGAGCAGGCGGCTGGGCCGACCGACACCGCCACCACCTCGGTGGCCTTGCCGGCTTCCTTCAGGCGTACGGCTTCTTCAACCGCGATCTCGTCGAACGGATTCATGGAGAACTTCACGTTCTGGGTCTCGACCCCCGAACCATCCGACTTCACGCGGATCTTCACGTTGTAGTCGATCACCCGCTTGATCGCGACCAGAACTCTCATTGTTGGCGACTCCCTCTAGAAGCCATGCCCTTGAAACGTTGGCTTGTGGCCGAATCGCTCGGCTGATGCGATGGCTCGGCAGTAGGGATACTTTTGGAGTGACTATCCAGTCAACTAATTTTTTGGTGGTCATTAATTTTTATATACCTAGAAACAATCGATGTTTTCCACAAGATCGCTGGCTCCGCTAGAGCTAATGTGACCATCAGGTTATGCCTTATTTTAGATTTCTGCAGATTCGGCGTGCCTCCAATCCGTTCGGGCGGGGCAGCGCAGATGCTCCAATGGCTCTCGAGAGTCGTGAAGTGACCATTCAGCCAATTTATGTGTCGTCCTGTTTCCTGGATATTTTTGAAAAACGTCGGAAAGCCGCGAAAAAATTGATTCGAATCTTATTGACGTCGGTGGGATTGGAGGGTAAATGGTTAGTCAGTCATCTTTTTTGAGAGAGATTGGAGAGCCGATAATGAGCGCTACCAGTGGAGAGCGGCCCGGCCATGCCCCGGTCGGCCATGAGATTGTGGGGCGTGGTTCACGCGAATCAGCGCGGCTGATGCGCAAGTGGTTTGCGTCGCTCACCGAGGCGGCCCGTCACGACAAGAAGGCGGCTTTCGTGTTCGTGATGGGCAACATGAATGAAGTGTTGCGGACCTTCGACATGCCGATCGTGTTTCCCGAGATCACCGCGTTGCAGACCGCAGTGCGCGGCACATCGGAGGAGTACCTTAAGGAAGCCGAGGATTATGGGTTCTCACCCGACGTCTGTGGCTATGTGAAGGCGGACATCGCCATGCACCTGCGTGGCGGCGGTCATCCCATGGGGCTGATTCCGAAGCCGGGCTTGGTGGTGGCTACCAACGCCTGCAACACCTACTTCAAGTGGGGCGAGATTTGGGAGCGGCTGTACGACGCACCCGTTGTCACCATCGATGTGCCCAATGATCGGTCCTGTGGATCCCGGACCATGCCGGGTGACAAGGATTTCAAGCACGAGCTCGCCTACGTGGTCGCCCAGATCAAGGAACTGATCTCCGAGTGCGAGCGGGTAACCGGCAAGAAGTTCGACATCGACAAGTTCCGCGAGCATCTGCGCTACGCCAACACCATGAGCCGCTACTGGAAGCAGCTGTTGGCGCTGAATGAGCGGACGCCGGCGGTGTTCAATGCTCTGACCGACGGGCTGGCCTTTCTCGGTATGGCCAACTGTTTCCGGGCGACGGAGGAAGGTGCCACTTTCTTCAAGGAACTCTACGAGGAGATGGAGTATCGCTCGGCGAACAACATCGGTTCAGTGACCCGCAAGGACGGCAAAGATGTCCCTGTGGAACAGAAGTTCCGACTCGGTCTGTTGGGAGTGCCCTGCTACTCCCACTTCCGTGGTTTCGCCGAGTTCTTCTCCGATTGGGGCGGCGTGTTCGTGATTTCGAGCTACCTGAAGTTCGCTTCCGGCGGCACGGCTCTGGGCTTCGAGTTCGATCTCGACAACCCTATCGAAAGCTACGCAGAGGGAATTCTGCTGACGGTCCGCGAAACCCAGCAGGGGCTGCTGTTTAATTTCTCCGACGTCGAGGACAAGTATTCACCCTACAAGCTCGACGGCATCGTCTATCACGGGGTCAAGAGCTGTCGCACCGCCTCGTCGGGCTTGGCCGACCGCCGCTTCCACACCTCCGAATCCTTGGGGCTGCCGACCCTGTTGCTCGAGTCCGACATCGTCGATCCTCGGGCGGTTTCCAAGGCACAGATGAAGAACCGCGCCGACGCCTTCTTCGAAGGAATGATCGCCCGCAAGCAGAAAGAGGCGGTGGCGGGCCATTGAGGCCGTCTCGCCCATTGAAAGCAGGAGATTCCGCATGACAGCCTCAGTTCCTTTGTTCACCGGATGGCAGGACCGGCCGCTGGATGAAATCTTCGCCCGTTGCCGGGAATTGGTCGAGGATGAGACCTATCCGACCGTCAAGGCGTGGCGCCAGAGCGGCGGACGCGTGCTCGGTCACTTCCAGGTCTACTTCCCCGAGGAGATCGCGCACGCCGCCGGTATGTTGCCGGTCAAGATCAAGGGTGGGCGAACCGAAGGGGTTTCGATCAGCCAGCACTTCGGATCGTTTCTCTGTTCTATCCTCAAGACGTCGCTAGAGTTGGCCATCGAGAAGCACATCGAACTCGACCTGTTCGTCACCCATCCTATCTGTGACGGCGCTCGCAATCTGGCCGGGATCTGGGGCCGTAATTTTCCCTACAAGGCTCAGATCCTGCACTTGCCGCAGAACGTCAATTCCGAGGGTGCTGCGGAATTCCTGCGTTACGAATATCTGAGGCTGGCCGAGGATATCGTAGCCGCCGGCGGTCAGCCGATCACCGAGGATGCGTTGCGGCAGTCCCTGGAACTCTATAACCATTCGCGCAAGCTGATGCGTGATCTCTACGATATCCGCCGCACCATGCCGTGGAAGCTGGCGGCCGACGAATCCTTCGCCTTGATTGGGTTGGCTGGCTTTCTGCCCCGCGAGGAATTCAACACCCTGCTCGAGACCGTGCTGCCGATGATCCGGGAACGGCCGGTTCGCCAGCAGGACAAAATGCGGGTGGTGTTGGAAGGCGGTTTCTGCGAGACCCCGCCGTTCGACTTGCTGCAGGCGGTATCGCGATCCTGCCATGTGGTCGATGACGACCTGTTCATCGGTCTGCGCTGGATTCTCGAGGACATCAATACTGCGGGCGACCCCTGGGCCAACTTGGCTTCGGCCTATATCTCGAAGTCATCCTATAGCGCCGTCCAGCACGATAACGACAAGCCCAACGAGAAGATGTTGCTGAAGCGGATCAAGCACGCGAATGCCGAGGCGGTAATCATCGCTTCCGCCAAGATGTGCGAACCCGGTCTCGACGAGGTGGTGGCGTATTCGAAGGAACTGGATGCCAAGAAAATCCCGTACTTCATCACGGAATTCGAGGAAAACCAGAACACCTTTGACGACATTTCCATCCAGATGGAGACCTTCGTCGAAAACATTATGTTCGACTGAAGGCAACACGGAGAGATGATGCCATGAAGTATACAGCAGGCGTCGACGTGGGTTCGACGCAGACCAAGGCGGTGATTATCGACGAGAGCAAGCGCATCGTCGCCCGCGCTTTGACCGATACCGGAGCCAACGTCACCCAGGCGGCACAGAACGCATTCGATTTGGCTTGCGCCGACGGCGGCATCGATCCCAAGTCGGTGGGATACGTGATCGGCACCGGTTACGGCCGCTACAAGGTCACCTTCGGCGACAAGCAGGTGACCGAGATCAGCTGCCACGGCCGTGGTGCCGCCCATATGTTTCCCGGTACCGGCACGGTCATCGACATGGGCGGCCAGGACAGCAAGGCCATCCGGGTCAAGCCGGACGGCGAGATCATCGACTTTTGCATGAACGACAAGTGTGCCGCCGGCACTGGGCGTTTTCTGGGTGCCGCCGCCATGGCCCTGGGTATGAGTCTCGGCGACCTTGGACCGGTATCCTTGAAGTCGACAAAGCCGGTCAAGATCAGCACCACCTGCACGGTGTTCGCCGAGGCCGAGGTTCTGTCCTGGTTGGGCAAGGGCAAGGCGGTCGAGGACATTCTGTGGGGCGTTCACAAGTCGATCGCCTCACGGTCCTACGGCCTGCTACGTCGGACCGGCATCACCGGCGAGATCACCTTCACCGGCGGTGTCGCCAAGAACCCCGGCATGGTCAAGGCGCTGGAGGAGGCATTGGGCAAGCCGCTCAACGTCAGCGACGACAGCCACTATATGGGAGCCCTTGGGGCGGCCCTGTTCGCCATGGACTATCTGATCGCCGGCGAAGCCCCGGCCCGCAAGGAGGCGTGAACCATGCGCTACACGATGGGACTGGACATCGGGTCCACTTATACCAAGGGCATTATTCTGGACGATTCCGACACGATCGTCGCCCGTACCGTCAAGCAGACCGGTTCGCGACTGCAGGAGGCGGCTCAGGCTGTGATGGCGGAGACCCTAAACCTTGCCGGCCTGGCACGGGAGGAGGTCGCCTATGTCATCACCACCGGCTACGGCCGGCATCAATTCGATGACCGGGATATCCAGGTCACCGACCTGACCGCCAACGCCCGCGGCGCCTCTTTCCTTTTTCCCCGCACCCGAACCGTGCTCGACATCGGCGGCCAGACCATGAAGGCCAGCCGCCTCGACGAGGCCAGAAAGGTCCGGACGTTCCGCCTCAACGACAAGTGCGCGTCGGGGACGGGGATGTTCCTGGAAAAGACCGTCCGCTACATGGGCTTCGACACCGAAGATATCGACGGTCTGCTGGAAAGCGCCACCGAACCGGCCTCCATTTCCGGGGTTTGCACCGTGTTCGCCGAGTCCGAAGTCATCAATCACCTCAGCAACAGCGTGTCGCCGGAAAATATCATGTTCGGTGCGGGTATGTCGCTCACGGGGCGTGCTGGTCAGCTTCTCAAGCGAGTCAAGATTGAGGAAGAGTTGACCCTGGTCGGGGGGATCCTGCGTTGGGGGCGTATCGCCCAAGCCATCTCCGAGGAACTCAAGATGGAGGTCAATGTTGCCGACGGCGACATGCCGCAATACACCGCTGCACTGGGGTGTGCCATCCTTGGCCATCTGCGACTGAAGACCACCGTAGGGCGTTCCGCTGAGGCTCTGTCCATGCAGGCAGTTGCTCTGCGGAACTCGCAGAAAAGCTGTTCGGCCTGCGGGACTGCTTAAGATGCAGTTCGCTCTTAGCCAAGAGCAAAGGATGGTATGCGATCTCGCCGAGGCATTTTCCCGCGACGAGATCGCTCCCATCGCCGCCAGGATGGATCGCGAGGCGACCTTTCCCATGGAGGTTCATCGCAAGGCCCATGAGCTTGGGCTGATCGGCGTGACCATCCCGCAGGAATACGGCGGGCATGGGCTGGGGACGACCGAACTGGTGCTGATCAGCGAGGCCTTCGCCCACGGTTGCGTCGGAGTGGCGACTTCTCTCGGGCTCAATCCTCTGGTCACGGAAGCATTGGTGCTCGCCGGCACCGAGCGGCAAAAACGGACTTATCTCGGGCGCATGGCCGATGGCGGCTTCGCCTGCTGGGGGCTGACCGAACCCGCTGCTGGCTCCGACGTGGCCGGGATCACCACCCGCGCCCGCCGGGTCGGGGGCGACTACGTCATCAACGGCGGAAAAGTATGGATCACCAACGCCTCGCTGGCCAGCTTCATCCTGGCTTTCGCCAAGACCGATCCCGACGCCGGCCACAAGGGGATGACAGCCTTCCTGATCGAGCGCGACACGCCCGGAGTCGAGGTCAGCCAGCCACTGTCCAAGATGGGACAGAAGGCATCCCCCACCTGCGAGATTCATTTCAGCGATGTCGTGGTACCGGCCGCCAACATTCTCGGTAATGAAAATGACGGTTTTCGTCTGGCCATGAAGTCGTTCGACAAGTCGCGCCCCATGGTGGGAGCCTTCGCAGTTGGGTTGATACGGCGCTGCCTGGACGAATCCATGGGGTATGCCCGTGAGCGGCGCACCATGGGATGCGCCATCATCGACCATCAGGTGATCGGGCACCGACTGGCGGACATGCGGATCAAGCTGGAGGCGTCGCGTCTCCTGACTCTCCAATCTGCCTGGCTGGCCGACATGGGTCAGTCCAATACCCTGGAGGCGTCTTGCGCCAAGGCATTCGCCTGCGACGCAGCCATGTGGGCCGCCACTGAAGCCGTCCAGATTCACGGTGGAATGGGCTACTCCACCGAGTTTCCGGTCGAGAAATTGTTCCGGGACGCCAAGATTCTGCAGATCTACGAAGGAACCAGCGAAATCCAACGCAACATCATTCTGCGGGAAATGCGGAAATAGCGCTGTCGTCGCCGAATTGGCCACGGTGGCTATGTTTTACGCTAGTCAAGGAGTCGTTTCATGAATTATTCCCTGCCGGAATTCCTCGCCCATGCCGTTGCTCTCGAACGGGAGGCTGAGGAACGCTACACCGAGCTGGCCGAAATGATGGAGGCCCACGCCAACCGCGACACGGCAAAGGTCTTCCGTGAGATGGCGCGCTTTTCCAAGCTGCACGCGCACGAGATATCCAACCGTACCAAGAATCTGGAGATTGCAAAGCTGAAGTCATGGGAGTTCCGCTGGCGGTTGCCTCCGGAAGTCGGCGACTATGCTCAAGACGGAACCGATTACCTGATGACGCCGCTTCATGCCCTGACCTATGCCCGCGCCAACGAAGTGCGTGGCATGGAGTTCTATCGGACGGCTGCAGAGCATGCTCAAAACGAGGATGTACGGCGATTCGCCAGCCGGTGCGCCGATGAGGAGGAGGAACATGTTGCCGCCTTGGATCGCTGGATCGCCAACAACTCTTCTCCTTAGATAGATAGGTAGCGTTGGGTTTTAAGTGGATAGCATCACCAATGCTTTCCGCTATGAGCCAAAGGAGGTTGTAAATGCCGGAGGAGTGCTTCGCAAGATTGATGTCTGCCATGGATACGTCTGGCGATTCTAATAATAAAAAAGCAATTTATATATCTATGAATACGATTTTATGTAGGTTTACGGGCATGTGCTCTGAATCTGATGTTTGCCATATAATTGCAGGGAGTATCATTGCGGATGTCGGTGGTTGTTCAGTATATCATGACTATTATGCACCACCTTCTTGATTCTGCCGTCTGGTGGAGTCTGGTAATACACCCTGGATATTAAAAGCTTGGCGGGGATCGTGTATGACCATCGCCTCCGCGTCCTTCAGCCGGAGCAGAAATGCTCCGGGACTTCGCCTCGAGGTCTCGATGAAGGGGATCTGCCTACCCATAGAGTCTTTCCCCCTCGTAGCTCATCCACGTGCTGTCCTTTCAACAGCTATGTCGGTCAGGAGGTATTCATCCCGGACCAGCCGCTTAAGAATCTTGCCAGCACCTGACAACGGGAACATGCCGTCCCGGAACTTGACCGAGCGGGGGCACTTGTAATGGCCGATGAGGTCGCGGCAGTGCTCGATCAGTTCAGACTCGGTCGCCGTCATCCCATCGCGCAGGACCACCACCGCTAGTACCGCCTCGCCCCAGACCGGGTCCGGCAGACCGATGACGACACAGCTCGATACGCTGGGGTGCTTTGCCAAAGCGTTTTCAACCTCGACGGAATAGATGTTCTCGCCGCCCGAAATAATCATGTCCTTCAGGCGATCCACCACATGCAGGAAGCCGTCAGTATCCAGAAAGCCGGCATCGCCGGTCCGAACCCAGCCATCAACGAGAGCATTCCTGGTCTCTTCCGGCTTGTTCCAGTAGCCGAGCATAGCCATCGGCCCCGCGACCGTGATCTCACCGACCTCTCCTGGAGCGGCAGGATTGCCATTGGGAGCTATCACCATCACCTCGCTCATCGTTGTCGCCCTGCCGGCGGTCTGCAGATGGCCGCTGTCCGGTCCTTCAAGCGTGTGGTACTGCGGCTCAAGCAGAGTAGCGATGGGAGACAACTCGGTCTGCCCATAGCACTGGACAAACCTGCATTGACCGAGGCGCGCCATGGAATCCCTCAGCAATGTCTCGGTGATGGGAGCGCCGCCGTAGCCGATGCAACTCAGCGAACTCAGATCGAACTTATCCCATTCGGGATGCTCGATCAGAATTTTGAGGATGGTCGGCACCAGCGGCAGGGTGGTGACACGATGACGCTCGATGGTCTGGAAAACCTCCACCGGCTGGAAGCCGGAGAGCATCACATGACTTCCCCCGGCCAAAGTGGTCGCGACACCGAAAGAGGTGTCTGCCATATGGAACATGGGAGCGATGTGCAGAAGCACGCTGTCCTCGTTCAGCCGCGTGGAGGGCAGGAGCGAGAGGGAACTGCTGATGAGGCCCCGGTGAGGCACCATCACCCCCTTGGGAAGGCCGGTGGTGCCGCCGGTATAGAAGATCCCCGCCAAATCCTCGCCGCCCCGCCGCGCATCCACGCAGGGCTTCGAATCCTCGACTAGGCACCGGTGGCTCACCGCCTCCTGGGGAGTGGAACCGGCACCGGCATGAATGAGGTGCCGCACCAAGCCGCACTGGCCCCGGAGTTGCTGCCCGGCGCCGAGGAAGTGGTCGTCCACCACGAGCACGACGGCACCGGCATCGTCGATGGCGTAGCGATTCTCCTGCACCGACCAGCGGGTATTGAGCGGAACGATACAGCCGCCAGCCCACATGGCGCCGAAGAAGTATTCGAGATAGTAGTCCGAATTCAAGCTGAGCAAAGCGACCCGGTCGCCGGTTCCGACCCCCAGGTCGCGCAATCCCCTGGCGACGCGAGCGACGCGGTCGGCGAACTCGCTCCATGTATTCGCCCGCCCATCACAGATGGTAGCAATGCGTTTGCCGCCGATCGCCGCAAACCGATGAATGCTTCTAGTCAATTGCATGATCAGCCCCCCTCAACCAGATCGCCCCGGAGGCCTTCGTGCGAAGACATCTCCCTGGTTCCGTCATGGATAAACGAATGCTTGGCCATCGCCATCTGGACTGGCCTCGCCAACCTTACCGTCCAATAAAGACCGGCTTCCGTTTTTCACGAAAGGCAATGACACCTTCAGCAAAATCGCGGGATGCACTGGCTATTTCCTGATGACGGGTCTCTATCTCCAGCGCCCTGGAAAGTGGCGCTTCGAGGCATTCCCTAATTCCGTGGCGGATCAGGCCATAGGCCAGTGTCGGGCCCTCCGCTAGTTTGGCCGAGATCGCTGCGACAGTATCGGCAAGCATGTTGTCGTCGACCACCGAATGAACCATCCCCCAGGCTGCGGCAGTTTCCGCTGTGATCCGTTCACCCAGCATCATCGCAGCAGTGGCGCGGGATCGGCCGAGAAGACGGGGAAGGAGCCAGGTCGCCCCCGTGTCGGGAACCAGCCCTACCTTGGCGAAGGCCAGCAGGAAATAGGCGGACCGCGCCGCGACCACGATATCGCCGGCGAGAGCGAGCGAACATCCGGCACCGACTGCGGCGCCATTGACCGCTACGACGATGGGGACCCGCAAGGCGTAAAGCTGCTCGATCAGCGGATTCGCATGCTTGCGCAGGATATCCATCGACAACTCTCCGGTGCCGCCCCCCAGATCGGCACCGGAAGAAAAGGCGCGCCCGGCACCGGTCAAGACTAAAACCCGGGCCGTCTCATCCTTTTCCACGGCCGCGCAGGCATCCCGTAACTCATCGACCGTATCCGCGTCCAAGGCATTGAGCACAGCATCGCGATCAATGGTCAGACACGCGATTCCTCCCTCGATCACAAGCGATAAATTACGATAGGCCATGTCACGTCTTCCCCGTCTGCCGATCCCATGGTCCCAGGCGTGTCTCGGATGGTCTGCACGCTTTCAGGTCTATCAGGATTGCGGCAGCGCCCCGTGCTACGTCTAATTCATTATTGACAGCACATATGCCGGCCAGGAATATCATGGGTATGTCTGACACCCGGCTGAGGCATGTGGTCGCGGTTGCCCGCCTCGGATCATTCTCGAAGGCGGGCGACGCGCTGGGGCTGACCCAGTCCGCGATCACAAAGAGTGTCGCCGAGGTTGAGCGTCAACTTGGCTACCCTCTGTTCGCCCGGACTTCGCGGGGCGCCCAGATGACTGAGGACGGCCGTAATTTCGTCAACAACGCCGCGCATATCCTGAGCGATCTGGACGAATTGTTCGCCGGGGCGCGGGGTGGGGGTAATCGCTATGCCGGTCCACTGCGCATCGGAATCTGCCCCGCCTCTCTGGAATGGATGCTGACCGAGCCGTGTGTGAAACTGTTGCGGCAGCATAGTGATGTCCGCCTGGAAATCGTCGGCGGCTCGTCCGAGCGCATCGTCGAGATGTTGCGGCAGGGCCGCCTCGACCTAGCGGTTGGACCGTTGGATACCCTTCAGGAATGGCGGGAGTTTTCTTGCGCCCCCATTGCGTCGGTATTGCCGAAACTGTTCGTCAGGAAGGGCCATCCACTGGCTTCCGGCACTCCGATAAGCTTTGCCGATCTGGCGAAGTACGAAATCATCGTTCCCCTGCCCATGCAGCCCTATCTGGGGGCCATCAGCGCGATCTATGAGGACGTCGGCCAGGACTGGACCCGGAAGGTCCACCTGATCGACTATTTTCCGGTAGTCAAGCGGCTGGTCCTGGAATTCGGATTGATCGGGGTGGTCGCGGAGAGCTATGGGATGACCAAACGCTTTGCAGAACGCTTTGACCTGCTCTCCCAGCCGAATCTCTTCCCGCCAATCACTTTCTGCTGCGCCTTCCGGGCGCGCTGGATTCCCAAGCCCGCCGCCGTGGCTTTTGGCCGTATCGTACGCGCCATCCTTCCCCCTCCCGCCTGAACGGCCTTTGTCCGTTAATCGCTATTCCTATTTGGAATGGCTCATCCGAATAAGCACTTGGCGGCGGCCAAATCTTCCATGTTAGCGCTATTGCAGTCGCTTGGCCGCGCGTTTGCCGTGCTAAGGGCTTCGCGCCGATGACAGGGAGGATTTGAATGGCCTTCGCAGCGTATATCTACGACGCCGTCCGTACCCCACGCGGCAAGGGCAAGCAGGACGGCGCCCTCCACCCGGTGAAGCCGGTCCGCCTTCTCGCCGATCTGCTGTCGGCGCTCGAAGTTCGCAACAAACTCGATACTGCGCGGGTCGAGGACGTGGTGGCCGGCTGCGCATCCGCAGCAGGCGAACAAGGAGCCGCCATCGGCAAGTCAGCGGCTTTGCTCGCTGGTTGGGCGGACAGCGTCTCAGGGTTCCAACTTGATCGCTTCTGCGCTTCCGGCCTCGAGGCGGTCAACACCGCCGCTGCCAAGATTATGAGCGGCATGGAGAGCCTGATCGTCGCGGGCGGCGTGGAGTCCATGTCACGGGTTCCCATGGGGGCGGGCGGCGGCGCCTATATCTCGGACTCCGAACTGATGTCGAAGACTGGATTCGTCTCCCAGGGTGTGGCGGCCGACCTGATCGCAACTCTTGGCGGTTACAGCCGAGAGCAGGTGGACGCCTTTGCCCTAAGCTCCCAACAGAAGGCTGCGACGGCCATTGCCGCCGGACGTTTCAATCGCAGCATGGTCGCCGTCAAAGATAAATTCGGGCGGGTTCTGCTCGATCGCGACGAGTTCGTGAAGCCAGACACCACCATGCAAGGGCTGGCAGCGGTCAAGCCCTCATTCGCCAAGATGGGCGAGATGGGAATGGATAGCGTCGCCATCTCCAAGTACCCCCATGTTTTGAGTATCGATCATGTGCATACGGCCGGGAATTCGTCGGGCGTGGTTGACGGGGCCAGCGCGGTCCTGATCGGCAACGAGGCGGTCGGCAGCGAATTGTCCCTGACGCCGCGCGGCCGAATCGTCGCCACCGCCGTCCTCAGCACCGAACCCACGATCATGCTGACCGGGCCGGCGCCGGCCACACGCAAGCTTCTGGCCAAGGCGGGGCTTGGGATAGATGACATCGACCTGTTCGAGGTCAACGAGGCCTTCGCCTCCGTCGTGCTGCGCTTCATGGACGATCTCGGCGTTCCCGAGGAGAAGATCAACGTGAATGGCGGCGCCATCGCGCTGGGACACCCCATCGCTGCCACCGGCGGCATGCTGGTGGCGACCATGATCGACGAACTGGAGCGCCGACAGCTCCGCCGCGGCATCTGCACGCTGTGCGTCGGCGGTGGCATGGGTATCGCGACGCTCATCGAGCGCGTCTGACCAATCAGTGGAGTTAGAAGTGATGCGCGACGCAAAATTCGACGTAAATCAGAAGAACATCGCCGTCGTGACGATCGATATGCACGATCGTCCGCTCAACGTGATGAATGATGACTACGTCAGCATGATCGATGAAGTCCTGGCGAAGCTGGAGGCGGGCCGGGAGACGCTCAAGGGCGTCATCATCACCTCCGGCAAGGACACCTTCATCGCCGGGGGCGATGTCCAGAAAATCCTGGACCTGCGGGCCGCCGGCCCGGAAGCGGGCTGCGCCTTCGTCGATGGCCTCAAGAGCCAGTTGCGCCGGTTTGAACGGCTCGGCATTCCCGTGGTCGCCGCGCTGAACGGTACCGCGCTCGGTGGCGGGTTCGAACTCGCTCTCGCCTGTCATTACCGTATCGCCGTTGATAACCCCAAGGCCCGATTCGGTTTTCCCGAGGTCGGCCTGGGCATCCTGCCTGCTTCCGGCGGCATCGTGCGAAGCGTGCGACTGCTCGGTCTGATGAACGCGCTGCCGCTCCTGACCGAAGGTAAGCAGTTGACTCCTCAGGAGGCACTGGGACAAGGGCTGGTTGACGCCCTGGCCGTCGACCGCGATGCCATGATGGCTGCCGCCGAGACGTGGATTCTTGCCAATCCCACCGCCACTCAGCCGTGGGAGCGGAAGGGATACTCCATTCCCGGCGGCGATATGTTCGCTGCGGAGAATCTGCCGGGAATGTCCATGTTTCCCAGCATGATCTTCAAGAAGACCCGGGGATTGCTTCCCGCCGCCGAGCGGATTCTTTCCACCGCGGCGGAAAGCGTCCAGACCGGATTCGACGCCGCCATGGCGATCGAAACCGGCAATTTCTGCGAACTTCTGATGTCTCCGGTCACGGAAAACCTGATCCGTACCATGTTCCTCCAGATGAACGAGATTTCGAGCGGAGCCAGCCGTCCGGAGGTCAAGGATAAGGGCAAGGTCCGCAAGGTCGGCGTGCTTGGCGCCGGCATGATGGGGCGCGGCATCGCCTTCGCGTCCGCGACGTGCGGTATCGAGGTCGTCCTGAAGGACATAAGCCTGGAAGTCGCCGAAAAGGGTAAGGGGTATGCGGCCGACATTCTCGGCAAACGGGTCACGCGTGGAAGCATGACCCAGGAGAAGGTGGACGCCACCCTGGCCTTGATCCATCCGACGGTCGACATGGCCGATCTCGCCGATTGCGACCTGATCATTGAGGCGGTGTTCGAGGACATCCCCCTGAAGAAGGCCATCATCTCGGAGGTCGAGGCGCTGCTGAAACCCGACGCGATCTTTGCCACTAACACCTCGACGCTTCCGATCTCCCTTCTCGCCACGGCAGCCAAGCGGCCGGGAAACTTCCTCGGCCTGCATTTCTTCTCCCCCGTGGACAAGATGCACATCGTCGAGATCATCAGCGGCAAGGAAACCAGCGATTCCTGTCTGGCGCGGGCCTATGACTATGTCCAGCAGATCAAGAAAACGCCCATCGTCGTCAATGACCATCGCGGATTCTTTACGTCCCGCGTCTTCAGCATGTATCCCGACGAGGGTGACCGGTTGCTGAAGGATGGCGTGAATCCCGTCCTGATTGAGAATCTCGGAAAGGAGATCGGCATGCCCGTCGGGCCGCTGGCCGTCCAGGACGAGGTCATGATGGACATGCTGCTGCGCAGCCACAAGACCAACACGGCGCTCGACCAGGAATTGGGCGGCACCTATGCCTCGACCTACGCCGTCTGTGGAGAATTGTGCCAGACCATGTGCGACAACGGACGTCCAGGCCGGGCGGCCGGGCGCGGCTTCTACGACTATGCCCCCGATGGCGGCAAGGCCCTGTGGCCCGGTCTTGCCGAGCTGTTCGGCGGTACCCGGGATATGCCGCTCCAGGACATTCGCGACCGATTGATGTTCCGCATGGTCGTCGAGGCTCTGCGCTGCCTTGACGAGGGTGTCCTCGACGAACTGCGGGACGGCAATATCGGATCCATTCTGGCCTTCGGTTTCCCCGTCCATACTGGCGGAGTGTTCCAGTTTGTCCGTTCCTACGGCATCGACGCGTTCAAGGCGCGTTGCAAGGAATTGAACGCTGCCTATGGCGAGCGTTTCAATCCGCCGGAAGGCGCCTTCCAACGACTGTCCTCAGACTCGTAGGAAGGGTGCTGGCGCCGGCCGTCGCCATTGTGGACGGGGCCCGGTTTGGGATCGCGACGGGGAGATGACGATGAAGCGAGAACTGTTTTCCACCGAACACGACATCTTTCGTGAGTCGGTTCGGCGTTTTTTGAAGAACGAAGTCGGCCCCCGAATGGAGACGTGGGAACACAACGGCGGCTTCGGGCATGACATCTTCACGCTCGCCGGAGAGGCCGGGCTGCTGTGTCCAAGCGTCCCCGAGGCGTATGACGGCCCCGATGCCGGTCTCCTGTATTCGGCGGTTATCCTCGAGGAAGCGGCGGAGTACAGCAATTTCGGGCTGTCGCTGACCATGCATTCCGAGATTGTCGCCAACTATATCCTGCATTTCGGCAGCGAGGCCCTTAAGAAAGCCTACCTTCCTCGCATGGTGACCGGCGAATGGGTCGGCGCCCTGGGCATGACCGAACCCAATGCCGGTTCCGACGTCAAGGCGTTGAAGACCAAGGTCGTGCGCGATGGCGATCACTATGTCGTTTCCGGCAGCAAGATCTTCATCTCCAATGCGACGGTGTGCGATTTCGCCGTCGTCGCGGTCAAGACGGACCCGTCGGCCGGCGCCAAGGGACTCAGCCTGTTGGTCATCGACACCAACCTACCCGGAGTCACCAAAGGCCCACCGCTGAAAAAAATCGGCCTGAAATCCCAGGATACCGGCGAGCTGTTCTTCGACGAGGTTCGCGTCCCCGCGGGCCAGCTCCTGGGCGGGGAAGGCAAGGGATTCTCGTACATGATGCAGGAACTCCCCTGGGAGCGCCTGCAACTGGCCATCTCCGCCGTGGCGGCCGCCGAGGCGGCGTATGGCTGGACCCTCGAATACGTCCGAGGCCGCCAAGCCTTCGGTCAGGCGGTGGCTGACTTCCAGAATACCCGCTTTGTCCTCGCCGAGCTGAAAACGGAAATCGCTCTCGGGCGGACCTTCGTTGATCGTTGCCTCACCCTGCTGCTGCGCGGAGAGCTCGATGCGCAGGCGGCGTCAATGGCCAAGTATTGGTGCAGTGAAATGCAGGGGCGGGTTGTCGATGCCGGCGTGCAGTTGCACGGCGGCTATGGTTTCATGGCCGAGTACCCGATCGCCAGGGCTTACGTGGATGCCCGGGCGCAGCGGATCTACGGCGGGACGAATGAGATCATGAAGGAGCTGATCTCCCGTAATTTATGAGGAGGCTCCGAGGCAAGGTCCAGACATGATCTGCCCTTTTCGGCGCAATCCATGAAGGAGTGCCTGTTTTGCCCCAGACCATGAAGACTCGCGTTACCGATCTCCTGGGAATTCGCTATCCCATCATTCAGGGCGGCATGCAGTGGGTCGGTCTCGCCGAATTGGCGTCCGCCGTATCCAATGCCGGCGGCCTCGGGATTCTCACCGCCCTGACCCAGCCGACCCCACAGGATCTTTATCGGGAAATCGAACGCTGCCGCCGGATGACCGACAAGCCGTTCGCGGTTAATCTCACCGTGTTCCCGACCGCCGAACCGCGCCCCTACGGCGAATACGTGGATGCGCTGCTGGATGCTGACGTGCGCATCGTCGAAACTGCCGGCAGCGGCGCCAAGGACCATTTCTCCAAGCTCAAGGCCCGTGGCGTCATCATCGTGCACAAATGCGTCGCGGTCCGCCACGCGCTCTCCGCCGAAAGCCAGGGTGTCGACGCCATAAGCATCGACGGCTTCGAATGCGCCGGCCATCCCGGCGAGGAGGATATCCCCGGACTGGTGCTGATTCCGGCCGCCGCCAGGCGGGTCAAGGTGCCGCTCATCGCCTCGGGCGGCATCGGCGATGGACGCGGCATGGCCGCCGCCTTGGCCCTGGGCGCCGAGGGCGTCAACATGGGCACCCGTTTCTGTTGCACCAAGGAGGCCCCGATCCATGACGACATCAAACGGGCTCTGATGAACGCCAAGGAAATGGATACGACCCTCATCTTCCGCAGTCTGAGAAACTCGGCGCGGGTCTTCAAAAACACCGTTGCCGAAAACGTCGTGCAAATGGAACGCAGCCCCGATGGCTGCTCATTCTCTGACATTCATCACTTGGTGGCGGGGCAGCGGGGGCGCGACGCCCTGCGAAGCGGAAAGATCGAAGACGGCATCATATCCGCCGGCATGGTCATCGGCCTGATCAACGATATCCCCACCTGCGCCGAACTGCTCGACAGAATGGTGACCGAGTGTCGGGAGAGATTGGCCTCCGCCGCCTCTGCCTTTCGGGAATAACCTCCGACGCGGACCCGCGCTCCGTCCGCCCGAACCAACGTGATGGCATCGTGCGTCGCGCTCCCCGACAGTCTTGTCCGTGGAGTCGCGGGCTATTCCATACCATCCCGACTCCCCCGGATTCATCGCCATACCGCCGTTCGCGCCAATCCCAGGATCACGATTCGGATCGACAAAAAAGCTATTGTTAAAAAAACAAACAGCGTGGTATGTTTGTTTTAAGTATGGAATATCTCTAAAAGTCTGGGAGGGCGTAATGGCGGGTTCAAGCGAGGCGAGAGATGGTATCGATGCTGCGGCACGGGCTATTCGCGAGGCATATCGGACCGGCGTCTCATGCCCTCCTGTCCGTGAGTTGCTGCCGGCGAAGGATCTTTCCGCCGCCTATGCTGTTCAGGAAATCAACACCACCCTGTGGCTAGCCGAGGGCCGCCGGCCGGTCGGCCGCAAGATCGGCCTGACCTCCAAGGCCGTGCAGAAGCAACTGGGTGTCGATCAGCCCGATTTCGGCATGCTCTATGCGGATATGTGCCTGGGTGATGGTGATGCCGTGCCGGCCGGAGCGGTGTTGCAGCCGAAGGCCGAAGCGGAAATCGCCCTGGTGCTTGATCGTGATCTAACCCAGGAGTGCCCGACTTTCGCCGAGATCCTGAGGGCTGTTGGCTACGTCCTGCCCGCCATCGAAATCGTCGGCTCGCGCATCGCCAACTGGCAAATCGACATCGTCGACACCATTGCCGACAACGCCTCCTCGGGAATGTTTGTGCTGGGCGGCAGGGCGCGTCGCCTCGACGATATCGATCTCACGGCTTGCGCCATGACCATGTACCGGGCTGATCAGACCATTTCCAGCGGCGGCGGGCGGGCCTGCCTGGGCCATCCGCTGAATGCCGCCGTCTGGCTGGCGGGCAAGATGGTGGAAATCGGCCGGCCGCTGCTGGCGGGCGACATCATCATGAGCGGCGCCCTAGGGCCGATGGTTTCCATGGAACCGGGAGACATGGTTGAGGCTTCCATTGAAGGCCTCGGCTCGGTTTTCGTAGGCTTCGAGCGATGAGGCGGACATGATGGTCAAGGTAGCAATCATCGGTTCGGGCAATATCGGCACCGACCTCATGATCAAGATCATGCGTCACGGGAAGAGCCTGGAAATGGCCGCCATGGTCGGGCTCGACACCAATTCGGACGGCCTGGCGCGCGCGGCACGAATGGGCGTGGATACCACCCATGAGGGAATAGGCGGACTGCTCGCCCTTCCTGTCTTCCGGGAGATCGACATCGTCTTCGATGCCACTTCGGCTGCCAGCCACGCGGTGCATGATCACATCCTGCGCCAGCACGGCAAGCGGGTGATCGACCTGACGCCCGCCGCCATCGGGCCTTATGTCATTCCCATCATTAATCTGGACGCTCATCTGGATCAGCCGAACATCAACATGGTGACCTGCGGCGGTCAGGCCACGATCCCCATGGTCGCCGCAGTCAGTCGCGTGGCCACCGTCCACTATGCCGAGATCGTGGCCTCCATAGCCTCGAAGTCCGCCGGGCCGGGAACCCGCGCCAATATCGATGAGTTCACCGAGACCACCGCCCGAGCCATCGAACGGGTCGGAGGCGCCAAGTGCGGCAAGGCGATCATCATCCTGAACCCGGCCGAACCGCCGTTGCTGATGCGGGACACCGTATTCACCCTCAGCGAAGGCGCCGACCAGGAACGCATCCGGGAGTCCGTCATCGCGATGGTCGAGGGGGTGCAGGGCTATGTCCCCGGCTATCGCCTGAAGCAGGAGGTGCAATTCGAACGGATCGGCTCCAACCGGCCACTGAAGATCCCAGGCCTGGGCGAATATACCGGAATCAAGACCTCGATCTTTCTCGAGGTGGAGGGAGCCGCGCATTATCTGCCGGCTTATGCCGGAAATCTTGACATCATGACATCGGCTGCCCTGGCCGCCGCCGAGCGGCTGGCCGAGCAGTGCCTGTCGGCGCGTAAAGGGAGTGCGGCATGATCCCCGAATTGTATATCCAGGATGTCTCCTTGCGTGACGGGATGCACGCCATCCGCCACCAGTATGGCGTGGCCAAGGCGGTGGAGATCGCCGTCGCTCTCGATAAGGCCGGCGTGGACAGCATCGAGATCGCCCATGGCGACGGTCTCGCCGGAGGGGGCTTCAACTACGGCTTTGGCGCTCACACTGATCTTGAATGGATCGAGGCGGTCGCAGGCGCGGTATCGCGGGCCAAGGTCGCGACCTTGCTGTTGCCGGGGATCGGCACCGTCCACGACCTCCGTACCGCCAACAGCGCCGGGGCTCGAAGCGTCCGGGTGGCGACCCACTGCACCGAAGCGGATGTGGCCAAGCAGCACATCGAGGAAGCCCGCCGCCTTGATATGGACGTGTCCGGTTTCCTGATGATGTCGCACATGTTGCCGCCGGCTGAACTGGCGCAGCAGGCCAAGCTGATGGAGAGCTACGGCGCGCATTGCGTCTATGTCACTGACTCGGGAGGGGCATTGCTGATGAATGGGGTGGCGGAGCGATTCGACGCCTATTGTCAGGTCCTGCGGCCCGAAACCCAACTCGGCATCCACGCCCACCATAATCTGGCGCTGGGAGTGGCCAATTCCATTGTGGCCGTGGAGCACGGCTGTACGCGGGTGGACGCTTCGCTGGCGGGCATGGGAGCCGGCGCGGGCAATTGTCCGCTGGAGGTCTTCATCGCCGTGGCCAACCGGGCAGGCTGGACGCACGGCTGCGACCTTTTCGCCCTCATGGACGCGGCGGACGATCTGGTGCGTCCGCTGCAGGATCGGCCTGTGCAAGTGGACCGCGAGACGCTGACGCTAGGCTATGCCGGGGTCTATTCCAGCTTTTTGCGTCACGCTGAAGCTGCGGCCGAGACTTACGGCATCGATACGCGGGCGGTGCTGGTGGAGTTGGGGCGCCGCCGTATGGTCGGCGGACAGGAGGATATGATCGTTGATGTGGCGCTCGATCTGATAAAGGCGGGAACGTCGTCCCTCCGTGTCTGAAGGAGAGACAAGGGCCGACGCGGTGATCAAAATCGGCGACACTTACATACAGGCCGAACGGTTTTAAAAGCCGACTGCATGAAAATAAATATAGTTGGGAGGATGTGATGATCAGCATGAAGACGGCCCCATTGGTGGCGGCGAGAAACCCAAATGTGGCCGGGCCGACCGGAGTCGGTGCGGCCGCGTCAGACGGCGCGGTGTAGTGATGGTTGGCCTGGACGATCCCATCGTCATCATCGGCGCAGGCATGGCCGGAGTCAGCGCCGCCGAATCCCTGCGAAGCGAGGGATATGACGGTGCCCTGGTGTTGATCAGTGCCGAATCCGAACTGCCCTATGATCGCCCGCCTCTCTCCAAGGCTTATCTCCTCCAGGGTGACCGCGAGGCCATCCGCCTCAAGCCGGCCAGTTTTTTCGCTGAGCAGCGCATCGATCTCCGGACCGGTTGCCGAGTGATCGGAGTGGACACGACCGCAGCTAAGGTCGGCTTGTCCGATGGGAGCTGGCTGCGGTTCAGCCGGCTGATGCTGGCGACCGGTGCTTCCCCCCGGCGTCTGCCATTGTTCGAGGTCGCTCGGACACCGGTCCACTATCTGCGCAGTCTTGCCGACGCCGACGCCATCCGCGCAGCATTGCTGCCGGGGGCGCGTCTGGCTCTGATCGGTGGCGGGGTGATCGGCCTGGAATTGGCCGCCACCGCTCGAGAGTTGGGGGCCGACGTGGTCGTGATCGAACTTGGCGATCGCCTGATGGGGCGCTCCGCATCTCCGCCGTTGGCCGACTTTCTGCTCGCCCGTCATCGTGCCGAGGGAGTCGATATCCGGCTTGGTCGCCAAGTGACGCGCCTGCCGTCCCATGGAACACTCGAACTCGACGATGGTTCCAACGTAGCCGCCGACATGATCGTGGTGGGGGCTGGGGCCGTACCCGACCTGAGCTTGGCCCGCAGCCTTGGTCTTGCCGTCGGCGCGGGAATCGTGGTCGATGGTCGCGGTCGTTGCAGTAAGCCCGGCTTCTTTGCTGCGGGTGATGTTGCCGAACAACGCAATCCGATCACCGGCGTGTCCGAACGGATTGAAACCTGGGCCAACGCCCAAAACCAGGCCATTGCCGTGGCGCGGACGATGTTGCACGGCGATAGTGCTGCCGAATATCGCGATCCGCCCTGGTACTGGACCGACCAATACGACCTCAAGGTCCAATCTATGGGGAAAACGCAGGCGAGCAGCTACGCCACGCGCATTGCAAGCGGTGGAGCCGGACGCGTCTTCTTCCATCTTGAGGGGGATCGTCTGGTCGGCGGAAGTACCGTCAACGCCAACCGCGAGATGGCGATGATACGGCGGCTCATTCTCGCCGGCCGACCGCTTTCCCCGGCAGCGCTGGAAGACACGTCCTGCGATCTCAAGACGCTCTTGGCGACCCGATAAACAGAGGAAAGGGCAAAATCATGGGTATTCACAGGTCCGCCATCGATCTGCATGTCGATCCAAAGCGGAACATCTTCAAGGTGCCGCGAACCGCCTTCGTCGATGACGCTGTCTTCGCCGCTGAACGCTCGCAGATTTTCGACACGTGCTGGCTCTATCTCGGCCATGCCTCAGAAATTCCCAAGAACGGCGATTTCGTCACTCGCACGGTCGCCGGGCGCAATCTCATCTTCAATCGTGACACCCGGGGCGAGATCAGGGCCCTGCTGAATACCTGCCCCCATCGGGGCTCTACGGTTTGCCGCGACCGCAAGGGCAACGCCAAGTCATTCCAGTGTTTCTACCATGGCTGGGTTTTCGGCTGTGATGGCAAGCTGAAGAGCCAGCCGGGCGAGGAATCCTATGACAGCGGGTTCAACCAGGACGGCCAGGCCAACCTTCTGCCGGCCCCCCGTCACGAGGAATATCGCGGGTTCCACTTCATTTGCTTCGACCCTGAGGCGATCGACCTGGCGACCTATCTCGGCAACGCCAAGGAGTACATTGATCTGGTGGCCGATCAGTCGGAAGTGGGGATGGTGGTCTTGGGGGGCACCCAGGAATACAGCATCCGCGCCAACTGGAAGCTGTTGAGCGAGAACAGCATCGACGGCTACCACGCCAGCACCACCCATGCCAGCTACCTGGACTACCTCAAGGGAACTGCTGGCAGTCTGGCCGACGCGCCACTACTCGGCGTCGGTCGCGATCTCGGCAACGGCCACGCCGTGATCGAGTATACGGCGCCGTGGGGCCGTCCGATCGCCCAGTGGATTCCTGCTTGGGGCGAGGAGGGCAAGGACGAATTGGACAACATCTGGGGCAAGCTGGTCAAACGCTTCGGTGAGGATCGAGCTAAGCGGATCGCTATCAATAACCGCAACCTGCTGATTTTTCCCAATCTGATCATCAACGATATCATGGCGATCACGATCCGTACCTTCTACCCCCTCTCCCCCTCCAACATGCATGTGAACGCCTGGGCGGTGGCTCCCAGCGAGGAAAGCGAGTGGGCGCGGAAATATCGTCTCTACAACTTTCTCGAATTCCTTGGACCGGGCGGCTTCGCCACGCCGGATGACGTGGAGGCGCTGGAGCAGTGCCAGCGCGGATTCGAGAACGCTAAGGAAGCCCATTGGAACGACATTTCCAAGGGGATGGGAAAGACACAGCCAGCCATGGATGACGAATGCCAGATGCGTGCCTTCTGGAGCCAATGGCATGCCCGCATCAGTCAAACCAACGCCACTTGACCGGGAGGAACGACCGTGACTAAGCACTTTGGACGCTCAGAAATCGAAGACTTCCTTTACGTTGAGGCCGCATATTTGGACGACTGGAAGCTGAATGAGTGGCTACAACTCTATACCGATGATGCGGAGTATTTTGTTCCCGCGACGGATCTTTCACATGATGCCTCGCCGGGTACATCCTTGTTCTACATCGCCGACGATTCGTTCCGCCTAAAAGAGCGAGTGGCGCGTCTGATGAAGAAGACCGCCTACGCCGAGTATCCCCGTTCGAAGACCCGCCACCTGATTAGCAACGTGCGGGTCGAGGAGCAAAAAGAAAACTCCTGCACGGTTTGGGCTGCGTTCGTTACCTATCGCTCCAAGATGGGCGTGACGGATTCTTTCATCGGCAGCGTGCGCTATCACGTCGTGCGCCAGAATGGCGAGCTGCGCATCCGGGAGAAGTGCTGTGTCCTGGACCAAGAAGCGTTGCGGCCTCAGGGCCGCATCAGCATCATCCTTTAAGGAGACGCGGCCATGACGGCACAATTCCGTTACCGAAAGCTCGGTTATGTCGCCCTCAATGTCAGCGATGTTGATCGTTCATGCGATTTCTACATCCGCGAGGTCGGTCTTGAGTTGTCCGAACGCGACGAGACCGGAAGGGTCTTTCTGCGGTGTGGACCGGATCATCACAACCTGATTTTGTACCCGGCCGCCGAGCCGGGGCTGAAACGGGTGGCCTTCGAACTGGAAGGGCCGGAGGAACTGGAGAAGGCCAGACATCATATTGAGCGGCTGGGGCTTGTCGGAATCGATATCGTTCCGGCCGAACTGGCGCAATTGCGCCAGGGCGACGGATTCCGATTCCAGGAACCCAACTCTGGTTTGACCTTCGAATATTACACCAAGATGTTGCAGATGGCCCTGCCGTACCGCCACACACATACCAAAATCGCGCGGCTTGGCCATGTGGTGCTTGGGGTGGAGACGTTTGACGAGACCGTCGCCTTCGTCACGCAAAATCTGGGCTTCGACGTGTCGGACTACGTCGCTGGCCGTTTCTCGTTCATGCGATGTCATCCCAATCCGCTGCATCATTCTTTCGCCATCGGAAAATCGCCGGACGGCAACAGACTGCACCATGTCAACTTCATGGTCGGCGACATCGACGATATCGGCTGTGCGATGAATCGCTTCAAACGTGATGCGGTGGAGATCGTGTTCGGTCCCGGCCGGCATCAGCCCTCGGGTAGTATCTTCATCTACTTCCTGGACCCCGACGGCATGACCGTGGAGTACAGCTATGGTATGGAGGAGTTTCCGGAACACGAACCGCGCCAGCCGCGCATGCTGGAGCCTCGGCCCGAGGCCCTGGACCTGTGGGGCAGCGTTCCCGCGGCAACCTTCGCCAAGGTCGGGGCTATCGAGCCTCCGGCCGTGAAGGGGGGCGGTCGATGACCGCCGCCCGAGCCAAACCCCTGGCGCTCACCGGCCGAGTGGCCGTCGTCACCGGAACGGCGCGCGGCATCGGCCTGAACATTGCCCAGCACCTGGCCGCCGCCGGCGCTCGGGTGGTTATCGGCGATATGGATGGCCGTGGGCTGGAGCAGTCCGTCTCGGCGTTGCAAAAGCAGGGGGCCGAGGTGGTCGGCCATGCGGGTGACCTGTCGCGGCAGGAGGAGGCCATCGCCCTGCGGGATGCCGCGATCGCGGCCTTTGGCACCATCGATATCCTGGTGAACAATGCGGGTGGCGGCGTGATCCTGCCGTTCCTGTCCCATACCTCGGAGACGCTTCGCCAGACCGTGGACCGGAATCTGTGGACGACCCTGTGGTGCTGTCACGCCATTCTCCCGGTAATGAAGGCGAAGGGCTATGGCCGCATCGTCAATGTCGGGGCCGATTCGGTGCGCAGCGGCCTTTGGGATCATGCCGCCTACAACGCCGCCAAGGGTGGCATGCACGGCCTCACCAGCGGTCTCGCCCGCGAATTCGCTAAGGACGGCATCACCGTCAACACGGTGGCGCCATGCGCCGTCAACACACCCCAACTATCGGAGATTCTGGCGAAAGACCCGAATCTAGTCGATCAGTTCGTCAGCATCGTTCCCATGGGGCGGCCGGCAGAAATGGACGAGGTATCCGCCATGATCGCTTTTCTCGCCTCGTCCGAGGCGTCATTCGTCACTGGGCAGGTGATCAGCGTCAACGGCGGCAGCACCATGCTTTGAGGGACCGCGAATGGAGCTAGGACTATGATGCATCGTCTTATCATGGCTGCCGACGTCGAAGTGGGCAGCATCGTTGGCGCCGACCTCCCGGATGGCCGCCGCGTCGCGGTGTACAACACCGGGGAAGGCTACTACGCCACCGAGGACCAGTGCACACATGGCAAGGCCTCGCTTTCCGAGGAAGGGATACTGGACGGCTGTGTCGTCGAATGTCCATGGCATTTCGGCAGCTTCGACGTGAGCACCGGTATGCCGAAGGCGATGCCCTGCACGGTGGCCCTCCGCATTTACCCCGTCACCCAGGAAGACGGCTGGATAATGATCGAAATCGACGCGTAGGATGCGGCAGTCAAAAGGATTGAGCTCATGATCCCTTCCAATGATCCAGAAATCGGCAGCAATGTCGTCGCCAACGGCATCGGCACCAACTACCTCGAGGCCGGTGAGGGATCGCCGCTGATCCTGGTGCATGGTTCAGGGCCGGGCGTGACTGCCTATGCCAATTGGCGGCTGGTCATCCCGAAACTGGCTTCTCACTTCCGGGTGATCGCCCTGGATATGGCCGGATTCGGCTATACTGAACGTCCCCAGGATGCGGATTACAGCATGGAATTCTGGCTGGCGCATCTGAGCGGATTCCTTGACGCGCTGGGCATCCAGCGCGCCTCGTTCGTCGGTAATTCTTTCGGGGGCGCGCTCACACTGGCCTTCGCGGCGCAATATCCGGACCGAGTCGACCGTTTTGTCCTGATGGGATCGGCCGGGGTGGAGTTTACTTTGACGTCAGCCCTGGACGCCGTATGGGGTTACGAGCCATCGGAAGAGAGCATGGCCCACCTCATGAATCTCTTCGCCTACGACAAGTCGCTCCTGTCGCCCGAATTGATCCAGTCGCGCTACAAGGCCAGTATCCGGCCGGGCTATCAGGAGAGTTATCGGTTGCTGTTTCCCGGCCCGCGCCAGCGCCACGTGTCTCGGCTGGCGACGCCGGAGGAGGCAATCGCCAGGATCGACAAACGCGTGCTGCTGCTTCACGGTCGCGATGACGTCGTGGTCCCGCCGACCACAAGTCATCGCCTCGTGCAGCTCATTCCCCGTTCAGAGCTCCACCTGTTCGGACAATGCGGCCACTGGGTGCAGGTCGAGAAGTGTGGTCCCTTCTGCGAACTGGTGACGCGGTTTCTCAAGGGCAATCTGGATTGACGGCGGTTCCACCCTGGCGAATATGACGCGGATGGCTGGCAACGGGGCGGGTTGATGTCCCGGCGGCAGGGGCGGATGCGCTCTTACCGCTGGCGGTGACACGGTGTTTTGGCTAAATTCCTCCATGACGCCGGGAGTTTTCCCATGAACCCAGAGAGGCCGAGGGGCCAAATCGAGTCAGGCTAGGCGCATGAATCAAAGCGATCAGGGAAAAAGCCCGCGACGGACCCAGGAGGAGCGCAGCGACCGGATGAAGCGGCGTATCCTGGACGCGGCCTTCGTCGTGCTGAAGGAGCGTGGCTATGCCGGCTTCACCACCGCCGAGGTCGCTAAACGGGCGGGAGTATCGCGCGGTGCCCAGGTGCACCATTTTCCCAGCAAGAACGACTTGGTCCTGGCCACTATGGAATATGTCTTCGACATGTCCCGGTCCTATGGGGTAGCGCTGGCGAAGAATTTACCGTTCTCCGACGATCCGCTCGATGCCGTCATAAAAGACGCCGCCACCTTCTATTTCAGCGACTATTTCTATGTTGGTCTGGACTGGCTGCTGACCGGTTGCAAGGATGCCGAGTTCAAGAAGCAGGCCTTGGTAATCATGCGGAACTATCGCCAGCCGGTGGAAGACGAGTGGCAGAAGACCATGCTGGACCATGGCATGTCCCCCGAACATGCAGCCGATATATTATGGCTGACGATCAATATCGTCCGCGGCGCCGCTATCCGTGCGATTTGGAGTCCCGATATGAAGCAGGTGGAACGCCTGCTCTTCGTATGGCGCGATATGGTTTCGAACTACCTTGAAGGCTCGCTCAAGCGCCGGAACCGCGTCTCTTGACCCGGCATCAGGCGCCCGGGCCCTCATAGGGATACGGCCCCTCTGGATCGCCGACGGTCAGATATTCCCACATCCGCTCGAATATGCCGCCAGCTCGAACCGCCCGATGTTCGATCTCGTGGGAGGTAAGCAGGGATGGATCGCCCAGGCCATGGAGGTCGAGGACAAAGCGTTCGATCCGTCCCGCCTCTTCCAGATACCAAGCGAACACCACGGCGTCCTGCAAGCTGGCGCCGACGGTAACTGCTCCGTTGCCTCGCATCACGACGGCTGGCGCCTCTCCCAGCGTTTCCGCGATTCCCTCGGCACGCACGGTATCACGGGCCAGCAATGGATCGTCCCAAAGTGGCGGACACGGCGCAAAGTAAGAGGCGAAACCATGCCATGGACGGGCAGTGATCCGCAGAACCGACAACGCCACAGTGATCGGAGGCATGATGCGGGCAACGCCGCCGACATCCGGCCGACTCCGATAGATCGCTTGGTGTATCCTGACTTCTCCCAGGGTGCCGACCGGCAATTCACCGTCAACCGGAACCACGATGCCATTCTCTCCGGCCGCGACCAGACCCATGGGCCTGGGACTGCAAACCAGAAAGCTGCCCGTATCCAGCCGTTGGCTGCAATGGCCATAAGCATGCACCAAGCCGTGGCGGCCAAGCGCACGGGCCGCGATGCGGACGAGTCTCTGACGGTCTGTCACTGGGTCCATCATACAAACAGTTGGAACTGTATCTATGAGACCATGAAACACGGCGACCAACAACGCTAAAGCTATGCCCCCTTCGTTTCACATTCAGACAGGAGGAAGCCCCCCGAATCATTCTTCTCGGACGGGAGGCCGCTCCAGTCACAGCGGATAAGGCAAGTATCTGAATTGGAACGGTTTATCTTTGTGGCCACCTCGGTATCGATGTTTGCATCGCGTCTCCGGAGGTCTGACGGGGCGAGCAATGCCAAGAAGCTGTTCGTCGGAGCTGGCAACGCCTCTGGCGCCAGGGGACTCAGTATGTCGGTCATCGACACAAACATTCTCGGTATCGCCAAAGGCCCACCATTGAAGAAAATCGGCTTAAAATACCAAAATGGCCTATCCGGCCTGGATCGCCGACGCTCCCTAACTGTAGCTCGACAGGTGGTGGCGGAAACGGCGTAGGCTGACCCAGAAGAAGCCGGCACCGACGGCGGCGGTGGCTGCCAGGTTGGGCCAGATCACCTCCAGTCCGGCGCCCCGGTGAAGAATGGCCTGGGCGATGGCAACGAAATGGGTCGAGGGCGACAACAGCGTCACCTGCTGGAGGATTTCCGGCATACTCTCGCGCGGGGTCTGGCCGCCGGACAGCAGCGTCATGGGTAGAATCACCAAGATGAACAGCAATCCCAGCTGCGGCATCGATTGGGCCACGGTTCCCAGGAACATGCCGAGGGCGGTGGTGAAGAACAGATAGATCGCCACCGCGGCCAGGAACAATATCGGCGAGCCCGCCAGCGGAACCGCCAGCACTCCTTCGATGACCACCTTCAGCGATATGGCGGTGAGTAGCAGGATTACCGCGCTGTTGGCCAGCACCTTGGCCAGCATGATCTCGATCGGCCGGACGGGCATGACCAGCAGATGCTCGATGGTCCCGTGCTCGCGCTCGCGCACCAGGGCGGCGCCGGCCAGCAGGATCGACAGCATGGTGATGTGGTCGATGAGTGTCATCATGCCGGAGAAACGTGGGGTCTGGATATCCTGATTGAAGGCGAAGCGCAGTTGCAGGTCGATCGCCGGGCGGTCGGTCGCGGCCTCGTCACGGCCGAGAAACCGTTGGCTTTCGTCGAGGATGATGGTCTGGATGTAGCCGGCGCCGATACCGGCCTGCATCATGGCGGTAGCGTCCACCAGGACCTGGACGACGGGCCGGCGGCCGGCGCGGGCGTCGGCTTCGAATCCGGAGGGGATGTCGAGGATGAAAGTAAAGCGGGCGCTGTTCATCGCCGGATCGATCTCGTCCAATCCGATGAGGACGGGTTTTTGGAAATGGGGCGGGAGGAACGCGGCCAGGATGTGCCCAGACAGAAGCGACCGGTCCTCATCGACGGCCGCGATGGCGGCCCGATGTAATTCGTGGGACAGGCCATAGGCCTGCGCGTAGATGGCGACGGAAAAGGCGTAAAGGGAAAAGGCGACAAGCACCCAGTCGTGGAAGAAGCTGGCGAATTCCTTACTGATCAGGGCTCTGATGGTGCTGAACCGTGCCATCACGTTTACCGCTCCTGCTTGCGCAACAGGGCCATGGACAGCCCCCACAGTGCGGGAGCGAACAGGACCAGGACGGCGATGAATGGGGCGAGATCGGTCAGGCCGAGGCCCTTGGTGAAGGCGCCGACGCTGATCTTGAGGAAATAGGTGGTTGGAAAGAAGGTGCCGACGGCACGGGCGCCGCCTTCCAGGCTGGAGACCGGCTGCAGCATTCCGGAAAACTGGGTGGCCGGCATGATGGTGATGACTGCCGTCCCGAACAGGGCGGAAATCTGCGTCCGGGTGAACGATGACATCAGCAGGCCGATGCCGGTGGTTGCCGTCACATAGGCTAGCGCCCCCAGCGAGAGGCCGGTCAGGCTGCCCCGTATCGGGACGTTGAACAACAGCACGGCCATCATCACCATCAGGACGAAATTGACCATGCCGAGAACAACGTAGGGTACCTGCTTTCCGGCGAGAAACTCGAAGCGGCTGGTGGGGGTGACGTAGAAATTGGTAATGGAGCCCAATTCCTTTTCCCGAACGATGCCCAGGGCCATCAGGATGGCGGGGATGAACACCAGCAGCAGGCCGATCACCGCCGGCACCATGGCCTCGACGCTGCGGAACGCCTGGTTGTAGCGGAAGCGGGTTTCCACCTGGACCGGCTCGGGGGGCATGGTAATGCCGTTCTCGCGGGCCAGCGCGTTCAGGAATTGCCGGTGCAGTCCGGTGACGTAGCCTTCTACCGTTTCCGCCCGGAACGGCATGGCGCCGTCCATGGTCACCGCGATCTCGGTTGGTTGCCCGCGCCGCAAATGGGCGCCGAAATCGGGCGGAATCTCCACCACCGCGACGACGGTTCCGCCGCGTAGCGCGAGAGTCGGCTCCGATCCATTGCGCAGCGTCGGCTTCTCCTTGAAATAGGGGGACCCCTGGAACTGCTCGATATAGGCGCGGCTTTCCGGCGATCCGTCGTGATTCAGCACGGTGAATGCGACATGCTCCACGTCCAGGGTTATGCCGTAGCCGAAGATCAGCATCAGGATCGCGGTTCCGAACAGCGCCACCGCCAGCCTCACGCGGTCGCGCAGAATCTCCAGCCCTTCTCGCCAGGCGAAGGCGCCGAGGCGCCGGAGCGAAAAGGATGGAGGCGGGGGCTGGCTTTCCAGCGGAGCCGGAAAGTGGCTGGCATCGCCGTCGTCCCCAGGAGGCAAGGCTTCTTCCATGAAGGCGATGAAGGCCGCGTCCAGGGAATGTACCCGGCGCTCCAGGCGCAGTTGCTCTGGCTCTCCGACCGCAAGCACCCTGCCGGCATGCATGAAGGCGATTCGGTCGCACCGGGCCGCCTCGCTCATAAAGTGGGTGGAAACGAAGATGGTCACGCCCCGGTGGCGCGATAGGGTGAACAATTCCCGCCAGAAGGCGTCGCGTGCCACCGGATCGACGCCGGAGGTCGGTTCGTCGAGAATCAGGATTTCCGGCTCGTGCAGAATAGCCACCGCCAGCGAGAGTCGCTGGCGGACCCCCAGCGGCAGATCGCCGGCCAGTTTGTCGAGATGGGGGGCCAGGTCGAAGCGGCCGACCAGATGGTCCTCGCGCCGCCGCGCCGCGTCCGGTGGCAGGTGGAATATCCTGGCATGCAGGCGCAGGTTCTTTCGCACCGTCAACTCGCCGTAGAGCGAGAAGGACTGCGACATGTAGCCGATCCGTCGGCGGGCCGACAGGTCCCGGGGATTCACCGGCATTCCCAGCAGGCGAACCCGGCCCGCGGTCATGGGCAGCAGGCCGGTCAACATTTTCATGGTGGTGGTCTTGCCGCAGCCGTTGGAGCCGAGGAATCCGAAAATCTCCCCTCGGCCGATGGAAAAGCTGACGTCATCGACGGCGGTGAAGTCGCCGAAGCGGCGGGTGAGGCCGCGCGCCTCGATCACCGGTGCCTCGCCGTCGCCGTCATGGCGGGGTGTCTTCAGCAGGGGACGATGATCGCGGCCGGCTTCCTCGGGAAGCAGGGCGACGAACACCTCTTCCAGCGTCTCGCGGCCGGCGGCCGATTTCAGCTCTTCCGGCGGGGCGCAGGCCAGCAGGCGGCCGCCATGGAATACCGCCACCCGGTCGAATTGCTCGGCCTCCTCCATGTAGGAGGTCGCGGCGAGGACGGTCATGCGCGGGCGGGTGGCGCGAATGCCGGCGATCAGTTCCCAGAATTGGCGCCGCGACAGCGGATCGACGCCGGTGGTCGGCTCGTCCAGAATCAACAGGTCCGGATCGTGGATCAGAGCGCAGCACAGCCCGAGCTTCTGCTTCATCCCGCCCGACAGCTTGCCCATGGGGCGACCGGCGAAGGCGGCCAGACCGGTACCGGCCAGCAGGGCGGCGACTCGCTCCTCGCGTTGGTGGGCGTTCAGCCCGAACAGCTTGCCGAAGAATTCCAGGTGCTCGCGCACGCTGAGGTCGGGATAGAGGTTGCGGCCCAGCCCCTGCGGCATGAAGGCGATGCGCGGCTGGACCCGGGCACGGGGTCGGGCTTCGGCCATGTTCGCTCCCAGGACCCGGACGCTCCCCCGCTGCAGGCGCTTGGCCCCGGCGATCAGTCCCAGGAGGGACGATTTGCCCACGCCGTCGGGGCCGATTAGCACCAGGCTGGAGGCCTCGGCGACCTCCAGCGACACTCCCTCCAACGCAGCCGCCTTGCCGTAGGCATGGTGGACTTCGTGGATGGCGACGGCCGGAGTCATGGTGTCATTGCCCCGTCGCTATCGCCTTGGTCAGATCGGATTCGAGCCAGTCGGGCCAGGCCGCGTCTGGGGCAAGTCTGACGTAGCCCATACCCGTCAACCCCGTCTTCACCTGCTCGATGTGTTGCCGCACCAGTTGCTCGGGGACGCGGATCTTGACGCGGTACATCATCCTGTCCCTTTCGCGCTGGGTTTCGACCTGCCGGGGTGTGAACTGCGCCCTGGGCGAGACGAACGAGACCTTGGCCGGAACGGCGCGGTCGGGCATCACGTCCAGGATGATGCGTGCTTCGGCGCCCAGGGCGATCCGGCCGGCCTCGGCCGTGGGCAGGAATAGGGTCATGTAGATGTTGGACAGGTCGATCAGGGTGGCCACCTTTCCTCCGGCGGCCAGCACTTCCCCCGGCTCGGCGAGGCGATAGAGGACACGGCCGGTACAGGGGGCGCGCAGCACGCCGTCCGCCACCAGATGGGTCTGACGTTCCACTTCCGCCCGGGCGGCCGAAGCGGCTTCTTTCGCCGCCTCCAGGCGGTTGCGCGCCGCCTCCAGGGCGGAAGCGGCGGTGCGGCGCTGGGACCGGGCCTGATCGACCCGCTGCTCTGAAACCGTGCCCTTGGACAGCAGGGTGGCGGCGCGCTCGAACTCGCGCTCGGCAAGCACCAACTCGCCCTTGCGCTGCTCGATCACGGCGGCGGCCTCGGCCTGGGTCATCCCGGCCTGCCGGACCCGGGCCTCGGCGGAGCGCAGGGATGCCTCAAGATCGGCAGTATCGATCCGCGCCACCACGTCGCCCACCTGCACCATATCGCCTTCCTGGAAGCGGATTTCCGCCACCCGGCCGGCATGCTTGGCGCTCAAATCCACCTCGTTGGCCTCGATGCGGCCATTGCCGCCGCCGATTCCGGCGGGGACCTCCCGTGACGGGTGGACGACCCGGTATGTCCCATAGACACCGCCCAGGATGACCGCACCACAGACAATTCCCATGATCATGCGGGACACGCGCATGGAACGGATCCTGCTTTCGAAGCGGTGAACCTTCCCCTCCGGCCAGAATGAGCGAATCTCAGGACGGGCTCAATCCACAATAGCCGGTACCTGACATGTCTCTCTTCGGGGCTTCCATCATGCCGATGGCGCGAACGACCCCACGGTGCCGTCGGCCAGTGCGATATCGAAGGCCACTCCGGTCATTTGTGTGATCTCGTGCATATCGACGTCGGGAGCGAGTTCGATCAGCGTGAGGCCGCCGCCTTGCTTGTCGATGGTGAAGACCGCCAGATCGGTGATGATCATATCGACTACCCCTACTCCCGTCAGCGGTAAGGAGCACCATTCAAGAATCTTGTGTTCGCCATCCTTGGCTGTGTGCTCCATGACGACCACGACCTTCTTGACGCCGGCCACCAGATCCATGGCCCCACCCATTCCCTTGACCATCTTCCCGGGAACCATCCAGTTGGCTAGGTCGCCGGTGCCGCTGACCTGCATGGCGCCAAGAATGGAGAGGTCGATATGGCCGCCCCGGATCATGGCGAAGCTGTCCGCCGACGAGAAATAGCTGGTGGTTGGAAGCTCGGTGACGGTCTGTTTTCCGGCATTGATCAGGTCGGGGTCCTCATCGCCCTCGAGAGGGAAGGGGCCCATGCCCAGCATGCCGTTCTCGCTTTGCAGGACAACCTTGACTCCCGGCGGGATGTAATTGGCCACCAGGGTTGGAATGCCGATGCCGAGATTGACGTAGAAACCGTCGCAGAGTTCACGGGCGGCACGTTCCGCCATCTGGTCGCGAGTCCAAGGCATGCTCTTTTTTCCCCCCCTCAGGTCCGTGCGCGCACGGTGCGTTGCTCGATCCGCTTTTCGTATTCGTGCCCTTGTAGAATCTTCTGCACGAAGATGCCGGGCGTGTGCACATGATCCGGATCGATCTGGCCGTTCGGGACCAATTCCTCGACTTCGGCGATGGTCACCGTCCCTGCGGTCGCCATCATCGGGTTGAAGTTGCGGCCCGTCTTGCGGAAAACCAGGTTTCCTTCAGCATCGCCCCGCCAAGCCTTGACGATTGACAGATCGGCCTGCAGCGCCAGTTCCATCACATAGGCTTCGCCGTTGAACACCCTGATTTCCTTGCCATTGGCCACCTGGGTGCCGACGCCGGTCTTGGTGAAGAATGCCGGAATGCCAGCTCCGCCCGCCCGGATCCGTTCGGCCAGAGTTCCCTGTGGGTTGAATTCGAGTTCCAGTTCCCCCGAAAGGTATTGCTGGGCGAACAGCTTGTTCTCGCCGACATAGGACGAGACCATCTTCCTGATCTGGCGGGTCTCGAGCAGCGTTCCCAGGCCGAAACCGTCGATGCCGGCATTGTTGCTGATGACGGTGAGATTCCGGACGCCGCTTTCCTTGAGCGCGGCGATCAGGTTCTCGGGGATGCCGCACAAGCCGAATCCGCCGGCCATGACCGTCATCCCGTCGAACAGCACTCCCTCAAGCGCCTCGGCGGCGCTTTTACAGACCTTGTCCATTGCGATGTCCCTGCCCTGTCGCCGGGTCTGGTGTGACCCGTTTCTTTTAAATGACTGACTAACCATTTACATTGTCAATAGGGCTGCCGTCAATCCCATTGAATCCATGTGTGGCCTAAAATGTGGGTGCTTGACACGGGGTGGTTCGAGCCGTACCTTCGGCGACAATAGTGACCGACAAGTCATTTTAAATGCCTTGGGGTCGAAGTCGCTCTCTTTGAATAGGGGGCAATCACGACGAGGAGGCGTCATGGAGTTCGATTTTGACGAGACGCAGTCACAGATCCGAGAGTCGCTGCAGCGGATTTGCAGCAAATATCCGGATGAGTACTGGCTCGAGCGGGACCGTCATGGCGGCTTTCCCGACGATTTCGCCAAGGACGTGGCCGAGGCCGGGTGGCTTGGAATCGCGCTTCCGGAAGCCTATGGCGGCGCGGGATTAGGCGTCACAGAGGCGGCGATCATGATGATGACCATCGCCGAATCGGGGGCAGGCTTTACCGGCGCCTCTTCGGTGCATATCAACATCTTTGGCCTGAAGCCGGTTGCGGTTCATGGCACCGAGGAGCAGAAGCAAGCCTGGCTGCCGCCGATCATTCAGGCCAAGGACAGAGCCTGCTTCGGTGTCACCGAGGCCAATGCCGGTCTCGACACCGCGCATATCCAGACCCGGGCCGAGCGCCAAGGGGATGTTTATGTGGTGAATGGCGGCAAGATCTGGACCTCGACCGCCCAGACCGCCAACAAGATCCTGCTGCTGGCACGGACTGCTCCCATCGAGACCACCCCCAATCCGATCGATGGCCTGACCCTGTTCTATACCGATCTCGACCGTAGCTGTATGGAGGTCAAGGAGATCGAGAAGATGGGCCGCAAGGCGGTGGATTCCAACATGGTGTTCATCGACAACCTGCGCGTGCCTGTCGGGCATCGTATCGGCCAGGAAGGCAAAGGCTTCCGCTACCTGCTCGAAGGGTTCAACCCCGAACGGATTCTCATCGCTGCCGAGGCCGTCGGGCTTGGCCGGGCCGCTCTCCGGCGGGCTACCCAGTACGCCAAGGAGCGGGTGGTGTTCGGTCGCCCCATCGGTCAGAATCAGGCAATCCAGCATCCTCTGGCACGCTGTTGGGCCGAACTGGAGGCCGCCAATCTGATGATCTTCAAGGCTGCCGCCCTCTACGACGCCGGCAAGCCCTGTGGCGCCGAGGCCAACGCGGCTAAGTTCCTGGCGGCGGAGGCTGGTTTCCGCGCCTGCGAAACCGCCGTCATGACCCACGGCGGTATGGGGTACGCCAAGGAATATCATGTTGAACGCTATCTCCGCGAGGTGATGATCCCGCGGTTGGCCCCCATCAGCCGGGAGTTGGTTCTATCCTTCCTTGCCGAAAGGGTTCTTGGATTGCCCAAATCGTATTGAGTGGATGAGGGAGGGCGGCCGTGCCAATCGATTACGATACTCTGATGGCTTGGCCGTTCCCTGACCGGGTACATGCCTACAGCCCCGATGACACGATCCTCTATGCCCTGGGAATCGGGATGGGGGGCACGGACGAGGAATTGCCCTTCGTTTACGAGGACGGCTTGCGGGCGGTGCCAACCATGGCCGTGGTCCTGGCCCATCCCGGGTTCTGGATGCGTGATTCCGGCACCGGCATCACCTGGCGGAGGCTGCTGCATCGGGATCAAAGTCTGACGATGTTTCGTCCGCTGCCGCCGGCGGCGACCGTTAAGGGCCGGACCTGGGTCAGCGGTTTGGCAGACCGGGGAGTGGGGCGGGGGGCATTGCTTTCCGTTACCCGAGAGGTCAGCGATGCCGAGAACGGCGAGGTGCTGTGCCGTATGGATTCCACCTATCTCTTGCGCGACGACGGTGGTTTCGGCGGTCCTTTGGAAATGGCGGTGGCACCGGCCGACATTCCCTTGCGGAAGGCTGATACCATCGGCGTCTTTCATACTTCGGTACGCTCCTCCCTGATCTACCGACTGTCGGGAGATAAAAACCCACTGCATGTGGACCCTCGTGTCGCGGCGGCGGCAGGGTTTTCCGGCCCGATTTTGCATGGGTTGTGTACCTTCGGAATTGCTGCGCGTGGAATTTTGGCTGGCTATTGCGACAACTGGCCGGAACGGCTTGCGTCGCTGCAGTGCCGCTTTACAGCTCCCGTCTATCCCGGTGAGACCATCCGCATGGAGATGTGGAAGGATGGCAGCCATGTCGCTTTTCGTGCCCATTCCATGGAACGGTCCGTGGTCGTGCTCGACCACGGCAAGGCGACGGTTTGCTGAAAAGCCTTTGGGGCGCCGATCGAGAAGTGCCAATACGGCTTGACAGAAATAGGACATCGAGCCATGACGAGAAACATTCCTCCAGTTCTGGTGTCTCATGCCAACGCGGTGGCCACGGTGGTTCTGAACCGACCGGCAAAGTTGAATGCCATCGACGACGACCTCACACTCTGCCTGGAGGAGGCATTGATTAGCCTGGACGCCGATCAGCACGTGAGGGTGGTGGTTATTCGTGGAGCTGGCCCCAGTTTCGCGGCTGGTGGTGATCTGGACGAGTTCATCGCTGATCCCTCGCGGGTGCCGGTCATGGTCGAACGGTTCCAGAATACCATGCGGGCGCTGACTGCCATGCGTAAGCCGGTGGTCGCCAGCCTGCACGGTGCCGTGGCCGGTGGCGGCCTGGGGATTGCCTTGGCATGTGATCTCGCCGTGGCGGCCGAGAATACCCGGATGATTTTTGCCTATTCAAAGCTTGGCGTCAGTTGCGATGGTGGCCTGTCCTACCGGCTTCCACGTTTGGTGGGGATGCGAAAGGCTCTTGAGATCGCCCTGGTTGATGCCCCGATCGGTGCGGCCGAAGCCTTGCGGCTGGGGCTTGTCAATCGCGTGGTATCCGGCGATGCGCTGGAAGCCGAAACGTCTCGGTTCGCGGAGCAATTAGCGAGGTTGGATCCGCTTGCCGTCGGCAAGGCCAAGACTCTGTTTTCCGGAGGTTGGGATCGGACCTTCGATCAGCAATTGGATGCCGAATTGGCAGCCTTCAAGATTTGCGCTGACCGTCCGGAATTTGTTGATCGAATCATGGCGATCAAATCACGCTCTTGATCAATTGATCGCGGAATTCCGGTGCCGCGATAGCCGTCAGTGCCTCAGCTCTCTCGTTGGGGGCTTTGTTGCGAAGCTCGGCGATACCGTATTCGGTGACGATGATATCGGCATCGACCCTGGCGCAGGTTACCTTTTCCACCCGGGAAACGATTCTCGACCGTCCCTTTCCCGCCCGCGACGGCAGGGCGATGATCGACCTGCCGTTGCGGGCAAGGCCGGCCCCTCGCATGAAGTCTCCCAGGCCGCCGATACCGCTCACCTGGCGGCCACTGATGAACTCGGCGTTGATCTGTCCGTCGAGGTCTATCTCGATGGCCGAATTGATCGCAACGAAGTTTTCGAGGCTGCGAATCACGTCGAGGTCGTGGGTATAGGATGCGGGGCGGAACGCAACGCAAGGCTCCTGGCCCAGAGACTGATAGAACGGCTGTGATCCGAAGGCGATACCGGTGACGGCGATTCCGGTATCCGTCGGTTTCCTCGCGCCGTTGATGTTGCCGTTCTTGATCAATCCCAGCACGGGTTCGGTCAGCAGGCCGGAATGAAAACCTAGGTCGTTCCGGGTGCGCAGGGCGGTCAGTACCGCCGTCGGAATACGCCCCATTCCCATCTGGATGGTGTCGCCATCATGAACCAGCGAAGCGACGATCTCCCCCAGCCTGCGGCTGACCTCATCCTCGGAATCGGCCGACGGCTCGACCAGCGGATGATCGACCTCGGCGACGTAGTCAATGATATCCAGGGGAATTCTGGGGCTACCCGGAGGGGTCGGCATTGAATGATTGATTTCAGCGATGACGCATTTGGTCCGCGACAATGCGGCGGGTACGAAATCCACCGATACTCCCAGGCTGCAGGTTCCCGAACCATCGGGTGGCGATACTTGGATCAGGGCAACATCGAAATCCCCGAAGGTTTCAAGGTATGAGATGATGCCGCTGTAGTGGAGCGGTAACAGGCGAGTCGCTCCCGTCGCCAGGGAAGGAGCCAGTTCCGGCGTCCCGAAGAACGCTGTCATCCTTGCCCCCAAGGCAAAGGAGGCGGGGTCCCACCGGTTGATCCCCGGCGGGAACACCCCGACATAGTGAGCATCGCCGCAGCTGCCTCCAGCTTCGCACAGGGCCGACAGGAGCGAGGTGGGCTCGCCCGACCCACCCTGTACGAAGACCCGGCTTCCGGCGCGGACATATCGACAAACGTCCTTGGGCTCTATCCGCTGCGGCATGGGGCTACTCGTCGCGCCACTGGGGGGGGCGCTTGTCGATGAAGGCCCGCAGCCCCTCGACCGCATCATGGGTAGACATCAGGCCGTCCAGATACAGTTCTTCGACAGCCGCCAAATTGACCTCGACCCGCTTGACCATTCCAACGCGGGCAGCGCGGACGGCGAAGCGAAGCGAACTGGCGCTGCAGGGGGCGAGATGCTGGTTGAAATAGGCCAGCGCGGCGGCCTCGGGATCATCAGATACCGTGTTGACCAATTGCATCGCCGCCGCTTCCTGACCGGTTATGGAGCGTCCGGAGATCAGCAGGTCTTCCGCCTGGGCCCTTCCGATGCGTTCCGGCAGCAGGCAGGACGCCGCTGCCGCGAAGACACCCAGCTGGATTTCCGGCTGACCAAAGCGGCTGTCAGGTGTGGCGAAGACGAGGTGGCCGCCGCAGGCCACCTCCAGACCGCCACCCAGGCACTGTCCCCGAACCGCCACCAGGATCGGGACGGGGCTGCGGACCATTCGTAGGATAAGCCTGTCCAAGGACCGGATCATGGCGGCGCAGGTCTCCGGCAGATGCTCGGGGACCGAGGCTCCGAAACTGAAATGCGATCCTTCGGCATCCAGCAGCACGGCGCACAAATGGCGATCCGCAATGCCCTCGGCCAGGGCATCGTCAAGTGCCGCTATCATCTCGGCATCGACGATGTTGGCCTTGGGGCGCGACAGCCGCAGCCGCAGCAGCTTGCCGTCGCATTCCCGCCACACCCGGAGGGGAGAGGCGGCGGTCATTACTGGCCCCTCCGCGCGGCCGGCATTAGGCTCTGCCCCAGTTCCGGCGACCATGGCGTCCCCTTGGCCAGGGCCTGGCGCAATCCAACGAAATCCGCTTCGCGGTCGTCCTTGGTGCCTTCGTTGAAGGCCTGGAAGCCGAGGCGGGCCTCCGTCATCATGTTGAGCGCCAGCCAATCGCGGCTGTTCTCCTTGTTGGCGTTCCAGGCGTTCAGCTTGGGCTTCCTGAGTTCCTCGATGGTCTTGAGGAAACATTCGGGGAAAGTCAGCAGAATCTTGCTGCACAGTTCCTCGACCTTGGCGTCGAGCAGCGACAGATCGATGGTGCCCTTGGCCATCAGAGCCTTACCGGCGGCCAATTCGTCGCCGGTTTTCGGCTCGCCGTGAATGATTTTGCCATATTCGTCGAGATAGCGGTCGGTGATCACCAGCGGGTTGGCGACGAACTTGCCGTCCACCTTGAGTGCGGGCACGATGTCGGTGAGCATGCCCAGGCGATAGGCCTTGTGGGCCGACCACGGCTCGCACAGGCTGCCAGAAATCATCGCTTGCTCACAGCCGATCAGCACCGGCAGGAAGTCGGTGGCACCACCGATGGGGGCCGAACCGTGCTTGGGACCGGCTTGGCCGAAGCGGGCCAGATCCTGGGTGACCGAGAAATCCGCAGCCATGCCGATTTCCTGTCCGCCGCCAATGCGCATGCCGTTGACGCGGCAGATCACCGGCTTGTCACAGCCCAGAATGGCCGAGACCATATCGTTGAACAGCCGCACATACTGGCGGTATTCCTGCGGATTGCCGGCGTAATATTCGGCGTATTCCTTGGTGTTGCCGCCCGAGCAGAACGCCTTGTCGCCGGCGCCGGTGAACACCACCGCAACGACGTCACGTGCCACCGATGCGGCACGAAAGGCCAAGATAGCCCCCTTGACCATCTCGGTGGTGTACGAATTGAACTGCTTCTGATTGTCGAAGGTAATCCAGTAATTGTAGAGCCCCTCGGCGATCTTGCCGTCGGGCGTCCTGGCCGGCTTCTTCTCGACGATGATGCCGGGAACGATCTGTTCCGGCACCAGATTGTGGTCGTGCAGTTCGTGGGGACGGGTTGCCTCGATGATGGAAGCGGTAGTCGTGGTCATTGAGCGAACTCCTAGGGAATCAAGATCGCGCGCCGGGTCAGGCGGCGTTCGTGGATATCGTGGAAAACCTCATTGATGTTCTCGAGCGGGTGGGTCTCGACGAAGTCTTTGAGGTTGACCTTGCCGGACAGCACCAGTTGGAGAGCCAGAGGGTATTTTTCGGGTAGGCAGCCCCAGTTTCCGAGTGCGCGGGCGTGTAGCGCCATCAGGTTGGACAGCCGAACCTCGGCCTTGTCCATGGTGAAGCCTACGGTACCCAAGGTAGAACCGTGAACCATCAGGCCGAAGGCGTTCTCCTGCCCAGCCTTGGTACCGGAGCATTCGAAAACGAACCATTCGGTCGAGCGCAGGCCGCGTTCCCTGGCGAAGGCCGCGATGAGCTTCTTCTGCTCGCGGCCATCCGCCGTTCTGGCATTGATGGTCAGATCGGCGCCATACCCGGCGATCATGTCGAGCTTGGCCTGGTCCACATCGATGGCCACCACGGCGGCTCCGAAAGCGTGGGCGATCTGAGCGCAATAGCCACCGACACCTCCGACCCCGTTGACGATGGCCAAGTCACCGGCGCCTAGCCCCGACTGATGTACCGCCTCGAAGGGGCTGGTGACCGCATCGGCGACCACCGACACCTGCGGAAGCGTCAAGCCCGCCAGATTCAGCGCGCGTTCATCGACCGCGCATAGACCGCGGGCCGGGACCTTGATGTGTGAGGCAAAGCCGCCATCCGTATCGCTGCCCAGGAATATCTGATTGCGACAGATCGTTCCCTTGCCACGGCGGCAGAGATCGCACTCTCCGCATGGAATCGAAGCGATGACGAGGACCGCCTTGCCGAGCCACGCCGTGGCTCCGGCGCCGGCGATTTCGACATAGCCGCTGATCTCGTGCCCGAGGGTCAGGGGCAGATTCTTGTTGGTCCGTACCCCATCGAAGAAAAATCCGAGGTCGGTATGGCAGACGCCGCAGCCGGCAACGCGAACCAGCACTTCGTCATCCCCGAGCGGCTGCGGGTCAAAGGGTACCTTAGACATCGGTTTGCCGACTTCAGTCATTTGCCAGCGGTAATACGAACTGGTCATTTTAGCCACCTTCAAAAACATGACCGTACATTCAGTCTATGATTCCCGATGTCGTGTCAACAGCAAACTTGCTGTTATGATAATATATTGAAATTATTGATGTTTTTCGCTACTTGACGCATCGGGTTGGGCGGGGGTAGTGTTTATATATCGTGATGACCTTGTGGTCATTGTTGTGATTGGTGGGGGTGACGTGGACGTTTTCAGTCGCGCTATCGATGATCGCTATTTCGAGGATTACCCTCAGGGGGCCGTTTATCGGTTCGGGGCGATCACGGTCGAGTTCGATGAAGTGATTGCATTCGCCTCGCGGTATGACCCTCAGGTCTTCCACATGGATCCTGAGGCGGCGCGTGAGACGATATTCGGCGGTCTGATCGCGAGCGGGTGGTATACGGCTGCGCTTATGATGCGGATGTTTTGCGAGCACTACCTGTCGAAAGTAGCCAGTTTGGGTTCGCCGGGGCTGGATGAGGTGCGGTGGCCGCGGCCGGTTCGTCCAGGGGATTGTCTGTCCCTTCGTGTCACCGTAGCTGCCGTGACCCCATCGCGCTCTAAGCCTGATCGCGGCGTCGTCACTTCGTTCATCGAGGTGTTGAATCAGGGCGATGATGTGGTCATGAGCATGAAGGCCGCGAATATGTTGAGGCGGCGGCCATAGGCAAGGTGGGGCGGTCCGTACGGGCGTGGTGTTGACTTCTATCTCGACAGGGCTTAGCGTTTTGATGACTGACTAGTCAGTCCAGTGCCGTAAAGTGGCATAAAATAACGGATAAGCTTAGTGGAGGGAAAGCCATGTTCAGGAGGATTTGGAGGTGTGCGGCAATCGCCGTCGTAACCCTGGCGTCGAGTGCGGCGTTTGCCGTGGAAGACGTCAAGATCGGGGTGTTTCTGTCGGCAACCGGAGGGTTGAGCATCAATGGAGATCCGGAGAAGAAATTCCTGGAGAGCTATATTGATGTCGTAAACAAGGAAGGTGGCGTGCTCGGCCGCCCGGTCAAGCTGATCATCTATGACGACCAGAGCGACACGGCCAAGGCCATAGGCTTTGCCAAGCGACTGATCGAGGTGGATAAGGTCGATCTTCTCATGGGAGGGAGCGGCACGCCGACAAGTATGGGTGTCATTCCGATCGTCGAGAGGGCGGAGATTCCTTACGTCTCCTTCGGTGGCGGCGTGGCGATTGTCGATCCGGTCAAGAAGTGGGTGTTCAAGGCTCCTCATACCGATCGTATGGTGGCTGAACGTATCTTCATGGATATGAAGAAGCGCGGTATCACCAAGGTGGCGCTGCTGTCCGAGGATGTGGGCTTTGGCAAGTCGGGGCGCGAGCAGACGCTGATGGTGGCTCCCAAATACGGGATCGAGATCGTTGCCGATGAGACCTATTCACCCAAGGATTCCGATGTCACCACCCAGCTGACTAAGATTCGGGGGGCCGCGGGCGTTCAGGCGCTGTTCGTATTCGGGACGGGGGCCGGCCCGGCCGTGGCGACCAAGAATATTCGCCAACTGGGGATCAATCTGCCCATCTACCAATCCCATGGTGTCTCGTCGAAGGACTTCCTCAAGCTGGTTGGTCCCGCGGCGGAAGGTTTCCGTCTTCCCGGGATCGCCCTGCAGGTCGCCGAGCAGGTTCCGGCCTCGGATCCGCAAAAGCCGGTGGTCAGCAAGATCAAGAAATTTTACGAAGAGGCGCACAAGGCGGAAGCTTCGGTTTTCGTCGGTCTCGCCTATGATGGGCTGATGGTTGCTCTCGAGGGGATCAAGCGTGCCGGCTCCACGGACAAGGTGGCGGTGCGCGACGCCATCGAAGGAATCAGAGGCCTGGTGGCAACGGCCGGAACGTTCAACATGAGCCCCACCGACCATCTGGGGCTCAGCATCGACAGCCTGAAAATGTTCGAGGTCAAAAACGGCGACTTCGTTCTGCTCGACTGAGGTGGCTACGGCCCTGGTCGGCCCTTGGCCGCCAGGGTCGCTGCCCTTGACAGACCGAGGCCGCCAAAATATATCGATGGACCATTGGTCATCTCGGGGTGGTTCGGTTGTAAAGGTGAATGAAGTGGCTGAGGTGATTGCTGTCGAGGACGATGGAGATGGGGAGCCCCAGACGGTTGCGGAGAAGCGCCGGGCTCAGATTGTCGCAGCGGCCATCCGGCTGTTTTCCGAGCGGGGCTATTTTCAAACCACCATTGAGGATGTGGCCAACGCGGTTCCCATCAGCAAGGGGCTGGTTTATCGGTATTTCAAGGACAAGAACGACCTTTTGTTCTTTGTTCTGCGCCATGTGATCGAAAAATATAATTTCGAGGAAATTCAGAGGTTGCTTCCCAAGGAGAATGCGCTTGATGTTCTCATCAAGGTCCTGGGAATGCATTGTAGGCTGGCGACCGAACATACGCAGGAAGTCACTTTGGCTTATTGCTCAACGAAGGATCTCCTTCCCGAGCAGCGGCGCCAGATCAAGATTCTCGAGTCGAAGATTGCCAGAGTCATCCGCCAGTGCCTCGAGGCATGCATCCATGGCGGGATGATGTCCGAGCTGAATACGGATATCATGGCGTATCAGTATATTATGTTCGGACATTCGTGGGCCCTGAAGAACTGGGCTTTCCGGGATCGCTATTCGCCTGACGAATACATGGCGGAAGGTGAGAAGATACTGATCCACCCGTTCCTGACGGATTCCGGCCGCCGGGAATTCGAGAAGATTCGCAACGGCGCCGCCTGACCGGTGTCGGGCGGCGCTGGCGGAGCGGCTACAGCTTCCGGGCAAGTAGCGCTTTCAGTCGTCCCCTGATGATCTTGCGGGTCGGGGTGATCGGCATCTCATCGATGACCTCGAGCCGTTCCGGAAGCTTCACCTTCGATACGCCGCCTTCGATCAAATGGGCGCACAATTCCTCGAGCGTCGGGGGCTTGTAGGCATCCGTCGGCACCACAAAACAGCAGGCCTTTTGCCCAAGGACGGTGTCCTCATAGGGAATGATGGCCACTTCCATCACTTTCGGATGGTTGCCGAGCATGATCTCGATATCGAGCGGATTATACTTGATGCCTCCTCGGTTGATGATCTCGGTTTTGCGGCCGGTAATGCGGACGTTGCCACTCTTGTCCATTACGGCCAGGTCACCAGTCCGGAACCAGCGGTCTGGGGTGAATGCCTGCCGCGTGGCATCTTCATTGTTATAATACCCCCGAAAGAGCAGCCCTCCGCGAATTTGGAGTTCTCCCTCCTCGCCTTGGGCGACGGGATGATCATCGTGGTCGGCGATGCGGACCTCGGCCCCCGGGGCGGGGCGGCCTGATGTCGTGGTGGCGATCTCGAACGAATCGGTCGGTCTGGTATAGAGGCCCGCCTGCAACTCCGTCATCCCCCACAGATTGGTCAGGAAACCGGCGGGGAGGCGTTTGGAGACGGCTTTGGCAACGTCGGGCGACAAAGCGCTTCCGGCGGTGATGATCAGGCGAATGGAAGACAGGTCGAGGCTTTCCAACAGGCCGCTGATCATCAAGCCGTTGAGATGGGCTGGCGCACACACCAGAACGGTGGGGCGATGCTTGGTGATGGCCTGGGCAAGGTCCGGCGGAGTGAAGGCGGGGAAGAGGATGCTCGATCCGGCCACTTTTGTGGTCAGGTGAAGGGCGTAAAGGCCAAGCAGGTGAGTAAAGGGCGCTACCGACAGCACCTTATCGCCCTGGCACAGCCCGTGTTCAACGGCTCCCGCCCGAGCGTTACCCAGAGTCATCTGGTAGGTGAGGGGGACCGCTTTGGGGCTGGCGCTGGTTCCAGACGTGAACAGCAACAGGAAGGGATTGGCCGCCGCCGGGGTGATGTCGGCAGGCAGAGCAGCTTCGGACTGCAGCAATTCGGAAAAGGAGCTGGTGCCGGCAACGGGTTCTCCCACGGCAATCACATGCTCCAGAGCTGGGAGTTCGTCTTTTCGCACCAGGACCTCGTGGGCAGGGGCGAAGTCCTTTATGGCGCCGTAGCAGATGAATGCCACGCTGCCCGCATGTCGCAATAAGGTCGTGATTTCGGCCGTACGATAGGGCATGTGGACCGTCGACAGCACTCCCCCCAGCCTGGCGATGGCGAAATACGCGACGATAAATTCGTACGAATTGGGAAGCTGCACCGATACGACATCGCCGGTGCGCACCCCGAGATCGTAGAGACCACGGGCGAAGCGCTCGATGTCGTTGGCGAGATTGCGGTAAGTCGCCGTGTGATCATTCGTTACCACGGCGGAAGCGTTGCCCGAGCGGGTGACGTTATCGGCGATCCAGCCTGACAGGGTGTCGTCCCCCCAAATTCCCTTGGCCTCGAGGGCTCTGCGTTCCGCAGGATCGACGGCAATAGAAGACCGTAGGTTGAGTGCCCCCGGCTTTACGATGTGTGCGTTCATGGATGTCCTCCCCAGCTTTTTCTTACGGGAAAAATGACTGTACGGTCACTTTTGTTTGGAGATTAGGGGGGGTGATACCTTTTCGTCAAGAGACCATAACTCTCTAGGCAGTATGATGGTTTGCTGGGCCGGCAGAACGTGTAGCGCCGAGAGAGCCAAATATCCGGGAGAGAGGGTGGTGGCTTTTGGGCTTTAAGGGGCTCGCTATAGGTTCGGTCTCTTCCCTGTTGACGGAACGGGGGAGTACGGAATACCTTATTGCAAGATAAACGACTGGTCAGTCAATTGTTCTTCGAACGGGGGGCGCATGAAAGACATCCTTGTTCACGTCGATGGCTCCGCGCGGGCTCAGGCGCGGATTGAAATCGCCCTCGATTTGATGTCGCGCTTTGGCGGGCGTCTGACGGGGCTCTTCGCCCAAAGCGAAGAACATCGTATCAGCGCGGTGGCGCGCCGCTCCAGCGAAGGTCTGGATCAGGCCGCTGATAAGGCGGCGGCCCAGTTTGACGATCTCTGTCGAAAGAGGGGGGTGGATGGCCGGTGGTGGCGTCTGCCTCATGGCGAGCCGGATTTCGTAGTTTCCGAACTGGCTTTCTGCGCCCGGTATTTCGATCTGGTGATCCTGGGGCAGCCGGAGGAGGGGGGCTCCCTGGTCCCCGAGGATATGATCGAGCGGGTGGTGCTGAACTGCGGTCGGCCGGTGCTGATCGTTCCCTATGTTTGGCGGCACGTTGCTCTCGGGCGCCGAATCCTGGTGGCGTGGAATGCTTCGCCGGAAGTAACGCGTGCCGTTCACGATGCCATGCCTCTATTGGCCGTGGCGGACTCGGTGACGGTGGTTTCCATGCGTCAGCCTGGGGTCGAGGTGGCTCAAGCCGCTGGTTGTCCTCCGGTGGATATCCTGGATCACCTGTTGTCGTGGGGGGTGGCTGCAGTGGGCGAGCATCTGCCTAACGACCACATCGGCAAGATGGATATGCTGCTGTCGCGCGCTTTCGACATGGGAGTCGATCTTCTGGTGATGGGGGCGCACGGTCATGACGGCCCCTCATTGCTGCGTAACTCGGCGACCCAGCACCTGTTGCGCCATATGACCCTGCCGGTTTTGATGGCTCATTGACAAGGGGGCGGGGCGGGCGCTGCGGCGCAGCATAATGAAAAATATGCAGGTCAGGTATGCAAATTAATAGACCGGATGTCCGGTTTACTTTATGGTGAGTGGGTCGCGTATTTTCCTGGAGGGAGTGATGGTTGATCGAGTGGAGCGTTTTGACGCGGTGGTGATCGGCGCAGGTGCCGGTGGCCTCTGTGCCGCAGCCCGGTTGGCCAACGCTGGCTTTTCGACCGTGCTGCTGGAATCGCTGGACAGGGTCGGCGGACGCGCCTCCACCGAGGTCATCGACGGCTTCAAGGTCAATATCGGGGCGATCGCACTGGAACTGGGCGGCGTGTTCGAGGAAACTTTCGCCGCGCTGGGCCAGCCGCTGGACGTTCGGCTGCCGAAGCCGGCCAGCGCGTTCTACCTGGACCACAGGGTCGTGGATGTCGGGAGCGGCGGCTGGGGCATGCTGCTCGGTGGGTTGACCAAGCAGGCGGCGAAGATTCTCGAGAAGTTTGCCGAGGCCCGCGCCGGTTCCCTGCCCGATGGCAGCCAGTCCACCGAGGATTGGCTATCCGGATACACCAAGAACGAGACGGTTCATGGGATTTTCCGGAACCTCTGCGCGGCGATTTTCAGCTGCAACGCGGATGAACTGCCGGCGCGGGCCTTTCTCACCTATTTCACCAGCAAGGGGGCATTCAAGCGGTTCGGCTTCTGCCCCCGTGGAACGATCGGCGCCTGGGAGGATCTGGCCGCAGCGGCACAGAGAAAGGGATGCGATATCCGGTTGGAAGCGCCGGTAGAGCGGATTCTCATCGAGAACGGCAAGGTGTGCGGCGTGGTCGTCCGGCAGGGAGGGGAGGCCATCCGTATCGATGCCGGGATCGTGGTCAGCAATGCCGGCCCGAAGCTGACCGTCGATCTGGGCGGGGAGGAGAGCTTTCCCTCGGATTATGTGGGACTGGTCAGGAACCGCCTGAAGCCAGCCGCCAACATCGTCATCAATTTCGCCAGCCGCCAGCCGCTGCTCGAGGCGCCGGGAATCGTCACCTTCGGCAAGACCCGCCGGCTCTGCAACATGGCCAACCTGACGGCCACCTGTCCCGAGCTGGCGCCCCCCGGTTGGCATCAATACGTGGCTTATGCGGTGCCGGTCCCTGCACTCGGTGATTTCGATGCGGAAGCGGAAATCCAATACGCCCTGGAGGATCTGCGGGAGCAGTTCCCCGGCTTCGATACCGTGAAGATGCTGTCCATCCGGGTGATGCGGGGCGACTGGCCGTGCCAGCGCAGCTGTGCCGGCTACGACCTGCCGCGCGAAACCGGGGTGGCCGGATTGTGGTGCGTTGGGGATGCCGTGAAGGCCTACGGCAATGGCGGTACCCAGGCCTGCGCCGAGACGGCCAGGCTGGTGGTCGACCAGATCGTTGTTGATCGAGGGATGTCTCAAGGGCTGCAGTAGACAGCGAAGATCGTTTTAAAACTGAGCAGGCGAAATCCGTCATGTCCACAGATGTCATAGAGATAAAAAACCTTCAGGTGATCTATGGCGGCGCCATCGAGGCGGTTCGCGATGTTTCCATCCGTGTCGAGCCCGGCAAGATTGTCGCGCTGCTGGGATCGAACGGTGCGGGAAAATCGACCCTGCTGAAGGCGTTGTCGGGCGTGCTGGACGATGAGGACGGCGAGATCGAGGCCGGTTCCATCACCCATGACGGCATCGACCTGACGGCCTTGCGCCCAGACCAAATCGTTCGACGAGGAATTGTCCAGGTGCCGGAAGGCCGCCGCCTGTTCGCGTCCCTGACCGTTGACGAGAACCTGGACATGGGCGGCTATACCGCCGATCGGCGCGTGATCGAGGAGCGTCGGGCGGTGGTGTTCGATCTCTTCCCCCGCTTGGCCGAGCGTCGGCGGCAGATCTCGGGCTACCTTTCCGGTGGTGAGCAGCAGATGGTGGCGATCGGGCGGGCGCTCATGGGGTCTCCCCGTGTACTGGTCCTCGATGAGCCGTCGTTGGGTCTCGCTCCTATCGTTATCGAACACATCTACGAGGTCATTCGGCGGCTGAACGGCGATCTCGGCTTGACCGTGTTGCTGGTGGAGCAGAACGCCCAGCGCGCTCTCGCCATCGCAGATTATGGATACATCATCGAACGGGGGCGGATCGTGCTGGATGGTGAGGCGAGAACGCTTGAGGGCAACGCCGACGTAAGGGAGTTCTACCTTGGCCTTTCCGGTGCCCAGCGCAAGAGTCTGCGTGAAATCAAGCACTACAAGCGTCGCAAGCGGTGGCTGTCATGAGCCCGCTTCTGGTTACCGACCAGGTGAGCAAAGCCTTTCGTGGCCTGATCGCCGTTTCCGAGGTCGGCCTATCCGTCGGACGCGGCGAGATTTGCAGCGTCATCGGGCCGAACGGCGCGGGCAAGACCACCCTATTCAATCTGATCAGCGGCGTCCTGAAGCCGACGGCCGGGCGGATTGTCTTCGATGGCGAGGACATGACCCAGGTGCCTGCCTGGAAATTTGTCAACAACGGTATTGGCCGGACATTTCAGAATCTCGCGCTGTTCAAGCACGGGACGGTGGTCGAGAACCTGCTGGTCGGCCTGCATGCCCAGCTCCGCTCGGGGGTGTTCGCCTGCGCGACCTTCTTCGGAGGAGCTCGCCGTGAGGAACTCGCCGCCCGCGAGACCGTCGAGGAAATTATCGAATTTCTCGAGATCGAGGATATCCGCGACAAGGTGGTCGGCGCTCTGTCCTACGGACAGCAAAAGAGGGTCGAGCTAGGGCGAGCCCTGGCGTCGAAGCCGAAACTGTTGCTCCTTGATGAAATGGTCTCAGGAATGAATCAGGAAGAAACTGAGGATATCGCCAGATTCGTCATGGATATTCGCGACGAATACGGAACATCCGTACTGATGATCGAGCATAACATGCGAATCGTGATGGATATCTCCGATCGCATTCATGTTCTGAATTTCGGAAAGAAGATCGCCGAGGGAACTCCGGAGGAGATTGGGCGCAGCCCCGTGGTGGCCGAGGCCTATTTTGGGTCCAAGGGCAGCGACCTTACGGCGCAGAGTGGGGAGGCACCTGCCGATGTTTGTTGCTGAGGCTGATCAGAAGAAATCCAGTCAGTGCGATACCGAGGGCGCTGCCGTCTCGGCCCCGATGATGGGGCTCGAATCCGTGTCTCTCGCCGGCCGTCTGGCTCAAGGCGATACGACGCTGCCGCAACTGCTCCGCTACCGGGCTCAGACCCTTGGCGATGCGCTGGCGTTGCGCGAAAAGGATCGGGGAATCTGGCGTCGTTACAGTTGGAATCATTACTACGCCACTGTGCGTCGTGTCGCCCTGGGGTTGCGGGCGCTCGGGGTCGGGGCCGGTGACCGGGTAGCGATCGCCAGTGAGGATACGCCGGAATGGTTCTATGCCGATCTTGGGGCGGAATCCCTTGGGGCCGTGGTGGTCGGCATCTACCCAACCAATCCCTGGCCGGAACTGCAATACATTGTCCGGCACAGCGGGGCGCGGGTGGTGTTCGCCGGGGACCAGGAGCAGACGGATAAAGTCCTTGATGCCCTGGCGAACGAAGGAGGTTTGTCCGACGTCGAGCATGTCATCTGCGTCGATATGAAGGGCATGCGCCACTACACCCATGAAAAGGTGATGTCCTACGAGACCCTGCTCGCTCTCGGCGATAGCTATCTGAGGGATCATCCTTCGGCCGAAGCCGACCTCGACGCCTCCATCGAGATCGGGGCGCCGGACGATTGCTGCTTTCTCGTCTACACATCGGGTACCACCGGCCCGCCCAAGGGCTCGATGATCTCGCACCGCAACATCATCTATTCGGCCTACGCTTATTCGAATGGATGTGAGATGGAGGGCGTGCCTTACGAAGCCGTCTGCTATCTTCCGCTGTGTCACATGGCCGAGCGCTGCTACTCCATGGTGATGCAACTGGTCATGGGCGGGCGAGTCAATTTCGCTGAATCCATCGATACGGTTGCCATCAATGTTCGGGAGATCGCTCCGACCTTTTTCATCGGCGTCCCCCGTATCTACGAGAAGCTGCATCAGGGCTTTCTATTCAAGCTCCAGGAAAGCGGGACGTTCCAGAGAAGGGCGTTCGACCTCTTCATGAAGCTGGGGCGTCCGTTGTCCGACCGGCGGCAATTGCCGTCCTATTCCCCGGGGCTGTGGGACCGCTTTCTATCCTTCATCCTCTATTGGGGGATGTTCCGCAACATCCACCGCTACATGGGCCTGGACCGGTCGAGGCACCGCCTATGTGCTGGTGCGGCGGTGTCGCCCGAGCTGATGCGTTTCTTCGACATCATCGGATTGCCGGTGAGTCAGGGATATGGCCTGACCGAGTCCGGCGGTGTTGTTTTCCTGCAACGATCAGGTAAGCGGCGAGTCGGTGCCGCTGGGGTTGCGCTGCAGGGAGTAGAGTGGCGGCTGGCCGATGACGGCGAGATTCAAATTCGCTGCCCGGGTATCTTCAAGGGCTATTTCCGTGACGAGAGGGCGACGGTCGAGACCATTACTTCGGACGGCTGGTTGTTGTCAGGCGATATCGTCGAGGTACTGGATGATGGGGAAATCTCCATCGTTGACCGCAAGAAGGCGATCATCATCACCAGCGGCGGCAAGAACATAGCCCCGTCCGAACTCGAGAACGCCATCAAGGACAGTCCCTTCATCGCCGAGGCGATCGTGGTCGGTGAGGCACGGAAATTCCTTGGTGCTCTTATCCAGATCGATGTCGATACCGTGGGGCGGTGGGCGCAGGAGCGTTCCCTCGCCTACACCACCTACAAGTCTCTGACCGTGCTGCCGGAGGTAAAAGCCCTGGTGCAAGGGGTCGTGGACGAGGTCAATAGCCGATTCGCTCGCGTCGAGAATATTCGGAAGTTCGTGATCCTGGAAAAGGAACTCGACCATGATGATGGCGAGCTAACGGCTACGCAGAAGGTCAGGAGAAGTATTATTAATAAGAAGTTCGCAAAAGAGCTCGTAGAAATTTACGGGGAGTGACGCTTATGCAGTACTTCGTAGACCAAGTCATATCTGGAATAGCCGTGGGTGCAATCTACGGTCTGGTTGCGATGGGGTTTTCCGTAATCTACAAGGCAACGGGATTGCTCAACTTTGCCCAGGGTGAGATGTCCATGGTGACCGCCTATGTCGCCTGGAGCCTTGCCAGCTTGGTTCCCGGCAATGTGTGGTTGGTGGCGGGCGGCTCCCTGGCTGCGTCTCTGCTGCTCGGCCTGGTGATCGAGCGGGTGGTCATGCGGCCGATGCTGGGAGAACCCGTCTTTGCCACCGTCATGGTGACGATCGCCCTGTCGGTCATTCTGCGTTCGGTTATTCAACTCATCTGGGATCCCTATCCGCATGCCCTCGATCTCGGCGTAGGGCGGGACGTTGTCCAGATCGGCCAGACTGGGATACGCACCGGCCAGATCGCCGTGATGGCGACGCTTCTCGCCGTCACTGGTGGGGTATGGCTGTTCTTCCGGTATAGCCGGGTGGGCAAGGCGATGCGGGCGGTGGCCAGCGACGAGCGTGCCGCCCAACTAATGGGGATCAGTGCCGCGCGGATTCATGCGGTGGCATGGATGGGGTCTTCCATGATCGCCGGCATCGCCGGAGTGTTCTTCGCTCTGATCTACAACGTGTCGCCCAGCTTGTATCACGTCGGATTGAAGGCGTTCCCGGCCACCATTCTCGGCGGCCTCGACTCGGTGCTGGGCTCCGGATTCAGCGGCGTCTTCCTGGGGGTGGCGGAGAATTTGGCCGGCGGCTATCTGGCGCCGACCATGAAGGAAATCATCGGCTTCGTCATCATCATCGCCGTGCTGATGATCCGCCCCTTCGGCCTGTTCGGCCAACGCGATATCGAGAGGGTGTGAGATGCGGAGCGGAAATTACAAGGAGAGCGTCGCCGAGCTCATAATGCTCAGCGATTCGCCGCCGGTCTGGGTATGGGGCGCCATTCTGTTCCTGGCGCTGATCGTCGCGCCATATGTGGTCAACGCCTATGCGCTGTCGTTCATCATTCTGATCCTGATCACCGGGACGGGAGCGCTGGGGCTTCACCTGCTGACCGGATGCACCGGCCTCATCTCGCTGGGGCATGTGGGCTTCCTGATGCTGGGGGCCTACGCCTACGCGGTGCCGGTGGCCAAATTCGGCTTGTCCCCCCTCATCGGCTTCCTGCTCGCCGGTGTGGTGCCGGCCCTGGCCAGCATCGTCGTCGGGGTGCCGTCGCTGCGGCTCAAGGGGTTGTACCTCGCCATCACCACCCTGGCCTTCTCGTTCATCATCAGTCATCTCGTCCTTGCCATGAGTTGGCTGACCAACGGTGCGCGCGGCATTTCGCTGATGCGTCCGGAAATATTCGGCATCGATTTCTCCAGCGAGGCGTCGTTCGCCCATCTATGCCAACTGGTGGCGACGCTGACTCTGTTCGCGGTCCTCAACATCCAGCGCAGCCGGGTCGGGCGGGCCTTCGTCGCTATCCGCGACAACGATATCGCTGCCCGCACCATGGGGATCAACCTGGCCGGCTACAAGCTGCGGGCCTTCATGGCCAGCGCCTTCATCAGCGGAATCGCCGGGGCCTTGTTCGGCCTCTACCTCAGCTTCGTCTCGGTCGAGGGCTTCCCCTTCCTGATGAGCGTCGAGGCGCTGGCCATCCTGATCATCGGCGGCCTGGGGTCGACGGTGGGGGTGGTGTTCGGAACCATCTTCATCGTCCTTCTGCCGGAGATGGCCCGGCTCGGCTTCGGATTGCTTGGGGCGGGGGCGCAACAGCTCTTTTCTACCGCCGCCCATGAGCTGCGGACCGTGATCTACGGTCTGGCGATCATCCTCTTCCTGCGTTTCGAGCCGCGCGGCTTGGCCGGTCTTTGGGGTGACGTCAAGCGGCTTTGGGGCAATTGGCCTCTTCGCTACTAATAAAAATAAAATGTCGTCCAAGTAAACAAGATGGGAGGTTAGCATGTTCTGGAGAGTGAGCCTTATCGCAGTCTTGGCGGTATTCGCCTCGGTGGCGCATGCCGAACAGGGAGTGACCGATACCGAAATCCTTCTCGGCGAAGTCGAGCCCCTGAGCGGGCCGCCGGCCCTGCTTGGAGTCGCCTACAATGTCGGTACCAAGGTGGCCATCGCCGAAGCCAATGCGGCCGGTGGTGTCAACGGGCGCAAACTGAGGCTGATCGCCGAGGACGACGGCTATGTCGCGGCCAGGGCGGTGCAGGCGTTCCGTAAGCTGGTGGAGGTCGACAAGGTCTTCGCCCTGACCTCGCTATCCGCATCCCACGGAGTCGCCGCGCTGCCGGTGGTGGAGAAGAGTGGCATCCCCACGATGGCTTCGATCGCCCCGGTCAACGCCTTGTATTCGCCGCCGCGCAAGAACGTGTTCGTGATCGGGCAGTCCTACGAGGAAGGGACGGCCGGACTGGTGACCTATCTTGCCGCCAAATATCCCGGCAAGAAATGGGGCGTGATTACCCAGGACGATGATTATGGCATGACGGTCAAGGCGGGTTTCGCCGCCGCTGCCAAGAGAAACAACATCAATGTCGTTTATGATGCCGAATACAAGAAAGGGCAGCAGGATTTCTCATCTGAGATGCTTGCCCTTCGCTCCGCCGGGGTCGAGGTGTTCCTCATGGGCGGTATCATCTCCGAAAACGGGGCGATGATGCGTGAGCTGGAGAAGCTCAAGGCCAAACCGGTCGTCGGAATAATGTGGCCGGGCCGGCTGGAGGCGACTCTCAAGCTGATGGGGCCGCAGAGCGACGGGACCTACGCGGTGGACTACGTGGTGGCCGACCAGAGCCAGGCGGTCAAGGCGTTCCTGGAGCGTGCCAAAAGCCTGCTCAGCGAGGCGGAAGTCAAGGCCGTCAACCGCTACAGCCTGGTCGGATATGCCAGCGGCCGCGTGCTGATCGAAGCCATGCGGCGGTGCGGCAAGGATCTGACCTGGGCCTGTGCCATCAAGGAATTGGAAAGCACCAAGGGAGCCGAGACCGGAGTGATGGGACCGGTGACGTTTGGTCCTGGCGTCCGCTTCTCGGCCCAAGGATTGAGAATCATGGAGGCGGATTTCGCATCCCTCAAGTTCAGGCCTGTTCCCTGAGTCTGACGGCGTGCTGCGGCCCCGGATCATTCTGGGGCCGCCAGTCGCCACAGGGCGGCGAGGGCGAATCCATCGAATAATGAAATTGTATTAGTTTAAATATTTAGCGGACATTGCGTGTAATGGAGACTGTTATGAAGCGAGCAACAGACTATGGTTATGAACTGAAATCGGTCTACACGCCCGATGACATCAAGGGATTCGACTACCAGGCGCATCTGGGAGATCCCGGCGTGTATCCCTATGCCCGGGGATATCACGCGCAGGGCTACCGCAGCCGGACCTGGACTCAAAGAATGACGGCGGGTCTCGGGTGGTCGACCGACGCCAATAAAGTGCTGAAGAAGTATCGGGAGATGGGCCAAACCGGCGGCATCTGCGTCATCAGCGACCGTGTCTTCTCGCATTGCATCGACTCCGATCACCCGCTCGGCCGGAAGGAAGCCGGCGTCCTGGGATGGTCGGGATGCTCCCTCCTCGAATTCGAGGAACTGATGGAGGACATCCCGCTGACCGGTCAGTCCATCACGCTGCTGGGGTCCAGCGCGCCCTCCGTCATGCGCCTGGCCTATGTGGTGGCCTTGGCCGAAAAGCGGGGATTGGACGTGACCCAGATTCATGGCAGCGTCATCGAATCGCCGTTCGAGAATTATTTCGGGCAGACCGACGTCCAGCCGTTCGACCTGAACCTGAAGCTGTTCCTTGACGCCTCGGAATACGTCATCCGCAACAAGATCCGCATGCGGGCCGCGATCATCAGCCAGCACTTCCAGGAATCCGGCGGCAACAACGCCCAGGCCCTTGCCCTGGAACTGGCGACGCTCAAGGAATTGTGCGGTATGCTGGTCAACGAGCGGGGCCTGGATTTCGACGATGTCGCCAATCTGCCCTACGAACTCGTCACGGTCGGCACCCGGTTCTTCGAAGAGATCGCCAAGATGCGGGCGCTCCGCAGGATGTGGGCGAAAATGGCCAAGGAAGAGTTCAAGGCCAAGAAGGACAAGTCGTGCCAGTTGCTGATTGCGGTCCATACCTCGGGCCGGACCATGACCTATCAGCAGCCCCTCAACAACATCGTGCGCTGCGCCATCCAGACCCTGGCGGGGGCGATCGGCGGCTGCACCGCCATGGACAACGCCACCCTGGACAACGCCCATGCCGAGCCCTCGGCGCTGGCCGCCCGTATGTCTCTGAACACCCAGCACATCGTCGCGGTGGAAACCGGTGCGGTCGATGTGGTCGACCCTCTCGCCGGGTCGTATTTCGTGGAGCACCTCACCAATAAGGTCGAGGAAGAGGCATACAAAATTCTGGCGAAGATCGACGAGATGGGGGGGACGATCGCCGCCCTGAAGGCTGGATATATCCAGAAAATGCTGAGCGATGAAGCCAGTTTCAAATTCGCCGAAATCGACAGGAAGGAGCGGCTAGTGGTTGGCGTCAATCACTTGGCTATTCCGCCGGAAGAGGATTACGAGATTCCGATTCAAGAGCTCCATGCCGGCGAGTCCGAGGCCATCGGGCAGCGGATGGCGGAATGGAAGAAGACGCGGGATATTCCTGCGGTGACCGACGCCCTGCGGAAGCTTTATGCCGACGCCAAAAAGGGGGATCGGTTCAACCTGATGCCGTCGATTATCGATGCAGTGAAAGTCTACGCGACCTCGGGAGAGGTCATCGGCGTGATCAGAATGGGACGCGGGTTGAGCTACGACCCGTTCAACGTGATCGACTGCCAGTTTTCGCTCAACTGACGGCGGGGAGGGAGAAGCACTATGACAAAGGAAACTCGCGTCAAGGCGATCGTCACCATGATTGGCTTGGACGGACACACGACAGGGGGCGAGGTCGTCGCCCGGATTCTGCGGGATGCCGGTATCGAGGTGGTATATCTGGGGGTCAATCAGACCCCGGAGATGATCGTTCAGGCCGCCATCCAGGAAGACGTGGATATCATCGGCGTCAGTTCCCACGCGTCGAATTATTCGCAGATCGAGGAATTGGTTGATCTGCTGCGGAAAAAGGACGCGGATGACATCCCTGTCGTCTGCGGAGGTAATATTCCCCGGGTACAGGCCCAGAAACTGAAGGCGAAGGGGATTGCCGAGGTGTTTCCTCCCGGAGCCTCGAGCGATGAGATCGTTGGCTTCATCGTCTCCCAGGCACGAGGGAATCGGGCCGTATCGGCAACTCCCGCAGCTTGAGGCAAGGAAGTGGTTTCCAGGGTGGCAGCGACCCCGAAAATATCCGACGACACCGACGAGGTTGCCCAGGCTTTGGCCTCGGGGGATATCCGCACCTGCGCTCGACTGATAACCAGAATCGAGCGCGGCGATACCCAGTTGGTGCCGCTTTTGCAGCGGCTCTACCGGATGGGGGGGCAAGGGCGCACCGTGGGCATCACGGGGCCACCCGGAGCGGGCAAGAGCACCTTGGTCAATCAGCTGGTGAAGGTGTGGCGTCGTCGTGGCCTGAGTGTGGCGGTCCTCGCCGTTGATCCATCCAGTCCGTTCTCGGGCGGAGCGGTGCTTGGCGATCGCTTCCGCATGGTCGAACATGGCTGCGACGAGGGCGTCTTTATCCGTTCCATGGCCTCACGGGGCCAGCTGGGGGGCTTGGCCAAGGCCGCCGGTGACGCGCTTACGGCCCTGTGCGCCATGCCATGGGATATCGTCCTCATTGAAACGGTTGGTGTCGGCCAGAATGAAACCGACATCATGCGCCATGCCGAGGTAGTCGTTCTGTTGCAAACCCCCATGGGGGGCGACGACATGCAGGCGGCCAAGGCGGGGGTGCTGGAGATTGCCGATATCTTCGTCGTCAACAAGAGCGACCATCCCCAGGCGGATCAGACCGTCAGGCAACTTAGCGAGATGGTCACTCTGGGCCAATGCCTGCACCCGGATCGGAGTTGGGTGCCGCCGGTGATGAAAGTTCAGGCGAATTGTGGCGACGGAGTGGTCGATCTGGTCGATCAGATCGAACGCCGCTTCGCCCATTTGACAGCAAATCCAGAAATCGCCAAAAGATTTCAGGGCGAGCGCCTCAAACACCGGGTCGGCGAGATACTTCAGGATATGCTGCGGCAGAGAATGCGGTCGAACGACGACGGTTGGCTCAATGGTATGATTGCCCCTGTCGTCGCGCGCCAAAGCGATCCCTATGAACTTGCCGCAAGCCTGTTGGCTCGTATATAAGGCGCCCATCGATCTCGTGCGCAGCGGGAACAATCGCTCGATGAATGATCGCTGTTTATGTCGGTGATACCGTCCTATAAGGATCTCTTTGCAAGTGGCACGGCCCAGATCAAAAGATTTTCCGGAGATTAAGCGCACAATTCTCATGCGTGCTGCCGAGGTATTTGCAAAGATTGGCTATGCTACAAGCACTATTGGGGATATTACCGATGCGACAGAGCTTTCGCGTGGAGCTCTGTATCACTACTTTCCATCAAAAGAAGCTCTTCTTTATGAAATAATCGGTGATCAGCTCGCGGTTTTTCTTAATATACTCAATGAGGCATTGCGATCGGGCCAGGCTCCCGTAGAAAAATTGAGAATGGTTACAGCGGCGATCGTCCAATGCAATGTCAACTCCCGAAATGAGCAGGTTGTCGTCCTCAACGAGGTCAACAGACTTTCCGACGCCGACCGCGAGCGCCTGAAGGGGTTGGAAAGGCAAATATTTCACAAGATTGCCGACTTGATCACAATGTTGGATGTGGACGGTCGAGTGACGGACCGGAATAAGAGCGTTTACGCCATGATGTATTTGGGAATTGTTAATTATACTTTTGCCTGGTATCACCCCGATGGCCCGGTGAAGCCGGCCGAGTATGCGGAACTGGTGGCCACGCTGTTTCTTCGCGGCCTGCAGGGCTGAGGGACTGAGAGAGGGGCCTCGAGAGAAGCGGGCTGCCAGTTTAACCCAGGGTTAACTCACCGATATTGCTGCAACCAGCCATATAGGCCTGCATTTTGGAGCGCCAGTCCGCCGGAATCTTTATGGCTTGATCCTGGGCAAAGTCGATGATGCAGGAGACGTATTTGGCCCTGAAATAGATGGTGCCCCGGTCATCCTCGCCTTCCAGCCTGAAACTGATACTGGTATCTCCTAGTTTATTGATGCGGAGGGTGACAGCCATTTCCAGGCCCGGCGGCATCGGTTTCAGATAGTCGCAGGAGGCGTGAACGGTGGGTGAGCCCCGTTTATCGCGGATCATCGTCATCCAATCCACCTTGATGATCTCGGCGTACCAGCGTTCGATTGTCTGGGTGCAGTAATCGAACACTCTCGGGGTGTAGAGGATGCCCGCAGGATCGCAATCTCCCCAACTGACCCGCAACTTTAACGCATAGACACTCATCATTAACCTCAAATTGGTATGCCAGCACTGGCTATCGACCAAGACTTCGGCGACAACTAAGTAAAATTAGATTCTCATGGTTGTCCGGTTCTTCGCTTATCTGGTGTGAGGCAAGGCGCTCTATTTCTGATTTGACGGCCTTGATATGGCAAATTTGCCTTTGCATGCCGTCCCCTCAACCGTATGCATTGGAACCAACCTCTTGCCGCCGTGAACGGCATCGACGAGGCGGGTGTTGGCGTTCTCGGTCGGAGCACGCATAGCGGTCCTGCATCCCTTGCGAAGGAGTGATCTGTTTCGATATAATAAGATACCTTATCATAAGGGTAGATCTTATGTCATCTGATCGCCGCCCGACTCTCGGTTTTCTGCTCCACGATACCGCCCGCCTGTTGCGCAAGCGGTTCGAGCAGCGGGCCCGCCATCTCGGCCTGACTCGGTCGCAATGGCAGGCCATGGCCTATCTCGCTTCCAACGAGGGCATCCACCAGGGCGGCCTGGCCGAACTGCTCGACATCGAGCCCATTACCCTGGTGCCTCTGCTGGACAGGCTGGAGGCCCGCGGGCTGATCGCGCGCCGCCCCCATCCCACCGACCGGCGGTCCAAGCTGCTGTTTCTCACCGAGGCGGCCCATCCCCTGCTCGCCGCCATGCGGGTGATCGGCGAGGCGACCCGCGCCGAAGCCCTGGAGAGCCTGCCGCCCCCCGAGCGCGAGGCGCTGCTTCGGGCCCTGACCACCATGAAGGCCAATCTGCTCGAGGCGTGCGACCGCCCCGTTCCGGCCGAGGGAGCATCCGACCATGGCTGACGTTACCCGGCTCAAGACTGACGAGGAGCGTGGCGATACCCCGTCCGGGGCGGCCGAGGCTCCGCCGGCCCCGGACGGCGACGGCCCGGCCCGACCGGTGCGGCGCTTGCCGATGCGGCCGATCCTGTTCGCGCTGTTGCCGCTCGCCCTGATGGCCGGCGGTTACGGCTACACTATGGGCGGACAGACCATGTCCACCGACAACGCCTATGTGCAGGCCGATATGGTCGGCGTCGCTACCGATGTCTCCGGCATGGTCAAGGAGATCGACGTGCGGGAAAACCAGGAGGTCGGCCCCGGCGACGTGCTGTTCCGCCTCGACGACCTGCCCTACCGGCTGGCCCTGGAGCGGGCCGAGGCGCAGATCGGCATCGTGCGCAACGAACTGGCCGCCTTGCAGAACAGCTGGCGCGACATGCAGACGCAGATCCAGCAGGCGCACTCCGACATCGCCTTCCAGAGCACCGATCTCCAGCGCAAGCAGCAGCTGCTCAGCAGCAGCTACGTCCCGCGGGCGGCCTATGATCTGTCGCAGCACAACGTCCAGACCGCCCAGTTCCGGCTGGCCTCGCTCACCCAGCAGCTGGCGGCGATCGTCGCCACGCTTAACGGCAATCCCGACGCCCCGGTGGAGCAGCATCCCCGCTACAAGGACGCGGTGGCGGCCCGCGACGAGATCGCCCGTCAGCTCGCCCATTCGGTGGTCCGCGCCCCCATGGCCGGGGTGGTGACCAAGGTGTCGGCGCTTCAGGTCGGACAGTACCTGCCGGCCGCCACGCCGGCGTTCAGCCTGGTGGCCACCGACCATGTGTGGATCGAGGCCTCGCCCAAGGAGACCGAGTTGACCTATGTCCGTCCCGGCCAGGCCGTCTCGGTGTCGGTGGACACCTATCCCGGACTCGTCTGGACCGGCCGCCTCGACAGCATCAGTCCGGTGTCCGGGTCCAGCCTGTCCCTGCTGCCGGCCCAGAATACCACCGGCAATTGGGTGAAGGTGGTCCAGCGCATCCCGATCCGCATCCGCATCGACACGCCGGCCGGCAAGCCGCCGCTGCGGGGCGGCATGAGCGTCACCGTCGACGTGGAGACCGGCCATGCCCGCGGCCTGCCGGAATTCATCTCCCGCCTGTTCGACGGGGGCGCGACCGGCCATGGCTGAGGCCGGCATGCGGGTGCCGGCCGCCGGGCGCGCCATGATCACCGCCAGCCTCATCCTCGCCGTGATCATGCAGGCGCTGGACACCACCATCGCCAATGTGGCGCTGCCCTACATCCAGGGCAGCGTCGCGGCCAGCGCCGACCAGATCAACTGGGTCCTGACCTCCTATATCGTGGCGGCGGCGATCATGACGCCGCCCTCGGGCTATCTCGCCAACCGGTTCGGGCGCAAGCGCGTCCTGATGACCACCGTCGTCGGCTTCGTCCTGGCCTCGGTGCTGTGCGGCATGGCCCAATCCCTGGTCCAGATCGTCGGCTTCCGCCTGGTGCAGGGCTTGTTCGGCGCCGCCCTGGTGCCGCTGGCCCAATCGATCCTGCTCGACATCTACCCCCCCGAGGAACGGGGCTCGGCCATGGCGCTGTTCGGCGTCTCGGTGATGGTCGGCCCGGTGCTCGGCCCGGTGATCGGCGGCTGGCTCACCGACCATGCCAGCTGGCGCTGGGTGTTCTACATCAACGTGCCCATCGGCGCGCTGGCCCTGGCCGGCGTCTCGGCCTCGGTCCCGGAAAGCCGGCCCGATACGGCGACGAGACTGGACTGGCTTGGTTTTGGCCTCCTCAGCCTCGCCATCGCGGCGCTCCAGCTGTTCCTCGATCGCGGCGAGCAGCTCGACTGGCTGTCTTCGGGCGAGATCCAAATCGAGGCGCTGGTGATGGCTTCGGCGTTTTATCTCTTTCTGGTCCATACCTTCAGCAGCCGGACCTCCTTCGTCAATCCGCGCCTGTTTCTCGACCGTAATTTCACGGTGGGCATGTTGTTCATCTTCGTCGTCGGCGTCACCTATCTGGCGTCACTGGCGCTGATGACTCCCTATCTTCAGACCCTGATGGGCTATCCGGTGGTGACGGCGGGGATCGTGATGGGACCGCGCGGTCTCGGCACCATGGCCTGCATGTTCCTGGTCGGCCGGCTGATCGGCCGGGTGGATACCCGCTGGCTGCTGCTGACGGGGCTGGCCATCACCGCCTGGGGGATGTACGAGATGTCGGGCTGGACGCCGGACATCTCGCAATGGACCATCATCCGCGTCGGCTTCATCCAGGGTGCCGGCTTGGGCTTCCTCTTCGTTCCCCTGACCACCACGACCTTCGCCACCCTGGCGCCGGAGATGCGCGGCGACGGCACCGGCCTTTACAATCTCTCGCGCAATATCGGTTCCGCCGTCGGCATTTCCATCGTCATGGCGTTGCTGGTGCGCAACACCCAGATCAACCACGCCGAGATCGCCGCGTCGGTGACGCCCTACAACCGCATGCTCTCGATCCCCGGCATCGCCCAGGCACTCAGCCCGTCCAGCGCCGCCGGCCGGGCGGCGCTGGACGGCATCATCACCCAGCAGGCCACCATCATCAGCTACATGGACGATTTCAAGCTGCTGATGGTCCTGTCGCTGCTGGTCATGCCGCTGGTGCTGGTGCTGCGCAAGCCGCAGGGGCCGGCCGGAACCGATCACGGCGCGGTGATGGAGTGACGCGAAAGCCGGCGTGATGTCCTCTTCGGATCGGTTCCGGCCGCGCCGTGACGTTGTCACCCTACGTCGATCCTTTCCGGATGTTGGACCAAGCGGAAGGCTGTCATAAAGTGCCCCCTACCGCTTTTGCCGCCGCCACAGTCGGGGGGACGGGGTATTTCCTCTTCCCCCTCCTGATCGTGCTTTTGCTCCCGTGAGGCGTTAGGCGGAGGGCGGCATGACGACATTCCAGCCAGTCCAAGCTGATGGTATCAGGGAAATTTTCCGTATCCGTGACGATAATTGTTTACGCATGCAAGCTGGGCGAGCATGGGCACAGTGTTATTTTTCCCCCAGGGGGACATCATGGTGCTTGAATGTCTGGCGAGTTTGGCGATGGCCTCCCTGGCGCTGCGCGGCGGAGATTGGGGCGGATACCTCGAGCGTATTATCGATGTCGATTCCTGCGATGATCAGGAATGCCCCGGACGGCATATCTGCCGCCTGGCGGTCGATGTGGTTAAGGCGGATTATCAGGCCTCCCGTTTTCTCCAGAGGCGGCACTGATCAGCGAGGGCCAGGAATAGTGAAGCTGAAAACTGCTCCGTGCGGCTCGGCATCATCGACCGTGATGGCACCGCCGTGAAGTTCCACCAGCCCCAGGCAGATCGACAACCCCAGCCCCAGGGCGCCGGAAACCTCGCGGGTTGCCAGATCCTGACGGAATTCGTCGAAGACGCAGGGCTTGAATGCGTCGGCGATGCCCGGGCCGTTATCGGCCACCGAGCACAGGATACCGTCTTCCTCACTCGCGACGGACACATGAATGTGGCCCCCCTGAATCGACGACCTCATCCTTCCATCCCACCAAGGTCGGTTAAGCCAGTTGTCCAGCATGGTGGAAATGGCCCGCACCGGACAAGACCGCGTTACTCCAGATCTCTCCCAATCCGGGGGATATGCGCAGGTTTTATCTGCCGCCGGAATGAAATCGGCCTGGGCAAGGCCGTTGTTTGACGGCCCCGATCTCCTCGGCTTTCTGTTTCTCGACGCGACGGTGTTGAACTATTTCAACCCCAATGTCGTCGCCGACCTGCAAGTGTTCGCCGACCTGACCCGATTGATCATAATTCAGAATCTGACCGCAACGAAATTTCTACGATCCGTTGTCAAGGTCAGTCGCGAGTTCAGCCGCTATCGCGACGAAGAAACCGGCATGCATCTGGAGCGCATGTCTCATTACGCCCAGGAGATTGCGCGAGGTCTTGCTCCACGCTTCAGCCTTTCCGACGAATATGTGGCGTTCGTCCACCTTTTCGCGCCCCTGCACGATATCGGGAAGGTCGCCATTCCCGACCACATTCTCTTGAAGCCGGGTAAATACGAGCCGGAAGAGTTCTTGATCATGAAGAACCATAGCCGTCTCGGTGCAGAGATGATTGATCGGATGGCCGAGACGCGGCAGGTACCGAAATGGGTGTGCCATTGCTCGATCACCGTGGTCAGCGCCGCCGCCACATAGTCACCGCGAGTGGCGGCGACCGTGGCGACGGGATGGTGGTCGAACTCTCGCAGTTCGGGGCGCTCGACCCCGGCATCCAGGGTGCTGCGGATGGCGTGCCGGGTCGTCTCGCCGGCCATGGTGAGGTTGTTGCTGTGGTGAACCGCCGCCGTGTTGGGCACCTCGATATTGAGCGATTTGCCCAGCAAGCGCACCTTGAGCATGGGCTGGGTCAGCACCTGACAGAGCAATTCGCCGCCGAGGCCGGTTTCGCAATTTTCGGTGGAGATCAACGGATCACCGGCGATCAGGGCAGCGCCCAGACGCCTTTCCATTTCCTCCTCGGTCTTGCCCTGGGCGACGACTGCGGCGGGGCGGCCGGAGACGATCATGCTGCGGGCCTCGGCACCATGGCCTGCATGTTCCTGGTAGCCCCGGCGGTAGGCGCCTTCTGTGGTCAAAGATAGTCTTGCCGGAATCGAGATGGTGTGGTGCCGGTGGTCTTACGAAAGGCGTCGGTAAAATGACTGTGGCTGGCGAATCCAAGGCTGAGGGCGATCTCGGTGATCGATCGGCCACCATTCAGCAGCATTTCCTTGGCTCGCAGGATACGCCGTTCGTTCACGTATCGCCAGGGCGGTTGGCCAAAGCTTGCCTTGAACGCCTTGCCGAAGTGGTGGGGGCTGAGGCCGGCTTGGGTCGCCAGATCGGCGAGGCTCAGTTCATCTTCCAGATGGTCGTCGATGTAATCCATGATCCGGCGCCGGCGCGATGCCCCCAGGCCGCCGTTCATCCACGAGCGGATGGGCCGCCCGTCGCTATAGCGTCTGAACAAATGCAGTGCGAGCATTGCGCCGGCATGGTCGAGGAGCAGTCCGCTGCATGAGGTGATGTCGTTCAAGCCGTTGCGAAGAGTGGCGATTATTTCCCGGGCGGCGCGATCCTGGATCGCCGCCTGGGCTCGAAGATTGGGTAGCCGGCCATCGAACGCCTCCCCCACGGCCTTTTGGAGAAAGGCTGTGGTCATCGCCACGGTAACGGCTCCCGGCGTTTCCCGCCAGTCGAGGAAGACCGGTTGGTCGGAGGGCTGGATATGGAAGAGCCCGGCGGTAACCGCGTGCCGCATTGGCCGCTCGCCCGGTAACCGCCAGCCAAGCTCGAAAGGTGCGGTTTCATGCATGACCACGGTCAATTGTGCCGCGCCCATCCAGGAGCCGCTATTGGGCTGGAAGTTGTAACGGCTGATGCAAAAGCCGTTCCGCGCCAGCCGTGTCTCGGCTACGGCCACGGAACGCCTGTCATCCGTAGTGTAATCGATCAGCACGGCCTTTTGCATAGCTTTCCCCTCCCATCGATTGATTGAATTGGCTTTCTTGTCGCGGCTAGGTTGCCATAAGAAAAAGGAGGGATGCTGTAATAAGGGTGTGAGAATTTCGTGCGCGCCGTGACAAATCCGTGATCGAAATGGACTCATCGCGCCCGGGGATTATTCCCAGAGAGCGTTGCTGCGGCGCCGACTGGTGAAGCCGGAGGATTATCGCGACTTTTTGATAATCATCGCTTTTCTCTAGAAGCGATGAAATCAGTGGCAATCGATAGTAATCGATAGCTCCGGCATTTTTCATGACCGGGTCTCGATGAGAGGAGGGATTCCCCTATGCCCGAGGAATGGTTCGCCACATCCGGCGCGAGTCCAGGAGCCGACTGGCGCGATCCCACACGATACGAATTACTGCGCAAGGCGGATCGGGCCGGTTGGGCTTGGCAATGGCTTCGACGCAATCCCACCTTTGCCGCCACTGCCCTGCCGGTATCCCAATTTCGCGGGCAAACGAGTCTCCGCGTCATCACCTTGTCCGCCCCCTTTCCTGGTATTCCCTGGGGGATCCTTTTTCGCCGGGGAGGGGGAAAACCCGGCCATATTCTGGGACGCCCCGATCAATCCCCTGGTGCTGACCGTCACCGCCGAGCCGGTATCTCCCGGTACCGGGGATGCCTTCGATATCCATGACTTCCCGGCACTGACCACGGTTCTGCGGATGGCTAACGGTGGGGAACATCTGCTGTTCAGCGACGGCATCCGCCATCTTCAACTCCACCTGACCACCGGCAGCGTGCTGGAGGGGCCGGTCCGCTTCCATTACGCTTTGCGGGGATTCCATCAAGCGGAGCCAGGTCTGGTCACCCTGCGGCGATTGTGTCAGCTCTGGCGGCTGGGCCGGCTGCCGCGCCAGCTCTATGCGGCCGAGCCGGTGGCCGAGCGCTGGCTGCTGGCGTTGCGGGCTCATGACGGAATGGCAGCGGGGGCCAGCCGGCGCGAGATCGCCGCGGCCCTGTTCGGCGAACGGGCCGTCCGGGAGGATTGGGCGGGGCGCTCCGATTACCTCCGCCTGCGGGTCCAGCGCCTGCTGCGTATCGCCAGCCGGCTGGTGAGCGGCGGCTACCGCGACATCCTGAAGCGGAGGTGGACGGCACGGGAGGCGTGAGAGGAAGAGGGCGGCCGGTCCGGCGGTGACGGGATTGAAGGGGCGAGAGAGGGTTCTCGTCCGGCCCGTCTTGGAGATCCGCCATGACCCATGCCATAGCAGGAACACGTCCCTCTCCGGATCGTCAATCCCGGGAGCGGACCAGCCTTTATCAGGATATCACCGACCGGATCATCGCCGAACTGGAGGCCGGGCGTCTGCCCTGGGTGCAGCCCTGGGGGCATTCCGATACCGGCGCCGATCTCGGTCTGCCTCGAAACGCCTCCACCGGACGCCGCTATTCCGGCATCAACATCCTCATTTTGTGGGGGGCGGTGTTCAGACACGGCTTTTCCGGCCAGGGCTGGCTGACCTTCCGCCAAGCCTTGGCCTTGGGCGGCCATGTCCGCAAGGGCGAGATGGGTACCACGGTGGTCTATGCCGACCGCTTTATTCCCGACGGGGAACGCCGCCGGGCCGAGCGCGAGGGCAGCGAGCCGGGCGTCATCGCCTTTCTCAAGCGCTTCACCGTGTTCAATGCCGATCAATGCGACGATCTGCCCAAGGACATCGCGACCACGCTGCCGCCGATCCCGGAGGGGCTGATCCTGCCCCAGGCGGAAGCGCTGATCCGGGCCACGGGGGCGACGTTTCGCATCGGCGGCGAGCGGGCGTTCTACAGCCCGGCCCATGATTACGTCCAGGTGCCGCGCCCCGATGCCTATTTCGAGCCGATCAACTGGCACCGCACCGCCCTGCATGAGCTCGGACACTGGACCGGCCATCCCTCCCGTCTCGGCCGCGATCACTCGGGCCATTTCGGCTCGAAGTCCTACGCCCAGGAGGAACTGGTGGCCGAGATGACCAGCGCCTTCACCTGCGCGACCCTGGGCATCGTGCCGACGGTCCGGCACGCCGATTACATCGCCTCCTGGCTCGACGTGCTGCGCCAGGACAATCGCGCCATCATCCGTGCCGCCGGTGCCGCGTCGAAAGCGGCGGAGTATCTGCTGGCGTTCCGGCCGGAAAGCATGGTCGGGCAGGGGGCGTGACCGATGTCCCAACGGTACCGTTGCCATGGCCGGCGGGAGAGAAGTAGGATTGAATCCTACTGCCTTTGGCTCGTGGAGGGGTTCATGCGTTCGACCCAGCAATTCAGCATCACCTTGCCGAACGAGATGGCGGACCTTGTGAAGGCCAAGGTCGCGGCCGGGGAATATGCCAGCGAAAGCGAGGTGATCCGCGACGGATTGCGTGCCCTTCTCGCCCGCGACCGTGCCGTCGAGGGCTGGCTGCGCGATCAGGTGGGGCCGGCCTTTGACGCGCTCCAGGCCGATCCCTCCCGTGCCCGGACCGCCGATCAGGTGCGGGCGGCGCTGGCGGCGGAACACCGGAAGGGCAGCGCCCCGACGTGAGCATCCCCGTCGTCTTTTCCCCCGAGGCCCAGGACCAGCTGGTGGCGCTCTATCGCACCATCGCGGCGGCGGCATCGCCCGCGGTGGCGGCGCGCTATACCGATTCCATTGTCACCCATTGCGAAGGGTTGACGACGTTTCCGCTTCGGGGACACCGTCGCGACGACATTCGCCCCGGATTGCGCATCACCAGCTACCGTCGGCGCACAGTGATCGCCTATGCCGTGGCGGACGACCGGATCTCCGTCATCGGGGTGTTTTACGGCGGCCGGGATTACGAAGCGGCCCTGCGGCCGGGGCCGGAGGAATAGAGGAAGAGGCGGGACGGGGTTCTGGTGACGGGTTCGGGGTCGGGAGAGAGGCTTCCGGCCGGCCCGTCACGGAGAACTCCCATGGCAAACCCACGTTCCAAGCCTTCCCTGCCCCGGATCGTCCTGAGCGCGTCCCGGGATATTCCCTTCGACAAGCTGGTGCTGTCCCAGGCCAATGTCCGCCGGATCAAGGCCGGCGTTTCCATCGAGGATCTGGCCGAGGACATCGCAGCCCGCACCCTGCTGCAGGGGCTCAGCGTCCGGCCGGTGCGCGATGCCGATGGCAATGAGACCGGGCTGTTCGAGGTGCCGGCCGGCGGCCGCCGCTTCCGGGCGCTGGAACTGCTGATCAAACAGAAGCGGCTGGCCAGGACCGCGCCGATCCCCTGCGTGGTGCGGACCGAGGGCCTGGCCATCGAGGATTCGCTGGCCGAGAACATTCAGCGCGCGCCGCTGCATCCCCTCGACCAGTTCCGCGCCTTCGTGGCCCTGCGCGACAGCGGGCTGGGCGAGGAGGAGATCGCCGCCCGCTTCTTCATCACCCCGGCGGTGGTCCGGCAGCGCCTGCGTCTGGCGGCGGTGTCGCCCAAGCTGCTCGATCTCTACGGCGATGACCAGATGACGCTGGAACAGCTGATGGCCTTCACCATCGTCGCCGACCCCGCCCGCCAGGAGCAGGTGTGGGAGAACCTCGCCACCGCCTACAACAAGGAGCCCTTCTACATCCGCAAACTGCTGACCGAAGGGGCGGTGCGCGCCACCGACAAGCGGGCGCGCTTCGTCGGCATCGCGGCCTACGAGGCGGCGGGCGGCGTGGTCCAGCGCGACCTGTTCCAGTCCGATGACGGCGGCTGGCTGCACGATATCGCCGTGCTCGACCGTCTGGTCGCCGAGAGGCTGGAGGCCGAAGCGGCCAATCTCCAGGCGGAAGGTTGGAAATGGGTCGAGGCGGCGGCGGATTTCCCTTATGGCCATACCGCCGGGCTGCGTCGCCTGATCGGTGAGCCGGCGGCACTAAGCGAGGAGGAGCAGGCCGGTCTGGCGGCGCTCCACGCCGAATACGCCCAGTTGGAGGAATCCCACGCCGAGGCGGACGAGCTGCCCGAGGAGATCGATCGCCGATTGGGGGAGATCGAGGCCGCCATCGAGGCGTTCGAGACCCGGCCCATGGCCTATGATCCGGCCGAAATCGCCCGCGCCGGGGCCTTTCTCAGCATCGATCCGGCCGGGACTCCGCGGATCGAACGGGGCTTCGTCCGGCTGGAGGACGAGGCCCCGATGGAGCCCGAGCCGGAGGCCGGGATTGAGGCCGATCCGGTCGATGCCCCGGCCGCGACCTCGGGCGGTGAGCCGGTCGATGACGAGGACGATGCCGCCAAGCCGCTGCCGGATCGGCTGGTCATTGAACTGACCGCCCATCGCACCCTGGCCCTGCGCGATGCCCTGGCTCGCGATCCGGACACCGCCGTGCTGGCGGTGCTGCATGTGCTTTGCCTCAAGCTGTTCCATCACCACACCTCGGATTCCAGCCTGGAGATCGAGGCCCGCAGCGCCACCTTCGCCGCCCAGGCGCCGGGTCTGGCCGACAGCCCCTCGGCCAGGGCGATCGATGCCCGTCACCAGTCCTGGGAAAAGCAGCTTCCGGACGAGCCCGCCGAGCTGTGGCGGGTCCTGGCCGGCTTCGATCACGACAGCCGGATGGCGCTGTTGGCCCATTGCGCCGCGCTCACCGTCAATGCGGTGCGGGAGCCGTGGAACCGCCGCGCCGGGGCACTGGTCCATGCCGATCATCTGGCCCGGGCGGTGGGACTCGACATGGCGGCGGCGGGATGGGTCCCCACCGTCGACACCTATCTCGGCCGGGTCACCAAGGCGCGCATCCTGGAGGCGGTGCGCGAGGCCAAGGGCGAGACGGCGGCGCGGATGATCGATCATCTGCGTAAGCCCGATATGGCGCGGGAGGCCGAACAGGTCTTGGACGGCGCCGGCTGGCTGCCCGAGCCGCTACGTCGGCCGGCCGAGGCGGACTCGTCGGATCTTGCCGCCGAGTAGTCCCGGTCGATCCCTGGCAGCTAGCGCCCGGACCCCTCCGGGGCGATGCCCCGGTCCCCCTTTGATTCTATGCATAAAAATGGGGGTGGTTTGGAGGCGCCAGCCTCCAACCGGGGCCGGAGCGGGAGCCCCGATTCTCTCTCTTCCTGGCCCGGTCCCGTCGCCGGGCCTTTCTTACGTTCGGGGAGATCCCGTCATGTCCATCGCCGCCGATCTCGCCCACCGCCTTGCCGGAAACGCCGAGGCGGTGTGCCGGGCCTATCTGTCCCAGGGGCGCCGCCAGGGAAATTGGTGGGTGGTGGGCGACGTCCTCAATGCGCCGGGACGCAGTCTGTATGTCCGGCTGTCCGGCGACCGGGCCGGCCACTGGAGCGATGCCGCCACCGGTGAACATGGCGATCTGCTCGATCTCATCGCCCGCAATCGCCGGCTGGACTTTCGCGCAGCCATCGACGAGGCCCGCGCCTTTCTCGCCGTGCCGCGCCCGCCTTTGCCGTCAGACCCGGCTCCGTCGGGATCGCCCGAGGCGGCCCGCCGGCTGTTCCGTTTGGGCCGGCCGATCCCCGGCACGATGGCGGAAACCTATCTGCGGGCGCGCGGCATCCTCGGCCCGCTCCGCTGGCCGTGCCTGCGCTTTCATCCCGCCGTCTGGCATCGCGCCCATGCTGGTGCCCCCAGCGAGGCCTGGCCCGCTTTGCTGGCCGCCGTCACCGATCACAGCGGCACCATCACCGGCCTGCAGCGCACCTGGCTCGCTCCATCGGGCCGGGGCAAGGCGCCGTTGGCCGATCCGCGCCGGGCGCTAGGCTCTCTGCTCGGCAACGGCGTGCGCTTCGGTATCGCCACCGAGGTGCTGGCGGCGGGGGAGGGGATCGAAACCGTGCTGGCGCTGAAATCCGTCCTGCCCGCCCTGTCGATGATCGCCGCCCTGTCGGCCAACCACCTCGCCGCCCTGGTCTTCCCGCCGTCGCTGGCCCGGCTCTATGTCGTCCGCGACAACGACGCCGCCGGCCGCATGGCGGTGGAGAGCCTGTCGGCGCGCGGAAACGCGGCCGGCGTCGAGGTCCGCCCGCTGGTGCCCTGGGGCGAGGATTTCAACGCCGATCTGCTGCGGCTCGGCGCCGATCACATGCTTGCCCGGCTGGCGGATCAGCTCGCTCCCGAAGACGCGCGGCGGTTCCTGCCTCATCGCGATGCGGTCTGAGGGTGCATCGCGTCCGGTGACGGGCCGGGGGCAGGCGGCGGGGCCGGGGCTCCGGATTCGCCCAGGGGACCGCGCCGGCGACCTTCCGGGATGGGGATCTGCCAGGGTCCGACCGGGAACCGGCAAGGACGCGCCGCTTGCTTTCTTCCCCGCCGGGCTTGGGCCCGGCTTCCTCGCGGGACAAGAACGCGCGGCGCATCCTCCTCTGCGGTGCTGCGGCCCCTCGCCCATGGCTCGGGGTGCGGTCCCGGTGGCGGCCCTGGCGGGCGATCCCCGTGAAGGCCGCGATAGGCGCGGCCAGACCGGTAGCAGGAGCCCGCCATGACCCACGACACCCTCCCGTTTGGTCCCGAACCGGAAGCGAAATCCCACCCGTCCGCGACAGGGTATCTGCTCGATGAACTGGCCCTCTACGGCTATCGCCCCGGCCAGGACGAGCCCGATCCCCGTCCGTTGCCCGAGGCCGACATGGTCCGCGCCGAACTGGCCGGTATCGTTGATACCATCGCCGGCATGCTGGCCGACACCCGGCTGGAGGACGATCTCGACGACCTGCTGTGGTCGCTGGTCGCCGTCTTCCACCGCAAGATCGACCGGCTGGAACGCGATCTCGATGCCAACGAGCAGGCCCAGACCCGTTCGCGCCGCGACCAGAACGGCTCGGAGATCGCCTCGGTCGAGCTGGAACGGCTGATCGAGCAGGGCATCGGCTTGATCGAGCGCCGCAACGCCTTCGAGTTCTTCCGCGACACCGCCGCCGAGCGCTACGAGGCGGTCACCGGCTCGACCTGGCGGCCGCGCGTCGGTTCCATGGTCAATCACCGGACCCTGACCGCCGCCATGATCGACAGCCGCGACTTCCTCGCCGCCCGCCACCGCGCCGACACCCAGCTGCTGATGCCGCCCGGCCCCCGCATCGCTTTCACCGGCGGCCTGGAGTGCAACGACCACGCCCGCATCTGGGAGGTGCTCGACCGCGTCCGCGCCAAGCATCCCGGCATGGTGCTGCTGCATGGCGGCAGTCCCAAGGGCGCCGAACGCATCGCCGCCTGCTGGGCCGACAGCCGCGCGGTGCCGCAGGTGGTGTTCAAGCCCGACTGGACCCGCCATAAGAACGCCGCGCCGTTCAAGCGCAACGACCGGATGCTGGAGGTCCTGCCCATCGGGGTGATCGCCTTCCCCGGCTCCGGCATCTCCGAAAACCTCGCCGACAAGGCCCGCAAGATGGGCATCCCGGTATGGCGGTTCGCAGCGGGGGGCGGCGCGTGAGCGCCCTCTGGTCGCCATGAGCACGGCCAGCAAGATCGTGCCCCGACCGTGAGTGCAGCACCGATTACTGAATTTGTGAAGTTTGACCTGGATCTTGACCAAGAGCCTCGAGCGCCTGCACGTAGCTTTTTCGCTGTGTCGGATTGGTCGGGCTCCAATTGAGAGGGGCAAATTGCCGCTCCAGAGGGACCATTTTCTCGCAGACCAGCATCGCCGTATGTCGGTATCCCCGATTCGGATCAACGCTGTCGGCGCATGCTTCAAAATCAACAAGGCAGAATTTTTTTGCCATTTCGACGACTTCCCCGAATTTTTCCCGCAACTTCTTCGCCGCACAATATTTTGGGTCCCGCATACGGACTTTTTCGGCCTCGGCGGCGTCGATTTGGGCGACGAGGGCGGAAAATTCGTGGGCCATGGGCTTTGTCGTCGCCCCAAGGCGCATCAGCAGGCGAAGCGTGGCAAATCTGCCGTGCATGGCTGCGACATAAACCGGCGTCTTCCATTGTGCACTGGGATAGAGCGCGTACGAGCCATCGTGCAAATCCATTGGCTGATCGAGGTCGAGCCCCATTTGGACGAAGCGCCTTAACGTCCATTCAAGATCGGGGGAGTTGCTGACGATGGCGTAGAAAAGTACGGACTGATCGGTTCGCACGTCGGGTCGCATGCCGCCCGCCAAGTAAAGGTCGATGCTTCTCCGGTCACCAAGTTCGATGGATTTGAGGAAACTCTCGGCCGTCCACGGCAGGCCCATATTGGCCAGTTCTTTCCTGGGATCTTCGCTTGTTTCCCGCTTCACGCTCCGGTTGATCCTCTCGATCCCCGCGTCGGCCGATGCCGCGGAATCTCGCAAGGCATGGAGGTCGATGACCATCCCGGGAAGCAGGTTCTGCAATGGGGCCAGTTCCGGTGCCTTTGCTACGATGACGCCTTGCTGCGGGTTGCCGGCTATTTGTTGCCATGTCCAGACACTGCCGAACCCCAAGCCAAGCACGACCGCGACAAGAAGACCATTTCCATAGAGTCGTAGCGGATTGGCTTGGGGATCGCTTGCCTTGGACCGTGCCGCTAGAAAGAAAGTCGCCACTGCGGCGGAAAGACAGACCACGAACGCCCAGCCGGCAACGGGTGCCAGTGGTGTGAGCAGATTTGATGCTGCGGCGCTCAGGAGGCTGATGAGCGCCCATGGTGTGATTGTCAGGTCCGCATTCGCGACCATTGCCTTAAATGGTTTGGAAAAATCGAGTGCAGGCATGTCGGCCATGGATGCTGGTCGGTGTGAGATTGCCCCAAAGGTTGTGATTTTGATGCGCAGAAAGCGGTTTCGGTGTCAATCGGCCGGTCGTCCTGTCTGCTCGCCTGCGATGCCGGTTCCCTTGATCACGGTTCCTGCCGGATATACATTTCATCAAACGTCTATCATCGGAGGGTGCCATGCAGGTCGCGAAATGGGGCAACAGTCTCGCCGTCCGTCTTCCCGCCTCGGTCGTCGAGGCCCTGGAATTGAAGGAGGGTGACGAGATCGAAATCCATGTGGAGGATGCGCGGGAATTCTCCGTGGCGCGCAAGCCCGGCCGGGACGAGATGCTGAAGCGCCTGCATGCCTTCCGGGGACGGCTTCCCGCCGATTTCAAGTTCGACCGGGACGAGGCCAATGCCCGGTAGTTTCATCGACACCAATGTCCTGGTCTATCTCGCCTCCGGCGATCTGGACAAGGCGGACCGGGCGGAGACGGTGATCCGGGATGGCGGCGCCATCAGCGTGCAGGTGCTCAACGAATTCACCCATGTCGCCCGCCGCAAGATGCGGCTGTCGTGGACGGAAATTCAGACCTTCCTGTCGGTGATCCGGGCCCTGCTGGAGGTCCGTCCCCTCACCGTGGAGATCCACGAAACCGGCCTGGCCCTGGCCGAACGCCATAGCCTGTCGATCTGGGACGCGATGATCGTCGCCTCGGCGCTCCACGCCGATTGCGACCGGCTGTGGTCGGAAGACATGCAGGATGGGAGGATGATCGAGAACCGGCTGCGGATCGCCAACCCGTTTCGTCCGGCGAGCTGAGGGAATATCGCGGGCGGATTACCGTTTGCTCCGCCATGACCGATCCACCGGGGGCCTGCCGCCAATACCGATGTCGGATCGGTTCCCACGGATTCATGCGGGCTCCGTCTTTTCCTGCTGGTTCATGACGCTGACGGCGGGTTTGTTCCCGCCGAACGCACCGGTCATCGCCCGTGGTGATGAGGTGTCCCGCAGTTCATCGCGACCGGACGGTTCCGGTGCAGTCCTCTCCGGATTGTCCCTCGGGCAGGTCCCCGTGATGGGGAGATGATGCTCGTCGTCTGCTCCCGGAAACCGGCCGGGGCAGGCGGGAAAGCGGGCCTTCGGGCCGGCGGGAATCGTGGCCGTGGTCGGGGCGGAATCCCTCCGGTGATGGGCCGCCGTCTCCTGGTGTCCATCGTGGACCATCCCTGCTGGCTCTTGAGGGCTAAATCCCGCGTCGCGTCCGTCCAACCCTTCGGGGGCGGAAAATTTCCCCTGCCGCGTTTCGCGGCATTCCTCGCGCCCGCTACGCTCTCAAATTTTCCTGCCCTCCGGGTTCTCCACGCCGTTCCGGCCCTTCGCCTGCGGCTGCGGGTGGACGGCCACGCCTGGCGGTCTTGTCGCCCGAGCCATCGCAGGGACGGTCCCCGCGACGAACGCTTAGGAGACTTATCATGGCCATCACCCTCGGCACCTTCACCAAGCTCGACGACGGCGTCTTCACCGGCACCCTCAAGACCCTCAACGTTACCGCCAACCTGACCATCATCCCCGTGGACAAGCAGTCCGACAACGCCCCCGATCACCGGGTCTATGCCGGCAACGGCCAGCGTTTCGAGGTCGGCGCCGCCTGGAGCCAGGTCGCCAAGACCAGCGGCGAGACCTATCTCAACCTCAAGATCGGCGCCCCGGAATTCGGCCCCAACTGGGTCCGCGCCCGCCTGGTCAAGCTTGAACACGCCACCGAGGACGGGGCCACCCACATGGCCCTGTGGGAGCCGCGCGACCGGTAAGGCCCTCGGCAGCCCCGCCGCGGATCGCCGTGGCGGGGCTGTTTCCCTAGCCCGCCCGCTCGAAATCCCGGGGGGCCGGTTTCAGAGCGTCCCGCGGCACGCCGCCCTCCGCCATCCTTGCCCCATTCGCGGCGATGCCCGCCGCTGCACCCGATGGAGAGCAAGAATGGACGACGAAATCCTCCGGGCCGCCCAGGCCCGAAAAGGCAGCCCGTTCCTCAACACCGCCCAGGCCGCCTTCTATGTCGGCCTGTCCGGCCGGACGCTGGAAAAGATGCGGACAATGGGCGGCGGACCACGCTTCCGCAAGCACGGCCGCTATGTCCGTTACCATATCGACGACCTCGACGGCTGGTCGAAAACCCACGGCCAAGCCTCTACCTCCGACACCGGGGCGGGCGCGGCACGGCGATGATCGCGCTCCGCCTGATCCGCCCGCGGCGGCACCGGCGCGGGCACCACCACCCGCGCGTCATCCTCGCCCTGACCCTGGTCGGGCTCGGCTGGGTCGGCCTTGCCGGGTTCGGCCGACCGGCGCCGCTGCTGGTGTGGAACGCCAGTGCCAGCGCCCCCATCGGCCTCTACCGGGTGCTGCCGGCCGCGCCGTTGCGGCGCGGCGATCTGATGCTGCTGTGGCCGCCCGCCGGCATCCGTGACCTCGCCGCCGCGCGGGGCTATCTGCCGCCGCAGGTGCCGCTGGTGAAGCGTGTCGCGGCGCTGGCCGGCGATACGGTCTGCGCCCTCGGTGATGACCTGTTCATCAACGGCGAAGCGGTCGCCATCCGGCTGGAGCGCGACCGTCTGGGCCGGTCTTTGCCGCGCTGGGAAGGGTGCGCGTGCCTCGGGGACGAACTGTTGCCGTTGATGGCGGAGGTGGCGGATTCGTTCGATGGCCGCCTGTTCGGGCCGGTTCCGATCTCCGCCGTGATCGGTCGGCTGGTGCCGTTATGGACCGACTGAGCCTCCTGGTCGCCGGACTCCTGGCGGTGATGCCGGCGCAGGCGGCGGATCGCTGGCAGCCGGCCATCACCGAAGCCGCCCAGCGTTTCGTCCTTCCCGAGAGCTGGATTCGGGCGGTCCTGAAAGCCGAAAGCGGCGGCAATCCCCGCGCCGTTTCGCCCAAGGGCGCCATGGGGCTGATGCAGATCATGCCCGGCACCTGGGCCGAACTGCGCCTCCACCTTGGCCTCGGCCCCGATCCTTTCGATCCCCGCGACAATATCCTGGCGGGGGCGGCGTATCTGCGGGCGATGCATGACCGCTACGGCTCCCCCGGCCTGTTCGCCGCCTACAATGCCGGGCCGGCTCGTTATGACCGGTATCTCAGGAGTGGAACACCGCTTCCCGCCGAGACCCGCCGCTATCTCGCCACCCTGGCCCGGGCCCCCACCGATGCGACCCTGCCACCCGCGCTGCGGTCGGGGACGCGGCTGTTCTTTCATCTGCGGACTGTCGAGAACGCCCCATTGGACGACCCGAAGGCAGCTGGGTCCGGCGATCTGTTCGTGCCCCTGACCACCGGGCCGGGGGAAGGAAAATGAGAGGCGCGGCGCCGGTGGAGAGAGGGGCTTCGTCTCGGCTTGGTCAGTCTACCAGCCAGGGCGAAGCGCCGGTCAAGGAGGCGCGGTTCCCCCAAAATGCGGGCGCATTTTGGCTCCCCCACGCCCCGCTGCGCGGCGCGTGCCGCGTCCCTGACCGGCGTTTCGCCGGCTGCTCCGGGGAGGTGTCCTCGATGAGGAGGACGTCCATCCAGGAGGTTGCCATGTCATCCCATGCCATTCACCCGCACGCCGAGTTCGATCATTTCCCGCGACTGCTCGAGCATTTCGGCGGCGATATCGACACCATTATCGCCGCCGAATGGGCCGATTTTGTCTGGGATAGCCGCTTCGTCGAACGCGATCTCGGGGCCTGGGACGGCTTCGATGACGACGAGGCGAGCGGCGTGATCGTGCGGATCATCGGTTATTTCCGCCGCCGTTACCTCGTGGCGACCTGCGTCGTCGATGGCGAACGGCGAGTCCGGGCCCTGCTGACGCAGCGCGGCTTCGATTGTTTCGAGGATGCCGAACAGGCCTTCCTCGACGGCGGGGGATGACCCCGCCGACCTCCTCCGGGGCGGTGGTTCCGAGCCTCGCCTCGGGCTTCCGTCAGGCATGAGGTCGCAAATGAGCGGGAATGATGCGGTGGAGGCTCCGGAATGCCGCGTAAGGCAAGATTAAAGGTCTGTCTCGTCGAGACGCCCAAGTCCTTGTCTGCACATCGTTTTTCAGGGAGACCGCCCTTGCGGCCGTGGAGATGCGATCCCGCAAAGCATTGATTTTCCACGAGGTGATGGAGATAGGGCCATGACCCAGGACGACGACTTCGAACCCAGGCCCGGCAAGATCCGCTCCCGGGGCAGCCGCCGGGGCCGCAAATATCTGCATCGGGTGTTGCAGGCCACTGCGCTGGCCGGTGGGCGGATGCGCGGCGGCGGTAAGTCCAAATTTCACGGCGGCCGGATCGGACGCGGCGCCGGCATCGGCCGGGTGCTGTCCGCCCGCGACCGTCATGCCGCCTTCCGCGTCCGCCGTGTCATCGTCAAATCCCGCATTGTCAAACTGGCCGGCAAGGGGATGCAGGGGGCGCGGGCCCATCTGCGCTATATCCAGCGCGATGGCGTGACCCGTGACGGCCAGCCCGGCCAATTATACGATGCCGGGCAGGACCGCGCCGACGGCAAGGCCTTCCTCGCCCGCGCCGAGGGCGACCGCCATCAGTTCCGTTTCATCGTCGCCCCGGAGGACGGCGCCGAATACGACGATCTAAAGCCGCTGACTCGCCGCCTGATGGCGCAGATGGAGCAGGATCTGGCCACCCGGCTCGATTGGGTGGCGGTCGATCACTACAATACCGGCCATCCCCACAGCCATGTCATCCTCCGTGGCCGCGACGACCGGGGCAAGGATCTGGTCATCGCCCGCGACTACCTCACCCAGGGCATCCGGGAGCGGGCGGCGGAGCTGGTGACGCTCGATCTGGGGCCGCGCACCGACCTGGAGATCGAGAACCGGCTGCGGCGCGAGGTGGAGCAGGAGCGCCTGACCAGCCTCGATCGCCGCCTGCTGCGCGACATCGGCGGCGATGGCCTGGTCCGCTCCGGCGACCGCGACGCCTTCCAGCAGAGTCTGCGGGCCGGCCGTCTGCGCAAGCTGAATCGCCTCGGTCTGGCCGAGGAGGTGGCGCCGGGGCAGTGGCGGCTGGCGGGGGGCTTGGAGGACACGCTACGGCGCATGGGCGAGCGCGGCGACATCATCAAGACGCTGCACCGCGAAATGACCGCCCGGGGGCTGGCGCGGGCCGCCGGCGAGACCGTCATCCACGATCCGGCGGAATCCTCGGCGCGATCCATCCTCGGCCGCGTCGTCGCCCGGGGTCTTGCCGACGAGATCAACGACTGCCATTACCTGATCGTCGATGGGGTGGATGGCCGCACCCATTACGTCGATATAGGCCAGGGCGAGGCCACCCCACCGATCCCCGAAGGCGGCATCATCCGCATCGAGCCCAAGCGAGCCGAACCGCGTGCCGTCGACCGCACCATCACCGAGATCGCCGCCGCCCATGACGGGCGCTACAGCATCGACATCCATCTGCGCCATGATCCCTCGGCCAGCGAGAGCTTCGCCGAGACTCATGTCCGTCGCCTGGAAGCGATGCGGCGGCTGGCTGGCGCCGTCGAACGCCAGCCCGACGGGACCTGGATCATCGCCGCCGATCATCTCGAGCGGGCGGCGGAATTCGAGCGGCAGCAGGCCAGGGCCGCCCCGGTGGTGGTGCGAACCCTGTCCTCATTGCCGCTGGAGCGCCAGATCGCTGCCATTGGGGCCACTTGGCTCGACCGCGAACTGGTGTCGGCCACTCCGGAACCCTTGCGCGAGTCCGGCTTCGGCCAGGAGGTGCGCGACGCCCAGGCCCGGCGGCGGCAATGGCTGATCGCCGAAGGACTGGCCCGGGAGGAGCAGGGCCGCGTCGTCTATCGCGCCGGTCTGCTCGACATTTTACGATGGCGCGAACTGGCCCGTGTCGCCGGTCAGCTGTCCGGGGAATTGGGGCTGGGCTATGCGGAAACCGGGCAGGGCGATCGGGTCGAGGGCATCTATCGCCGCGCCGTCGATCTCGCCAGCGGCAAATTCGCGATCATCGAGACCAGCCGGGACTTCACCCTGGTGCCGTGGCGGCCGGTGCTGGAACACCATCTCGGCAAACAGGTGTCCGGCATCATGCGCGGCGACGGGATTTCCTGGACCATCGGACGACAGCGGAGCGGGCCAAGCGTGTCATGATGGGGAAATGGCTGAAGGGTGGCTCGTGACCATTCTCTGCCATTCAAAGCGTTTGCCTTATTCCGGCCTCGCGTCAGGATATCGCTGAAGCGGATATTGGCTCCAGCAGCGCGTCATAGCTGCAACGGGGCTTACGATATGCGCTCTGGCCCCCAGTTCTTCGTTAAATATTGACGGAAGAGCGAGAAAACAAGATGATTCTCGGAAGAGTCGCACGGGGGCTGGGCTCTTTGCCCGCAGATCGTTCGCTTGGGAACTGTCCGAGGACGCGGGGTCACGCCGTCCTTGAAACATTGATGTGTGCGAGAGGCTCTCGCCGCCTCTCTTGCGCTTCGGCTGGATGGGGAGAGAATGCGTGGGCTTCTTTACTGACGAGGAGATAAGCTCTCTGAGGATCACTAATATGATCCTGCATGTCGTGGGCGAAGGCGAATTTGTGGCTGAACCCGCGCGTCGCGTTGAGCATGAAGAATTCTTTATTGATCGGATTCGCGACACAGACGTTGCTGCTGTCTTCAGCTTTGATCCCAGTTCGCAAACGAAGACGCAACTTGAACGGATTGCCTCCGGTGCTGACACGTTTGAAGCCGGAACTCAGGCATTGTCGCGCGAATTCGCTAGGCTCCATCTTGGCCATGTTCGCGACGGTGCTTTCTTCATCTTCGAACTTGCGACGGCAACCCAAGGTGTTCGAATCTACGGCCTGATCAAATATGACTATAGGGAGGCCATCGAACAGGCGGATGTTGATCAGGGTGGGCTGCTGCGCCGCATCGTTCACGCATTCATCGCCGACAAAAAAGCCATCCAAAAATCAGCTCTGATCCGGGTTGTTGATAACGTCGCCGAACAAACATTGTCTGCGCGGGATCGAATGAAGCACGCGCCCGATATCGGTGACTATTTCGCTGCCTTCCTTCATGTGAAGCGGACCCGGAGCGACCAAGAACTTAACCAGCAGATGGTCAACGTTGTCCGCGAGACGTTGCAGGCCTGCCAGGACGCGTTGCCGGATCGCGATGTCCCGCGCGCGTTTCGCCGTGCGAAGGATGTGCTGCGTGATCGACAGGAGATCACCGAGGAGGCGATCGCCGATGCCATCCTTGCTGCGGCGGGCAATCCCGAGGACGAGAATACGCGCGCTGACCTGCTGGCGCGGACTCGCCGGAAAGTCCGTTCTGCCAAGCTTGAGGGGCTCGTCTTTCCTCCAGACCGCCAGGTTCTGCGTCGCCCGCCGTTGCGTCGCCTCAAGACTACGGAAGGCATCACGCTGATCTATCCCGATGACGCAATCGGAGCAACTGTCCGAAGAGAGTCTCGTCCCGGCGGTGGCGAAACGATCACCATCCAGACTGAACGCGTAACGGAGGATCGCGTTGTCGCTGACAACACTCGCAACACTGCTTGACGATCTCGCGGTCGGCAATCGAGCTGTGCTCAATGAGGCGAAGCCGACGGTCGGGGTGTCGGAACTCGCGGTCGGTGACGCGCGCGCAGTGCTGGCCGAATGTGCCGATCTTAATTGGAATGCGCTGATCGTCGATCGCGAGAATACGCCGTGGGACGTGAACACGATCAGCGAGCACTTCGCACCATTCCGGATTACAATCCACAAGCCTGACTATGGCCTTGACACGATAGCCCTGCTAACGCGGTCCGGATTCACTCAGTGGCTCACGGAACCCCGAGACGAGCCGCGGTGTCTCCTCGCGCGGCTGCCACAACCCTTCGCGACTCAGCGCGTCATTTTCACACCATGGGGCGACGTGACTCAGTTTGAGCCTCTGCCGCCGACAAAGAGCCCCCGGTCGCTTGTCCGTGAATATGGCGAACTTCGTGTCGTTCCCAACGACATTCGTCCCTGGCTACTCCAAGCAGACGAGTTGCCCATCTTCGACGATCCCACTTTCCGGTTATGGGCGGGCATTGCAACCGTTGCCTTGCTCCGGTCACTCCCGGACGAGGTCGAGATGGAATCCTACGCACTTAAATTCAAGGGGCCGCCGCGTTTGGTCCTTATGGGGCCGGTTCATCCTACTGATGCGCTCGCAGCCCTCGGCCGCGATGGATTCCTTAGTCTTCAGCGCGCCCAACGCTGGATATTCGAGAATGAGCGCGAAGCCGAGATGCGCCATGTTCTCCTGGCGACAGAACTCGCCCAAACCGGAGGCACGCATCTTCAAGCCGAGGAATGCGCACGTATCCATATCGCAGCCGCACTAGACGGGGCGAAGATCGCCTATCAAATGTCACTGTCCGACTTGAGCCGGGACACGCTTAAGGCGCTCGGCGATCTCCGCAAAGCGGTCACAGAAGAGACGGCAAAAGTGACCGATGCAACTCGCCAAACCATAGCTGCGGTCGCGAGCGCGCTTGCTATCGGCATCGGTCTTATCGCGACCCGGGTTGCGACGAACGTCTATCCCGCAGTGATGATCGCCGTGATGGCTGTCGCGCTGGCGTATGTTTTTATCGTCGCCTTATCTGGCACGCAGTTCATCTTGCTCCAGCGCAGCCTTCGTATCGACTGGCAGCCGCGGCTGTACCGATTCCTGATCCCTGAAGACTATAAACGCATGGTCACGAAGCCGATTGGGAGGGCAGAATATGCGTTCTGGTGGACTGCAGGGATTGGCTTAGCCTCGGTCGTCGTTCTCCTGGTTGTCATCCTGTGTATCCCAAGGTCGGAAGATACCAAGCCTCCGCCGGTCGCCAATAATCAGGCCGGTAATATTCAGCCGCAGATCTCGGCGCCAAAGCAGACGACACCGACCGAGCCAGTGCCAGCAAGCAACGCCAACAAAGAGCCTTCGCAGATCCATCCTTGATCGGTCAACAGCGACGTTCGCCTCCGGTCCAAATGAGGCATTCGCCGACATCAAGGAAACCGGAAGCCGAGGTTCCCCATCACCCCTCATCCGGCAGCGCATACCGCGCCACCCGCATCTCCGCGTCGGCATCGTTCTCCAGGCTAACCTCCAGCACCTGATTGACCAGATCGGGCTGGGTATCGATCTCGTCGAGCGCCACCTCGAACATCTCCATCTGGAGGTCGAGGTCCATGCCGACCGGGCCGTTGAGGCAGATGAGGCCGGCATGGAGATCGAGACCGGCATATTCGCCGGCTTGTCCCGGCGCATCGGCGGAGCCGCGGAAATCGATGGAATTCTTGGTGACGAAGGTCCAGTCGCCCGCGATGATGACCGGCATCAACTCCCAGTCCTTGGCGCCGCCCTTGCCGATCCAGCGGATGTGGGAGGCGTCGGGATGGCCGCGCTCGCGGGCGAGCTTGGCCAATTCCTCGCTCAGGCATTCATCGATCAGCAGCTTCATGCCCGGCGGCGCCTCGGGACGGTGCGCTCGGCGGTGATGGTGGCGCCGGGGGGCAGGACGGTGAAGCGGCGGGGGCGGCCGCGCACCGGATTGGCCTCGGCATAGAGGGTGGCGAGATCGAGGGCGGTTGCGTTCAGGCCAGGATAGGCGGCGAAGATGCGCTCGCGGGGAAGTCCGGCGGCGACCGAGGCCACCAGATCGTAGAGCGGGATGCGGGTGCCGCGGAGGACGGGGGTTCCGCTCAGGATTGCCGGATCCTCGACCACCATCGCCCGGGCGGCGGCCAGCCGGGTGGAGCGGTCGTCGGCCTCCGCCACGAAGCCCGACAGGCTGACGCTGAGGAAGCCGTCGTGGACGGTCCAGTCGGCGGTGCTCCAACCGGCGAAGGGGTGATCGGCCATGTCGCCGGTGATGCGCTCGGCGAAGCGGAGGATCAGCAGCAGACGCTCCTCCGCCGTCAGCGCCTTGGCGGCGCGGAAGTAGAACCCCACCAGCGGACAGGCGGCCAGCTGGATGCGGCGGCCATCCCCGACGGTGGTGAAGCCCGCCGGCAGGATCTTCTCATCGATGACCCGGTTGATGTCGCGCAGGCTGACGCCAGCGATGACGGCGGCCTCGGCGGGGGTCAGCAGGGCGGCGCCCATGGGGGACCTCATAAATATTCCGTTGGATCGGAAGATAATGCCGATCGCCCGTCACCGCAAGGGGGTTGCGGCTTTTCCGGCCGGGACCATCCCCGATTCCCGCCCGACCGCCCTCCGGATGCGCTCCGGCCGAATCGTCGTAACCCATCGTAAGTGAACGCGATTTCCGATTCCGGTGTTCTGCCGGACCCTTGTCCCGCTGCCGTGGCGCTGGTGCCAGGCCGGATACGGGACAGGTCCCATGACCCCCACCAAGCTGCTGATCGGCCAGATCGCGGTCGTTTTCGCCATCACCCTCCTCGGGGTCTGGGCGGCGACCCAGTGGGCGGCGGCGATGCTGGGCTATCAGGCCCAACTGGGGGCGCCATGGGGGGTGATCTTCGGCTTTCCGCTCTACCGGCCATGGCAGCTGTTCCCCTGGTGGTATGCCTTCGACGCCTATGCGCCCCGGGTGTTCGATCGGGCGGGGATGCTGGCCGGGGCCAGCGGCTTCATGGGCTGCGCCGCCGCCATCGCCGGCTCGCTGTGGCGGGCGCGGCAGACCCGGCTGGTCACCACCTACGGCTCGTCGCGCTGGGCGACCGCGCGGGAGATCGAAACCGCCGGGCTGTTCCGGCCGGCGGGAGTGTTCCTCGGCCGGCTGGGCCATCGCTATCTCCGCCATGACGGGCCGGAGCATGTCATGGCCTTCGCGCCCACCCGTTCCGGCAAGGGCGTCGGGCTGGTGGTGCCGACTCTGCTGTCCTGGACCGGCTCGGCGGTCATCCACGACATCAAGGGCGAGAACTGGCAACTGACGGCGGGCTGGCGGTCGCGGTTCTCGCACTGCCTGCTGTTCAATCCCACCGACCCGCGCTCGGCCCGCTACAACCCGCTGCTGGAGGTGCGCCAGGGCCCCGACGAGGTCCGCGACGTCCAGAACATTGCCGACATCCTGGTCGATCCCGAAGGGGCGCTGGAGCGGCGCAGCCACTGGGAGAAGACCAGCCACAGCCTGCTGGTCGGCGCCATCCTGCATGTGCTCTATGCCGAGGAGGAGAAGACTCTGGCCCGGGTCGCCACCGTGCTGTCCGACCCGCAGCGCAGCTTCGCCCATACCCTGCGCCGGATGATGGCCACCAACCATCTCGGCACGCAGGACGCACCCCGGGTCCATCCGGTGGTGGCCTCGGCGGCGCGCGAGGTGCTGAACAAATCCGAGAACGAGCGCTCCGGCGTGCTGTCGACCGCCATGTCGTTCCTCGGCCTTTACCGCGATCCGGTGGTGGCGGCGACCACTTCGGCCTGCGACTGGCGCATCGCCGATCTGGTCGATGCCGAGCGGCCGGTGTCGCTCTATCTGGTGATCCCGCCGTCCGACATCTCGCGGACCAAGCCGCTGGTGCGGCTGGTGCTCAACCAGATCGGCCGCCGGCTGACCGAGCGGCTGGAGGGAGACCCGGCCAAGCGGCGCAAATACCAGCTGCTGATGATGCTGGACGAGTTCCCCGCCCTGGGGCGGCTGGACTTCTTCGAGACGGCGTTGGCCTTCATGGCCGGCTACGGCATCCGCGCCTATCTGATCGCCCAAAGCCTCAACCAGATTTCCAAGGCCTATGGCGAGACCAACGCCATCCTCGACAACTGCCATGTCCGCATCGCGTTCTCGTCCAATGACGAGCGCACCGCCAAGCGCATTTCCGACGCGCTGGGCACCGCCACCGAATTGCGGGCCCAGCGCAACTATGCCGGCCACCGGCTGGCGCCGTGGCTCAGCCACGTCATGGTCAGCCGCCAGGAGACGGCGCGGCCGCTGCTGACCCCCGGCGAGGTGATGCAATTGCCGCCCGCCGACGAACTGGTGCTGGTCTCCGGCCTGGCGCCGATCCGGGCCAGCAAGCTGCGCTATTACGAGGACGGCAATTTCATCCCCCGCGTCGTTGCCGCCCCGTTGCTGGCCGAGGACGGCTATAGCGATAAGCCGGCGCCGCGTCTCGACGATTGGGGCGGGCAGGTGCGGGGGCCGCATGCCGGTCTCGCCGCCGCCGTTATCGATGAGGAAGCCGGCGCGCCGGATGACGAGGGCGGGGTACAGCAGCAACGCCATCCCGGCCTGCCCGAGGCGGGCGCCGGCAAACCCGCCGCCCCGGCGCAGGGCGATCTGTTCGGCCTCGCCGAGGACGATGGCGACGTCGTCGCCGACCAGCGGCTGATGGACCGGCTGTCCAGCCTCACCCGCGCCCACGCCATGACCGAAGGCGGCGGTGACGACCTGCTGCCGTCGTTCTGAGGGAGGCCGAGATGATCCGCGCCAAGATCCGCCATCAGCTGTTCCTCGATGCCGATCTCAGCGCCCGGCTGGAGGCGCTGGCGGCCAGGCCGGGCGCCTCAAAATCGGCGATCCTGGCCGATGCGGTGACGGCCTGGCTCAACCGCCGGGGCGCCCACGAACTGGACGACCGCTTCGGCCTGCGCCTCAACCGGATCGGCGCTCAGCTGGAGCGCATCGAGCGCGACGGCCAGGTGCTGCTGGAAAGCCTGGCGCTGCTGGTGCGCTACCAGTTGACGGTGACGGCGCCCTTGCCCGAGCCCGACGCCGCCGCCCGCGCGGTGGGCCGCGACCGCTTCCAGGCCTTCATCGATCAGGTCGGACGGCAGATGGCCGGGGGCGGCAGGACGCTCGACCGCCATGGGGAGAATCCGTCATGAGCGGGCTTCTCCATCCCGAAGCCGAAAGCCGCCGCCATGCCATGCTGCGCACCGCCTTGGGGGCGGCGATCGGTGCCGCCCTGGCCGATCCCGCCGTGATCGAGGTGATGGTCAATCCCGACGGCAGCCTGCGTCTCGACCGACTCGGCCTGGGCCGGGTGGATACCGGCGAAAGGCTGGCCCCGGCGGAAGTGGAGCGGATCATCCGGTTGGTCGCCTCGCATGTGCGGGCTGAAATCCATGCCGGTAATCCCATCGTCAGCGCCGAACTGCCGTCGCGCGGGGAGGGATTGGCCGGCGAGCGCTTCGAAGGCCTGCTGCCGCCGGTGGCGGCGGCGCCGTGCTTCGCCATCCGCAAGCCGGCGGCACGGATCTACACCCTGGCCGACTATGTCGCCGATCGCATCATGACGCCGTTCCAGGCGGAGGCCTTGACGGCGGCGGTGCGTGATCGTCGCAACATCCTGGTGGCGGGCGGCACCTCCTCGGGCAAGACCACTTTGGCCAATGCCCTGCTGGCCGAAATGGCCGGTCTCGATGAGCGGGTGATCATCCTCGAGGATACCCGGGAGCTGCAATGCGCGGCTCCCGATTGCGTCGCCCTGCGCACCCGGCCGGGGGTGGTGTCGCTGGCCGATCTGGTGCGCTCGACGCTGCGGCTGCGGCCCGACCGCATCATCATCGGCGAGGTGCGGGGGCCGGAAGCGCTCGACATGCTGAAGGCGTGGAACACCGGCCATCCCGGCGGCATCGCCACCGTGCATGCCAATTCCGCCCGTGCCGCCTTCACCCGCATCGAACAGCTCTGCCAGGAAGCCGTGGTCACCGTGCCGCGCCGGCTGATCGCCGAGGCCATCGACCTGGTGGTGTTCATCGCCGGGCGCGGCGCCGGCCGGCGGATCGAGACCATCGCCGCGGTCGGCGGGCTGGACGGCAATGGCGATTACGCCATCGGCGAGATGGCTTTGCCATCGGGCTGCCGCCCGGACCCGCTCGGGGAGGCACTGCCCGAACCCCTCGCTTGTTCATCAATGGGGTCTGGGGCCCCGCCCCAGGCCGGCGCGGGCAGCAGCCCGCCCAAGCCGAAGGCTTAAGGAGATCGCCATGCGCGCGCTGCTGACCATCGCCACCCTGCTGCTCACCACCCCCGCTTTGGCCGCCGGTTCCGGCATGCCGTGGGAAACCCCGCTGCAGCAGATTCTCGAATCGGTGCAGGGACCGGTGGCCAAGATCATCGCGGTGATCATCATCATCACCACCGGCCTGACTTTGGCCTTCGGCGAAACCTCGGGCGGTTTCCGCCGGTTGATCCAGATCGTGTTCGGCCTGTCCATCGCCTTCGCGGCGTCGAGCTTCTTCCTGTCGTTCTTCTCGTTCGGCGGCGGAGCGCTGGTGTGATGGCCGCCATCGACGGCTTCGAGGTTCCGCTGCACCGGTCGCTGACCGAACCGATCCTGCTGGGCGGGGCGCCGCGCACGGTGGCCATCGTTAACGGCACGCTGGCGGCGGCCATCGGGCTCGGCCTGCAGATGTGGATCGCCGGATTGGGGCTGTGGCTGGCCGGGCATACCCTGGCGGTGTTCGCCGCCAAGCGCGATCCCGACTTCTGGGCCGTGCTGATCCGCCATCTGCGCCAGAAGGGGGGGCTGGCATGCTGAATTTCGGCGAATACCGGCCCCGCGCCGACCGGCTGGCCGACCATCTGCCCTGGGCGGCGCTGGTGGCGCCGGGGGTGGTGCTCGACAAGGATGGCAGCTTCCAGCGGACGCTGCGCTTTCGCGGTCCCGATCTCGACAGCGCCACCGAGGCCGAGCTGGTGGGCGCCTGCGCCCGGGCCAACAACGCGCTGAAGCGCTTCGGTTCCGGCTGGGCCCTGTTCTTCGAGGCGGAGCGGGCCGAGGCGCTGGGCTATCCCCAGTCCCGTTTCGCCGATGCCGCCTCCTGGCTGGTGGATCAGGAGCGCCGGGCCGCCTTCGAGGGCCGCACCGGCCATCATTTCGAGAGCCGGACCCATCTGACCCTGCTCTTCCTGCCGCCGGCCGATCAAATCGCCCGCGCCGAGAGCGCGCTGGTGGAGACCGGCCGGGACGGGAAGGGGCGGGACTGGCGGCGGGAGCTGGCGGGGTTCGTGGTGGAGACCGACCGGGTGCGGGACCTGCTGGCCGGCTTCATGCCGGAGGTGCGGGGGCTGGACGACGGGGAAACCCTGACCTATCTGCACGGCACCATCTCGACCAGGCGCCATGCGGTGGCGGTGCCCGAGACGCCGTTCTATCTCGATGGCCTGCTGGTGGACAGCCCGCTGACCGGCGGGCTGGAGCCCATGCTGGGCGGGCGTCATCTGCGCACGCTCACCATCCTGGGCTTTCCCAATCTGACCCGGCCGGGACTGCTCGACGCTCTCAACCACCAGGATTTCGCCTATCGCTGGGTCAGCCGCTTCATCTGCCTCGACAAGACCCAGGCGATCCGGGAACTGACCCGGCTGCGGCGGCATTGGTTCGCCAAGCGCAAGTCGATCGCCGCCCTGCTGCGGGAGGTGCTCTATAACGAACCGGCGCAACTGCTCGATTCCGACGCCGACAACAAGGTGGCCGATGCCGATCTGGCGTTGCAGGCGCTGGGCGGCGACCATGTCGCCTACGGCCATCTCACCGCCACCATCACCGTGTCGGACGAGGACCGCCAGACCGTCGAGGACAAGGTCCGCGCCGTCGAGCGCATCGTCAACGGCCTCGGCTTCACCTGCATCCGCGAAAGCGTCAACGCGGTGGAGGCCTGGCTGGGCAGCCTGCCCGGCCATGTCTACGCCAATATCCGCCAGCCGCTGGTCCATACCCTCAATCTGGCCCATCTGATGCCGCTGTCCTCGGTCTGGGCGGGGCCGGCCCGCAACCGCCATCTCGACGGGCCACCGCTGCTGGTGGCCGAGACCTCCGGCTCGACCCCGTTCCGCCTCTCCACCCATGTGGGCGATGTCGGCCATCTGCTGATCGTCGGCCCCACCGGTGCCGGCAAATCGGTGTTGCTGGCCCTGCTGGCGTTGCAGTTCCGCCGCTATGCCGGGGCTCGGGTGACCCTGTTCGACAAGGGCAATTCGGCCCGCGCCGCCGTGCTCGCCATGGGCGGAATCCACCATGCCCTGGGGGCGGGCGGTTCGCTGGCCTTTCAGCCGCTGCGCCGTATCCATGAACCGGCGGAGCGGTCCTGGGCGGCGGCATGGCTGGCGGAGCTGCTAGCCCACGAGAAGGTGACCGTCACCCCCGAGGTCAAGGAGGCGTTGTGGTCGGCGCTGACCAGCCTGGCCTCGGCGCCGCCGGAGGAGCGCACCCTGACCGGCCTCGCCGTGCTGGTGCAGTCCAACGCGCTGAAATCGGCGCTGATGCCTTACACCCTGGAAGGGCCGTTCGGCCGCCTGCTCGATGCCGCCGAGAACACTCTGGCGTTGGCCGACATCCAGTGCTTCGAGACCGAGGAACTGATGCATCAGGCCGGGGTGGTGGCGCCGGTGCTGACCTATCTGTTCCACCGGCTGGAGGAAAGCTTCGACGGGCGGCCGACCCTGCTGATCCTCGACGAGGCCTGGGTGTTTCTCGACAACCCGCTGTTCGCCGCCCGCATCCGCGAATGGCTGAAGGTGCTGCGCAAGAAGAATGTCGCGGTGGTGTTCGCCACCCAGTCGCTGGCCGATATCGCCAGCAGTTCCATCGCGCCCGCCATCGTCGAGTCCTGCCCGCAGCGCATCTTCCTGCCCAACGACCGCGCCATCGAACCGCAGGCCCGCGCCGCCTATGAGCGTTTCGGCCTCAATGCCCGCCAGATCGAGCTGATCGCCCAGGCTACTCCCAAGCGTCATTACTACCTGCAATCCCGGCGCGGCAACCGGCTGTTCGAACTGGGTCTCGGCCCCGTCGCCCTGGCCCTGTGCGGTGCGTCTTCGCCCGACGATCAGGCCCTGATCGACCGGTTGCGGGCCGAGCCCGGCTCCGCCCCCTTCGCCGCCACCTTCCTCGGGGCCAAGGGGCTGGATTGGGCGGCGGAGCTGTTGGGGGATTTCTCCATGGAGGTGATGCCATGATCCGCTGGATGTCCGGCGGGGCTCCCGCCCCGCGCCCCGGCCGGGAGGCAGGGCCTCCCGGATCCGCCATTCCCATGATGAATAAAAAGACGGTGGGTTTGGGAGCTATGCTCCCAAGCGGGTGCGGGCGGCAGCCCGCAGCGAAGCTCCTGTTCATTGCCGGAATGGCATTTTCTCTGCTCGGCTCCCCCGCCGCTGCCCAATGGGCGGTGTTCGATGCCTCGAACTTTGCCGAGAACATGCTGCAGGCGGCGCGGGCGCTGGAGCAGATCGACAACCAGATTCGGTCGCTGCAGAACGAGGCGGCGATGCTGGAGACCATGACCCGGAATCTCCGTTCGCTGGACGTGTCGTCCTTGGGCGAGATGAACGCGGCGCTGGCGCGGGTCAACGGGCTGATGAACCAGGCCGAGGGCATCGCCTTCACCATCGGCGCCACCGACGCAGCGTTCCGGCGGCAGTTTCCCTCCTCCTATGACGCGGCGATGACCACCGATCAGGCGGTGGCCGAGGCGCGGACCCGCTGGCAGAGCGCCATGAGCGCCTATCGCCAGACCATGCTGGTCCAGGCCCAGGTGGACGAGAACGTCCAGGCCGACGCCGCCACCCTCGCCGGTCTGGTGACCGCCAGCCAGGGGGCGGTGGGCAGTTTGCAGGCGCAACAGGCGGCCAACCAGCTGATCGCCCTGTCGATCAAGCAGCAGATGCAGACCCAGACCCTGATGGAGGCGCAATACCGGGCCGAGGCGCTCGACCGGGCGCGTCAGGCGCAGGGACAGGCGGCGGGGCAGGCGGCGACGGCCCAGTTCCTGGGCTCGGGCACCGCCTATACGGCGCGATAGGGCCGCAGAATCATGAACGACCTCAATGTCATCGACAGCTTCATGGCCAGCTTCAGCCGCGTCATCGACGGCGGCTTCGGGCTGCTGTCGGGCGAGGTGGCGACGCTGACCACCATCCTGATCGGCATCGACATCACCCTGGCCGGGCTGTTCTGGTCGCTGGACGAGGGCTCCGACATCGTCGCCCGGCTGCTCCGCAAGGTGCTGTATGTCGGGGTGTTCGCCTTCATCCTCGGCAATTTCGCCGGCCTCGCCGACATCGTCTTCCGCTCCTTCGCCCGGCTGGGATTGCAAGCCAGCGCCACCGGCCTGTCGGTGGAGGATCTGCTGAGGCCGGGCAAGCTGGCCGGGACCGGCTTCCAGGCGGCGTGGCCGCTGCTGCATCAGGCCGGGCAGTTGCTGGGCTTCGCCAGCTTCTTCGACAATTTCCTGACCATCGTCGTGCTGCTGATCGCCTGGCTCATCGTCATCCTCGCCTTCTTCATTCTCAGCGTTCAGCTGTTCATCACCATCCTGGAGTTCAAACTCACCGCCCTGGCCGGCTTCGTGCTGGTGCCCTTCGCCCTGTGGACCAAGACCGCCTTCCTGGCCGAGCGGGTGCTGGGCAACGTCATCGCCTCGGGCATCAAGGTGATGGTGCTGGCGGTGATCGTCGGCATCGGCTCGAGCGTGTTCGACCCGTTGGTGTCGGCGCTGAAAGGGCAGGAGCCCAGCATCAATCAGGCCATGGCGCTGGTGCTGGCCGCGCTGGCCCTGTTCGGCCTCGGCATCTTCGGTCCCGGCCTCGCCGCCGGTCTGGTTTCCGGCGCGCCGCAGCTGGGGGCGGGGGCCGCCATCGGGCCCAAGGTGCCGATGGCGGGCGCGGCCTTGCTGACCGGCGGTGCCACCGCCGGTGGGATACGCGCCCTCGGCGGCGCCGGCTCGGTCGGCCTGGCCGCCATCCGCGCCGGCACCACCCTGGGCGCGGCGACCGCTTCCGCCTACCAGCTCGGCCAGGCGACCTCCGGCGCCGGCGGCGTGGCCGGAATGGCCGCCGGTATGGGCGGTGTCGCCCGGGCCGGGGCGAGCGCCATGGCGCGGAAGGCGGAGACCTTGGCCGGCCGTGCCGGGGACTCGCTGTCGCAGCGTGCCCAGGCCGGACGCGAAGCGGCATGGCGGGCTACCGGCGGCACCCCGACCTCCGGTATGGCTCTGGCCGCCGCCTCGTCGGTATCGTTCCGGCCGGCCGATTCCGCCCCCGCCTGGGCGCAACGGCTGCGCTCCGAACAGGCGCTCCGCGCCCACCGCCATGCTACCGCCCAGGCGATCAAGGAGGGCGACCGCCCCGGTGCCGCCGCCCATCCCGATCTCTCCAGCCGGGAGGACAGGGCATGATCTTCCGACGTCCTCTCCAGCGCTATGGCCAGACTCCCGAGCCGGTGACGCCCTACCAGAAGGCGGCACAGCTGTGGGACGAGCGCATCGGTTCGGCCCGGGTCCAGGCGAAGAATTGGCGGCTGATGGCCTTCGGCTGCCTGATCCTGGCCATGGCGCTTGCCGGGGGATTGATCCGGCAATCGACTCAGAGCCGGGTCACCCCCTATGTGGTCGAGGTGGACAAGCTGGGCGAGGCCCGCGCCGTCGCGCCTGCCCTCCAGGACTACCAGCCCAGCGATGCCCAGATCGCCTGGCATCTGGCCCGCTTCGTCGCCGACATCCGCTCGCTTTCCACCGATCCGGTGCTGGTGCGGCAGAACTGGCTGGAGGCCTATGATTTCGCCACCGACAAGGCGGCGATCTTCCTCAACGATTACGCCAAGGCCAATGATCCGTTCCGCGTAATCGGCACCCGCAGCGTGGCGGTGCAGGTGACCAGCGTGGTGCGGGCCTCCGATACCTCGTTCCAGGTCAAATGGAGCGAGCAGGTCTATGAGCGCGGCAGCCTGGTCGAGACCTCCCGCTGGACCGCCATCCTGTCGATCATCACCCAGCCGCCGCGCAGCGCCGAGGTGCTGCGGAAGAATCCGCTCGGCCTCTACGTCAACGCCATCGCCTGGTCGCGCGACCTCGATCCCCGTCCGGAAGGGAGAACGCCATGACGCGGTTCCGTTCCATCCTGATCCTGTCCCTGTCCGCCCTGGTGCCGGCCGCTTGCGCCGGGAAAGTGCCGCCGCCGGTCATCGCCTATGACGCCGCCGATTTCCGGCTGGCCGCCGCCGCACCGGAGCCGTCCAGGCCGGTGGCGGCGGTGGAGGTTCCCATCCCGCTGCCATTGCCGAGCCAGTTCCAGCCGCAGCCCGCCACGGTGAAACCGGATAGGCGCCCGCCCATCGCCCGCGTCGCCGCCGCCAACAAGGCGGCGACCCAGGAGCCCACCGCGCATGGCTCCATCAACGCCATCCAGGTCTATCCCTTCCTGGAGGGCGCCCTTTACCGCCTCTACGCCGCGCCGGAACAGGTCAGCGACATCCTCCTGCAGCCGGGCGAGCAACTCACCGCCGTCTCGGCCGGCGACACCGTGCGCTGGGTGATCGGCGACACCACCAGCGGCGCCGCCGAATCCAGGCGGGTGCATGTGCTGGTCAAGCCCTTCGCCCCCGGCCTCAAGACCAATCTGGTGATCACCACCGACCGCCGCTCCTATCACCTGTCGCTGCTCAGCACGGAGGCCACCAGCATGGCGGCGCTGTCCTGGACCTATCCCCAGGACCAGATGCTGATGCTCCGGCACCGGACCGAGCAGGCCGAGGCGTCCGCCCCCATCGCCGCCGGGGTGGCGCTGGAGAGCCTGCGGTTCCGCTACGCCATTGCCGGCGACAGCCCGGCCTGGCGGCCGCTGCGGGCCTTCGACGACGGGACCAAGGTCTATATCGAATTCCCCGCCCGTCTCGACCAGGGCGAGGCGCCGCCCTTGTTCGTGGTGGGGGCCGGTGGCGGCAGCGAGTTGGTCAATTACCGGCTGCGGCGCAATTACTACATCGTTGACCGCCTGTTCGCCGCCGCCGAACTGCGCCTGGGGGCCGATCCCCAGCAGGTGGTGCGCATCACCCGCACCGATGGCGACCGGCCATGACCGGGAAATCCGATCCCGATTCCCTGGTGCTGAAGGCGCCGCCCCGCCGGCCGATTCGCTTCAAGCGCGGCCTGCTGATCGGCATCGCCGCCGTCGGTTCGGCGGCGATCCTCACCGTGGTGGGGCTGGCGCTCCGGGGCCCGGGCCTGCGCCTGGGCCAACCGGTGGAGGAGCTCTACAGCACCGGGCGCAAAGCCACGCCCGACGGCCTGGCCGGCCTGCCCGGCAGCTACGGCCAGATCAAGCCCGCCCCGCCGCAATTGGGGCCACCTCTGCCCGGCGATCTCGGCCGGCCGATCCTGGAGCGGCAGCGCCAGCTGGGTCTGGCTCCCTTGACCGATCACGCGGCGGAGGCCGAGCGCCAGCGTCTGGCCAGCCAAGCGCTGAAGGCCCGTGAGGCCGGGGTGTTCTTCCCCATCGTCGCCCGGCCGCCGGCCGCGACCGCCGTCGCCATGGGGCCGGGGAGCGCGGCGCCCGAGACGCCGCGTCTCGCCCTCGATCCCGAGCGTGACCCCAACGGCCAGCAGCGCAAGCTCGACTTCGTGAACCAGAAGCCGGAGACCGGCATCACCAATCCCCACGCCCTGCAAATCCCGGTCTCGCCCTGGCAGGTGATGGCCGGCAGCGTCATCGCCGCCAGCCTGATCACCGGGCTGAATTCCGACCTGCCGGGTCTGGTGGTGGCCCAGATTACCGAGAACGTCTACGACAGCGTCACCGGCAAGATCCTGCTGATCCCGCAAGGCGCAAGGCTGATCGGCGGCTATGACAGCGTGGTCGCCTTCGGCCAATCCCGGGCATTGGTGGTGTGGCGGCGCATCGTCATGCCCGACGGAACCTCGATCCAGGTCGATAATCTGCCCGCCAGCGATGCCGCCGGCCTCGCCGGGCTGGAGGATGGCGTCGATTACCACACCGGGGCGCTGTTGAAGGGAGTGGTGCTCTCCACCCTGCTGGGAATCGGCACCGAGCTCAGCCTCGGCTCCGGCGAGAGCGGCCTTCTGCGCGCCATCCGCCAGTCCACCCAGCAGAGCGTCAACCAGGCCGGCCAGCGCCTCACCGAGAAGACCCTCGCCATCCAGCCGACCCTGACCATCCGTCCCGGCTGGCCGCTCCGCGTCATCGTCCACCAGGATCTGATCCTGCGCCCCTACCGGGGCTGAAAGGAGATCGCCATGCTGAAGCTTGCCAAACTGCCCGACCGCACCCCGGTCCGCATCGTCCTCACGGTCGGTCCCGACCTCAACCGCGACCTCGCCGCCTATGCCGAGGCCTACCGCCAGGCCTATGGCCGCACTGAGAGCATCGCCGAGTTGATCCCCTTCATGCTCGACGCCTTCCTCGCCAGCGACCGCGACTTCGCCCGGTTGCGCAAGGAAGGGATCGCCGTGCCCGCGCCGGAATCCCGCCGCGCCCGCGGGCCCAAGCCGTCCATTACCCCTGTCTCGGAGGAATAGATCATGATCATCGGCACCTTCACCCTCGCCAAGGATGGCGGCTGGACCGGAACCATCCGCACCCTAACCCTCAATGCCAAGCTCCGCCTGGTCCCCAACGACAACCGCGAGACCGAGACCGCGCCGGCCTTCCGGGTCTTTGCCGGCCTGTCCCGCATCGGCGATGCCTGGGAAGCCCGCTCGGCCGGCGAGCCCCCCAAGGACTATCTCCGGATCAGGCTGGACGACCCCGGCCTGCCCGAACCCATCAGCGCGGCGCTGTTCCCGTCGGAGGAGGGGGATCAGGCGCAACTGGTGTGGAGCCGGAAGTGAGCCGCCAGGAAGGCTGTTCGGCGATTGCAGTTACGGGCAGGACCAAGCGCCGGAACCCGTATGATTTGTAGAATGCTTTGGCGTTTCCATCTTTAGTTCAGACGACGAGGGCGCAGGCTGTGATCTCGCTCCGCAAGATTTGGGCGAAAGTATCGAGCCGCGGCAATGTGTTAACGTCGAGGCAATGATGCGGATGTTCAAATTTTTATGGTACTGATACCTCATGGTGGGCAGATTTATTATGTTCAGCACCAAACCGTTCTCGATAATTGGGAAGGCATGTGCAATCGATAGAACGCTCCATGCCGATAAGTCCAATGACGTGTTCTGCACTATCCGATGGAATTCGCATTCGACCATCGCGGAGGGCGAGATAGAGCGCTTCGATGGCGGTTTGATCGCCGAGGACAGAGGTGACTAAAGGATGACGGAGAATATCTAGGGACCAACTCGGCTCGCGCGTTTCCATAAGGGCACTCGCGCGGGCGCGTCCCCTCCTTTCATCGATGACGGGGAAGATGTGTCGCATTGCCGCAATGGCAATTGTCGCGGCTTCGCCGTCGTCGAGGGAGGGGGAGCAGGATGTGAGTTGATGAAATATATCGTATTCCTCGTCGGTCAAAGTGGTGAGCGCCACAGTTCCAGTGGCTATGAGGCGGTGCAGGAAGCCCTGCTCGCCATTTCGGAGGCTCGTTTCGTGCCCCAATTCTTCAGCGACGATTTTTGGTACAATAATATCGTTGGGGATGGCCGTGAGAATTCGTTCGCCGTAGGTGCAGGCGTGGAGGTTGATCAAAACACTCGTGTCGAGAACCAGCGGTCGCAGGTTATCAGTCAGGGAGCTTGAGCAACTCATCCGTCTCTCTTTCCTCAAGCTCGATCTGGTCGATGATACCACGCAGTTCCACCCGGCCCACTTTTAGTAGGTCAGCCAACTGGCCTTCCGACATGAGTTCACGCTTCCAGGCGGCATGAGCCATCAAGCTCATACGATGGGAGACGGAGCGGTCCGCATCGCTTTTGACTGGATCAATGCGGTACGTCATTTCGCCGAGAACCTCTCGAACATGCTCCTCGGTGATTCCGCCATTGTTTTCAAACCACGCCCAAGTGCCTTTTTTAACAAGGCCCAATTCCTCCAATCGAAGACCGCAGGCTTGGCGCGAGATGTTGTATTGTTGGGATAGGAGAATGATTAGGCGTCGGGTCGTTTTACCCGTGATTTCCTTCAATTGACGGAAGCTCTCCGAGAAGCTTTCGGTGGACGTCAGGAATGCACGACCAAAGGCATTGGCGTAGCGTTCATCGCGTGACAGGAATTTTTCATCCTCTTCGAGCACTTCCGGGCTGTGGCGGGTGCCATAGAAATGGCCGAGTTCGTGTGCGGCCGACTGGATTCGACGTGGCAGCGGATGATTGGCATTCAGAAAAATGCAGGCGCCGACGGCTTCGTCAAAGGTGAATAGTCCCGCAACCTTCGAAGCGGACGAGAGGCGGCGCTGGTACAATCGGATACCAAGCCCCAGTTCGATGACCGAGAAAATGTCAGCAATTGGCCCAGGGCCAAGACCCAGCCAGTCACGTAGCTCCTTGGCATGCCTTTCGGCGAGGGCTAGCACGTCACCCTCGTTGATGCCGCGTTCCGGCGGATAGTTTCGTCGTCGCTCGATGCCGAGCATGTTTTCCATCTCAACATCGGCCTTGATCAGGTCGTTGAGCAACCGAATGGCTTCTGTCGTGTGCGTGTCCTCCGTTTCCTTCAATTTGCGGAAGCGGGGCATCAAATCCGTATGGACGGCTTCGCGGCGGAGGAGGGCGTTCACTGACACGCCATAGTAGTGTGCAAGCATCTGAATCTCTTGAATGCGCACACGGCGCACGCCCTTCTCAATGGAAACCAGGGTCGGGCGCGACATGCCGATGACTAGAGCTGCGTCATCCTGGCGGATTCCTGCATTCTCCCGTGCCAATCGTAGGCGCCGGCCAATCTCCTGTGCGCTCAGCTCATTCAAATCGGCCATAGCGCCCTCCATCCATCCAGTTCTTCAAAAAACTTTCCTTTCCTTGAGCGGATAGAAATACCCCCCATTCTTCCGCATGTGTTCTCAAAAGCATCCTCAAGTTCTTTAGGGTCTCTTGGTGGGTTGCACCCGTCGCTGCCGCGATTTCCGAGACATATACTCGAAATTTATTGTCAGGTAGGTTCGCCATATCTGCTAGGTGTTGCAGATGGCGCATACCGACGCTGCCATACTCGACCATGACGTCTCGGTCGGCCCTCTGAGAGATGACCGACAAAGCTTCGTTTACGTCCGGAGCGCTTAAGTCCGCAACCACATAGGTGTCGGGCCTCTCTTCGACGCCTGCAGCGTACAGGCTACCTTCATGTCCACATCACCGAGCATGCTGTGGCAAGCCTGTGCGGTGCGCTCTTCCGAACTCGTGGCGTCGCTGACCAAATCCTTGCCGTATCGCTTCCAACGGCTACTCAGCTCTGAGTTTCTGAACGGTCCATCGGTCATGGCAACCTCCCATGTCGGCAATGTAATGCCAAAATCAGACAAAGTCAAAATATCTATTAAAATATCTGACATGCGGTCGGGATAATCGCAACTGCCTCAGCCTCGCTCCTGAAGGAGCAGGAGGATGGAAGGTAAGACGGGAGATATTTGCCGCGGCTGGGTGACGGAGAAATTCGAAAGGCGCCCTTATGTCGGCTTGAACGGTGGTAGGCCCCATAGGGCTCAGTGCCCTGGCCCAGACTGGCCATTCGGCAGATTCAGCAAGTTGGTGGTGAACCGTCGCGCTGTTGAGCGCGTCGAAAAGTAAGGCTCTTTTTCACGCGCTGTGCATACTCGCTGTCAGTCAAGCAGACAGAGGGATAAGACCGACATGGTCGCTCGGAAAAAATCCTCACGGAGTAAGAACGGGACGTTCCAGTTAAAAATCGAGCTTCTCGACATCCAGCCGCCCATCTGGCGCCGCATTATCGTGCCCGACTCACTGACGCTGCTGGAACTGCATGCAATCATCCAGGGAGCGATGGGCTGGCGCGATTATCATCTGCATATGTTCGAGATCGGGGAGCGGCGCTTCGAGGTTCCGGAAGACGATCAACCGAGATCGGAGGAGGGGTGCGAAGATGAGCGGAGGCACAAACTGAAGACGGTTCTCGGCAAAGCCACCGAGTTCTTCTACGTGTACGATTTCGGAGATGGTTGGCGACATCGAGTCACCATCGAAGCCGACGTCACGCCCGTTCCTGAACGCTATTTACCGTTCTGCGTCGGCGGAGAAAGAGCGTGTCCTCCTGAGGATTGCGGCGGGGCTTACAGCTATCCGGAATTTCTGGACGCCGTGGCCGACCCACGGCATCCGGAACATCTAGCCATGCGGGAATGGGCTCTCGGGTTCGAGGCGGAGTCCTTCAACATTACCCAGGCCAATGCGCTCATCCAACTCGTCTGCGCCTTATACCGGGAGCGGGGATGGGGATTTGACGATTGATCTTCTGGCTCTGGGCTTATGTGGGGGCGTGCGTGGCCGTTTAGAGGGGAAATCTGAGTCGGCCAAGGCGGTCGTAAGTGGAATATAGTCGTATTTACGACGTTAAGTGGGAATCGAACCTGCCTATTTTAGCCGCCGGTTGGTATTTTTGTTGGTATGTACGAGAGTGAATTTCTAGGGAAAACCATTGTAAAACAATGTGATGGCATGGCCTGAGCGATTCCGCCCCTGGGCACCACTTTAAGCCCCTGAAAGGTAACGCCTTTCGGGGGCTTTCCATTTCTGGGCCGAGGATGGTGCTTCGGCTTGGGGTGGCACCGGGGCGGCACGGCGATTTTGCAACGTGCTGCAAGGTGGTGCTATTCAGTGGTCAGAATGGCCGTGAAAGGCGTGCAGCCAAAGTAGGCTCACATGGGGCGATCTGGAAAAGCCTTCTCCGAGCGGCTACCATGCGTTTCGCTTTTGCGCCTGCCAGTCGCAAGACTTTCACGCACAGTACACAAAGAGAGCGAGCGCCGTCCGTGAACGCCGTCGAAATCGAGCAAGCAATATCCGCCCTGGCCGATCAGCCCTTTGATCCGGCGGAGTTCCCCTTCGCCTTCTTGCAGGCCTTCGGCAACAAGGACGCCACCATCAAGAAGCTGCGGGCCGGGGCGTCCAACCTGTCCGATGTGACCGGCGCCATCTGTCAGCGCAACCATATCCACATGGCGGTAGCCGCCTCCGGAGCGGTGTCCGAGACCTTGGCGGCGTTGCGGGCCAGCCCGGCCACCGCCAAGGGCAAGATCAAGTTCGTCCTGGCCACCGATGGCGACGATTTCCAGGCCGAGGATTTGAACTCCGGCGAGACGGTGGCCTGCGCCTATGCCGACTTCCCCAATCATTTCGGCTTTTTCCTGCCGCTGGCCGGCATCACCACCGTCAAGCAAATCCGCGAGAACGCTTTCGACATCCGCGCCACCAGCCGCTTGAACCGGCTGTATGTGGAATTGCTGAAGGACAATCCTGACTGGGCCACCGCCGAGCGCCGGTCGGATATGAACCATTTCATGGCGCGGCTGATCTTTTGCTTCTTTGCCGAAGATACCGACATCTTCAACGGCACCGGCCTGTTCACCGCCACCATCGACCAGATGAGCGCACGCGATTCGTCCAACACCCACGAGGTGATGAGCGAAGTCTTCCGCGCTATGAACACCCATTTCAATGACCGCCCCGCCGCCAATCTACCGCGCTGGGCCGGGGTGTTCCCCTACGTCAACGGCGGCCTATTCTCCGGCAGTACCGATGTGCCGAAATTCAGCCGCGTCGCCCGATCCTATCTGATCCATATCGGTGGCCTGGATTGGCAGCAGATCAACCCCGACATCTTCGGGTCCATGATCCAGGCGGTGGCCGATGACGAGGAACGCGGCGCGCTGGGCATGCATTACACCAGCGTGCCCAACATTTTGAAGGTGCTGAACCCGCTGTTCCTGGACGATCTGCGGGCCAAGCTGGACGAGGCTGGCGACAACCCGCGCACCCTGCTGAACCTGCGTAAGCGCCTGTCCAGAATTCGGGTCTTCGACCCGGCGTGCGGATCGGGCAATTTCCTGGTCATCGCTTATAAGCAGATGCGGGAGATCGAGGCCGAGATCAATCGCCGTCGCGGTGAGTCCGACCGCGCATCCGACATTCCACTAACCAATTTTCGCGGCATTGAACTGCGCGAATTCCCCGCCGAGATCGCCCGCCTGGCCCTGATCATCGCCGAATACCAATGCGACGTGCTGTATCGCGGTCAGAAACTGGCCCTGGCCGAGTTCCTGCCGCTGGATGCCCAGAACTGGATCATCTGCGGCAACGCCTTGCGCCTGGATTGGCTGAGCATCTGCCCGCCCGTTGGTACCGGAGTGAAACTGGCCGCCGATGATCTGTTCCACACGCCGCTGGAGCAGGCTCAGATCGATTTCGAAAATGAAGGGGGCGAGACGTATATTTGCGGAAATCCGCCATACCTGGGTGCCAAAAAGAAATCGACACTGCAAACAGAGGACATGGTTGCGGCGGGATTGGGTAATCTGCAGCTATTGGATTATGTATCTGCATTTATTGTAAAAGGGCTGAGCGTTATACAGAAAACAAATTGTGGCATGGCTCTAGTATCTACAAGTTCAATTAACCAAGGCGAGCAAGTATCACTGCTATGGCCCATAATTTTTGAGAAAGCTGAGATCGTATTTGCGTACAGGCCATTCAAGTGGTCGAATTCTGCGGCGGACAATGCAGGGGTTTGGTGCACTATCGTCGGCCTAGAAGCCTCTGCAAGGAGAGGAAAGAAAATTTATTCTGATGACACAGTGCAGGTGTGCGACAATATATCGCCGTATTTAACTCCTGGGCCAAATGTTTATTGTTTCCCCGCAGATGATCCTATCAGCGATCTCCCCATCATGAAAATGGGGAGCAATGCTGTTGATGGTAAAAGACTTATATTGGAGCGTGGCGATGTTGAAAAACTAATAAATGATGCGCCAGAGACACAGCATTACATACGGAAGTACGGCGGCACGCAGGAACTATTGTCTGGCGCTCACCGCTGGTGCGTTTGGATTGATGACACTGACTTGCCTGATGCAGAAAAGATAGCGGCGCTTCGCGATGTAATTGAGAAATGCAAAAAATACCGTGAAGGTGCTGGCCGAGATGCCAAAAAAGCTGCGCGCCGACCACATGCATTTTGCTATTCAACGTTTGAGCATCGTGACTTTATCCACGTCGGGAATACTATCGGAAATGCGCTCCCATTCGTTCCAGCAGACCTAAAACCGGCTGGATACGTCTCTAATCATAATGCATTTGTTATTTATGGTGCGCCGCTCGATGCATTTGCGATTGTTATGTCTACCTTACATCGTATATGGGCGGACACCATAGCTGGACGGCTCGGGAACGGAACAAGGTATGGCAATACTGTCGTGTACAACACCTTCCCCATCCCGCCGCTGACCGGGAAGAACAAGGAAGACCTGACCCGCTGCGCCGAGGACATCTTGCTGATCCGCGAAGCCCATTTCCCGGCCACCATCGCCGATCTGTACGACCCGGAAAAGATGCCCGAGGATCTGCGTGCCGTCCATGACCGCAATGACGAGGTGCTGGAACGCATCTATATCGGGCGCCGCTTCAAGAACGACACGGAACGGCTGGAAAAGCTGTTCGACATGTACAGCAAGATGGTCGCCGCCCAGGGTGGTGCGAAGAAGGCTAAGGGGAAGAAGGGGGCGTCATGAGCGGGTTCAATCGCATGACGGTCGTTGCGGCTGCCGAAGTGGTTGCCGACTTCAAGTCCCACGATGATATGGGGGTGTTTGAGGTCCAATGGGGAATACAGGGGCGGTGTGCTTCCTCAAGCAAATCTGCGCGAGTTGCGGATTGGGCGCGAATTGCTATCGAAGAAGACTTTGACGTAATGACCGAGAACGGTCGTGCGCCGCTCAGCCGCGCCATCGTCGAAGCCGCAATTCTGGCGCCGCAGAAAAGTCAGCGGAGCGATGCATGGAAAAAACTCATCGCTGGGCTTCGTTTCGACGGTTACGAGCGTGTTGATATGGCGAAAGATGAAGCCTGGGCCAATTGGCCCACCCTTGGAGAAGGCGCCATAGTAAGGCCGCATCTTGTACGGATGCTGCCCGACGACATTCCCGGCCTGGATTTTCGTGAAGCCGAGAGCGAAGTGTTCGCGCTGTTGGATAGACACGATCTCCGTGTTGCAATGGGGCACTTGAAACAAGCCCTGTCAGCATTTGAGAGGGGGGAATGGTCTTCTGCAAACGGCGAGCTTCGGAATTTTTTCGAGAACTATTTGAACGAAATGGCGGATTCTATGGGATGCGCTGCCTCGGGTGACGGCAAGGCCAAGCGTGACTTTCTTGGGAAGCTCCAGCCCCCTTTCTTGCTGGAAGAATATAATGAGTGGAATCCAAACAATCAGAAGCCTCAATACGTCCAAGGTCTCATGAGCAGGATGCATCCTCATGGAGGTCATCCGGGGCTTTCCGAAGAGGACGATGCGACCTTTCGGCTTCAGATCACACTGGTAACCGCCCGCCTTTTCTTGCGCAGATTCGACAATAGAAAGAATGACTAAGATGAGCGTGCACGTCCCCTCCGTCTCGGTCAACTATGCCCAAACCGGCAAGTCGGCCAAGGCCAATGAACTGGGCATGCGGCCCATGCAGGAACGCGCCTATGACCGACGGGGCGAGCAATATCTGCTGATCAAGTCGCCGCCGGCCTCGGGCAAGAGCCGGGCGCTGATGTTCATCGCGCTCGACAAGCTGCACAACCAGGGTCTGAAGCAGGTGATCATCACCGTGCCGGAAAAATCCATCGGCTCCAGCTTCAATGACGAGCCCTTGTCCCAATACGGCTTTTGGGCCGATTGGTCCGTGGTTCCCAAATGGAATTTGTGCAACGCGCCTGGCGAGGATGGCGGCAAGGTCAATTCTGTGCGGGCGTTTCTGGACAGCGACGACCGCGTGCTGGTCTGCCCGCACGCCACCTTCCGCTTTGCCGTCGAACGCTTTGGCATCGAGGCCTTCGACGACCGCCTGATCGCGGTGGATGAATTCCACCATGTCAGCGCCGGCGAGGACAACAAGCTGGGCGCCCAGATCGGCCAGTTCATTGCGCGGGACAAGGTGCATCTGGTCGCCATGACCGGCTCGTTCTTTCGCGGCGATGGTGTGCCGGTGCTGGCGCCCACCGACGAGGCTCGGTTCGAGACCGTCACCTATACCTATTACGAACAATTGAACGGCTATGAATATCTGAAGGCGCTGGATATCGGCTATTTTTTCTATACCGATTCCTATACCGACCACATCATGAAGGTGCTGGACCCGGTTCTGAAAACCATCGTCCACATCCCCAGCGTCAATTCCCGCGAAAGCCTGAAGGACAAAATCCGCGAGGTGGAGCATATCCTGTTTGGCCTGGGCGATTGGCAGGGAATCGACCCCGTCACCGGCTTTCAATTGATCAAGGCGCCCGACGGGCGGCTGCTGAAGGTGGCCGATCTGGTCGATGACGATTCGGCCAAGCGCGACCGGGTGATTTCTTCCTTGAAAGACCCGGCCCACAAGAACAACCGCGACCATGTGGACATCATCATCGCGCTGGGCATGGCCAAGGAAGGGTTCGACTGGATCTGGTGCGAACATGCCCTGACCGTCGGCTATCGCTCCAGCCTGACCGAGATCGTGCAGATTATCGGCCGCGCCACCCGCGACGCCAAGGGCAAGACCCGCGCGCGTTTCACCAATCTGATCGCCCAGCCCGACGCCGCCGACGAGGCGGTGAACGAGGCCGTCAACGACACCCTGAAGGCCATCGCCGCCAGCCTGCTGATGGAACAGGTGCTGGCGCCGCGCTACACCTTTGTCCCCAAGGCATCGCAAAGCGGCCCGCAGGAAGGCTTCGACTATGGCGAGGGGGGCTATGACCCCAAACGCTGCAACGTCGGCTTCAACGAGGAAACGGCGCAGTTCCAGATCGAGATCAAGGGACTGAACGCACCAAAAAGCAAGGAAGCCGCCCGTATCTGCCAGGAAGATCTGAACGAGGTCATCACCGCTTTTGTTCAGGACAAGACAGCGCTGGAGCGCGGCCTGTTCGACCCGGAAACGGTGCCCGAGGATTTGACCGTCGTCCGCATGGGCAAGATCATCAAGGACCGCTATCCCGAACTGGATGCCGAAGACCAGGAAGCGGTGCGCCAGCACGCCATCGCCGCCCTGAATCTGACCCAGCAGGCCAAGGCGCTGGTGGTGGAGAATGAGGAACTGCGCGCCAGCTCGAATACCGCCCTGATCGACGGCGTCCGTAAATTCGCCGTCGATGTGCGTGAACTGGACATCGACATGATCGACCGCATCAACCCGTTCGGCGAGGCCCGCGCCATTCTGGCCAAGACCATGAGCGAGGACAGCCTGAAGCAGGTTGAGGCCATCATTGGCGCCAAACGCGTTTCGCTGACCTTGGAAGAAGCCCGGGAACTGGCGAACCGTGCCCTGACCTTCAAGAAGGAACGAGGGCGTCTGCCGTCACTGACCTCGGCCGACGCCTGGGAAAAGCGCATGGCCGAGGGCGTCGCCTTCCTTCAGCGCAAGGCTGCCGAGGCCAAGAATGGTTGAACAATCCGATCTGGAGTTGTTGGCCGAATTGGGGGTTGAGATCGAGCCTGAGCGCAAAGGCTCGCGCACGGCCCGCGAGGAACGCATCATCGCCGGTTTCGAGGATATCCAGCGATTCTACGAACAGCATGGCCGTGCCCCCCGTCATGGCGAGGGAAACGACATCTTTGAACGAATGTATGCCGTGCGCCTGGACCGCCTGCGCGAACAGGAAGAATGCCGCGCCTTGCTGCTGCCAATGGATCGGCAGGAATTGCTGAGCAGTGACGGTGCTGCCGACGCAGGGGCCGCCAAAGCCATGGATGACGATGCTTTGTTGGCAGCGCTTGGTGTTGAGGCCGGTGGCGAAGACGATTTAAGTAATCTGCGTCACGTCCGCTCGGTGGCCGAAAAACGCGCCGCCGAAGAAATCGCCAATCGCACCAAATGCGATGATTTTGACCGTTTCAAGGCGCTGTTCGTTCAGGTCCAAAAGGAACTGGATGCGGGCATTCGGCAGACCCGGCCATTCGTCAAAGACGCGGGCTTTCTGAAGGCGGACATCCAGGCCGGTCAGTTCTTTGTATTGGGAGGCCAGACCGCTTATGTCGCCGAAATTGGCAAGCCAATCAAAGCGCCCAATGGCGAAACGGATGCTCGGCTTCGGGTGATCTATTCCAACGGCACGGAAAGCGATCTCTTATTACGTTCGCTCCAACGCGCACTTTACAAGGACGATGCAGGCCGAAGAATCTCTGAGCCATCCGCTGGCCCGTTATTCGACAACGTGCAGGCGGAAGGCGATACGGAAAGTGGCACGATTTATGTTCTGCGCAGCAAGTCGGACCATCCCGTGGTCGCCTCGCATCGGGAGGTATTGCACAAGATCGGCGTGACCGGGGGCAGCGTCGAACAACGGGTCGCCAATGCCAAGCTTGACCCCACCTATTTGTTGGCCGAGGTCGAGGTGGTTGCCACCTACAAGCTCTGCAACATCAACCGCTCCAGGCTGGAACACCTGATCCATCGGTTCTTTGAACCGGCCCGGCTGAAAATCGAAATCACGGATCGTTTCGGCCACCCGGTTTCGCCCAAGGAATGGTTTCTGGTCCCCCGCTTCGCCATTGATGAAGCGGTTGACCGGATACGGGACGGAACGATTGCCAATTTCACCTATGACCCCAGCCGCGCCAAGCTGGTGGCTCACGAAGGGGGTTAGGTTTTCGCGAACAGCTCCGCGATATCGACATCAGTGGCCTTTGCGCCAATTAAGCGAATCTTCTTGGCCTGAAAGCCATCGAGCCCATTGATCTGGATAGGAGTATATTGATCGGCTGATGTCCGGAATACTTTTTCCATCCGATCCCGAAAGGCTGGCGTGGCGGCCTCTGGGGCGATGATATCGATTCTACGATCCGAATGGTTGCGCAGGATGTCATTGAAGTGCTCATCGGCACTGTTGAACGAGTAGCCCACGACCACAATGTGAGCGGCCTCGCTCACCCACTTGGATGCCTTAGCCCAAAGCTCAATGTAACGATGGGATAAAATGGGTTTTAGGCGAAGCGGCGGAACCAAGGCAGGAATAACATGACGTTGCTGGGCAATGTCATCCGATTTGAAGTCGGTGCTGGCCATGACGATCTTACGGATGAATGTCTCCGGATCGCATTCAAGCGGCCTGTCAACCGGCAGTAAATCCCGCGTATCCATGCGGACGTAATCCGCAAGACCACCATGAAAGTAGACACTGTTGGCCGTTCCGAGCTTTTGCTGAAGAAACGCCGTATAGTTCAGTGTCACGGCTCTCAGTTCATCAGGGATTGCTCCGTAGAAGGGCAGTGGGTTAGGCCGTAAACTCATAAACAGGCTTCCCCTTCGTCGCGCGTCGTGATTCAACGATTCCCTCTGGCACGGAGGGCATTGATGGCACGGCGGCGGTACGAGTTGACGGATCACGAATGGTCGATCATCGAGCCCTTGCTTCCGAACAAGCCTCGCGGCGTGCCTCGGGTTGATGACCGTCGGGTCCTGAACGGTATCCTGTGGCGGTTCCGCACGGGCTCGCCTTGGGCGGAAGTTCCCGAGCGCTACGGCCCATCGACCACCTGCTACAACCGGTTCGTCCGCTGGCGCAAGGCGGGCGTCTGGGACCGGCTTCTGGAGGAAATCTCCAAGGCTTACGATGGCGACATCATCATGATCGACTCGACCTGTGTCCGCGTTCACCAACACGGGGCCACGGGAAAAAAGGGGCTCTCGACGATGGCAGCATGGGACGTTCCCGTGGCCCCGTGTTGGTGAACGCGGACACAGGTCGAGTCGATCATGATGATGTCGCCATCGTAAGCCTTGGAGATTTCCTCCAGAAGCCGGTCCCAGACGCCCGCCGCCATTGTGGCCGGGACAGGTCCACAACTGGTTTCCCTCCTCGGCATAATCCACCAGGGCGCCGAAGAACGGGGTTTTCAGGGTC
>NZ_FXXN01000019.1 GCF_900184795.1 Magnetospirillum sp. 15-1 | reverse complement strand
TCGTGAGTGGCGCCGATGGCGACCGCGCGCTTGAAATAATCGTCGTCGAAGCGCCCCGAGAACAGGCTGCTCCAATGGGCCTGCTGGGTCTGCTTCATCGTGCCCGCAAGATGCTGGTGGGCCAGCGCACCATGCTCGCCAATGCGGTGCGGGCGCATCTGGCCGAGTTCGGCATCGTCGCGCCGTGCGGCGACAAAGCGCTCGACGGCCTGATCGCTCTTGCCGTGGATGCCGGCGATCTGGCTTTGCCGCAATTGGCGCGCGAGGCGCTGGGCATGCTGGCGGTGACCGGACCGATGGACGGGATGCTCGTCAGACGTCGACAGGCCTCGTCGGCGCGCTGAGCCGCCAGGACTTCGTGCTCGAGCGCATCGATCTTGGCCTCGGCATCGCGCAACTGTGCCGCCAGCATGCCCAGCGCCTCGCGCGCCAATTGCGGCAAAGCCAGATCGCCGGCATCCACGGCAAGAGCGATCAGGCCGTCGAGCGCTTTGTCGCCGCACGGCGCGACGATGCCGAACTCGGCCAGATGCGCCCGCACCGCATTGGCGAGCATGGTGCGCTGGCCCACCAGCATCTTGCGGGCACGATGAAGCATCAGCACCGCCTGCTGCTCGGGCGTCTTGACCGGCACCCGGGGGACAGAGCGCCGCGCCATCGCTTCGCAAATGGCAGCGGCGTCATTGGCGTCGTTCTTGCGGCCGCGCTTGACGTACGGCTTCACATAGGCCGGCGGGACCAGTACCACCTCGTGGCCCAGCGCCCCGATCTCCCGCGCCCAGTAATGGGCCGAGGCGCACGCCTCCATCCCCACCAGGCACGGCGACAGCTTGGTGAAAAAGCCGAGAACCTGGCCGCGCTTCAACTGACGGCACAAAACCGCTTCTTCATCCGCATTCACCCCGTGCAGCGCAAACGCGCCCTTCGACAGGTCGATCGCAATCCTGATAATCTCGCTCATGGGCGGCCCCCTCTTTGTGGCGTCTCAGAAACGACCACGTTAGGGCACTTCGATGCCGGTGAGCAGGGGCCGTCCACACCATCATCCGTGTCCATGAACGGCTGAAACCCGCATTGGCCCAGCCGATCGGACTCCTCGCCTGAAGTGCATCAGCTTCAAGCTGAAGCACTCCAGGATTTAAGTGCGAATACTCTAAATCCCGCCCATGCACAGGTATTTGACCTCGAGGAAATCCTCGAGGCCGTACTTGGAGCCCTCGCGGCCCAGGCCGGATTCCTTGACGCCGCCGAAGGGCGCCACCTCGGTGGAGATGATGCCCTCGTTGATGCCGACGATGCCGTATTCCAGGGCGCGCGACACCCGCCAGACCCGGCCCACGTCGCGGGAATAGAAATAGGCGGCCAATCCGAACTCGGTATCGTTGGCCATGCGCACCGCCTCGTCCTCGGTGTGGAAGCGGAACAGCGGCGCCACGGGGCCGAAGGTCTCTTCCCGCGCCGGAGCCATGGCGGTGGTGACGTCGGCCAGGATGGTCGGCTCGAAGAAGGTGCCGCCGCGTGCATGGCGCTTGCCGCCCATCACGATGCGCGCCCCCTTGGCGACGGCGTCGGCGATGTGGCGCTCGACCTTTCGCACCGCCTCCTCGTTGATCAGCGGGCCTTGCTGGAAATCGCCCTCCAGGCCGGGGCCGACCTTCAGCGCGCTCACCGCCTCGGCCAGCTTGGCGGCGAAGGCGTCATAGACGCCGTCCTGCACCAGCAGGCGATTGGCGCAGACGCAGGTCTGGCCGGTGTTGCGGTACTTGGACGCCATGGCGCCGGCCACCGCCGCGTCCAGGTCGGCGTCGTCGAAGACGATGAACGGGGCGTTGCCGCCCAGTTCCAGCGACAGCTTCTTCACCGTGGCGGCGCATTGGGCCATCAGCAGCTTGCCCACCTCGGTGGAGCCGGTGAAGGAGAGCTTGCGCACCTTGGGATTGGCGGTCAGTTCACCGCCCACTTCGCGCGGGTCGCCCGCAGTCACCACATTGAAGACGCCCGGCGGAAAGCCGGCGCGCTCGGCCAGTTCGGCCAGGGCCAGGGCGGAAAGCGGGGTGTCCTCGGCCGGCTTGACCACCACCGGGCAGCCGGCCGCCAAAGCGGGGGCGCATTTGCGGGTGATCATGGCGATGGGGAAGTTCCACGGCGTGATGGCGGCGACCACGCCCACCGGCTCTTTGGTGACGACGATGCGCCGGCCGGGCAGGTGCTCGGGGATGGTGTCGCCATAGACCCTTTTCGCCTCCTCGGCGAACCATTCGACGAAGGAGGCGCCGTAGGCCACCTCGCCCTTGGCCTCGGCCAGGGGCTTGCCCTGCTCGGCGGTCATCAGCACCGCCAGATCGTTCTGGGCGGCCATGATCAGCTCGAACCAGCGCTTGAGCACGGCGCAGCGCTCCTTGGCGGTCCGGGCCTTCCAGGGACCCCAGGCCCGGTCGGCGGCCTCGATGGCGGCCCGCGTCTCGGCGGCGCCCATGGCGGGGACCCGGGCGACGAGCGAGCCGTCGGCGGGATTGGTCACGGCGAAGGTCTCGCCCGACCGGGCGGCAATCCAGGCGCCGTCCACATAGGCGCGGTCGCGGAGCAGGGCGGAATCGGAAAGTTTAAGCATGGCATCCATCCAAACCGGGGAGCGGACAGGGTATACTTAGGCGCTTCGCAACGAAAGGGGCCGCCATGACCTTGTCCCGTTCCCGCTATGTGTCCGTCCAGGGCCTGGAATTCCACGTCACCGAATGGGGGGACGCGGCGGCGCCGGCCCTGGTGATGTGGCACGGGTTGGCCCGGACCGGGCGGGATTTCGATACCCTGGCCGCCCATTTCAGCGACCGCTACCGGGTGATCTGCCCCGATACCCTGGGGCGCGGCCTGTCGGGCTGGTCGGCGGAGCCCCAGCGCGACTACACCCTGGCCGCCTATGTGAAGCATGCCCTGGGGATTCTCGATGAATTGGGTGTGGGGCCGTTGACGTGGATCGGCACCTCCATGGGCGGCGCCCTGGGCATGCTGCTGGCGGCGGGGCCGTTGAAGGGGCGCATGGACCGGCTGGTGATGAACGATATCGGTCCCGCCCTCAATCCGGCGGCGGTGGAGCGCATCCGGGCCTATGTCACCCAAATTCCCGATTTTCCCAGCATGACGGCGTTCGAGGCGTTCCTGCGGCTGGTCTACAGGCCCTACGGTTTCCTGAGCGACGAGGAATGGCGGCGCATGGCGGAATCCTCGGCGCGCCGCCGCGGCGACGGGCGCATCACCGTCCATTACGATCCGGCGGTGATGCGGGTATTCGCCGCCTCGGCCGGCGATTACGAGCTGTGGGAGGCCTACGACCGGGTGGAATGCCCGACCCTGGTGCTGCGCGGCGCCGATTCCGACCTGCTGCTGCCCGAGGTGGCCGACGAGATGACCCGGCGTGGCCCCAAGGCCCGGCTGGCGACCATTTCCGGCTGCGGCCACGCCCCGGCGCTGAACGTGCCGGAACAGATCGGGTTGCTGGACGGCTTTCTGGCGGAGTGATCAGCCCTTGGGCTGTTCGACCCGCATGCCGGTCAGCAGGAACACGTCGCGGGCGTTCAACTGGCCCTCGGCGTTGAGGCGTCCGCCGGCCACCGCCTCGGGCTGTGGGCGCTTGCGGATCACGAATTCGATGGCCGCCTCGCCCACCGGCGTCAGGGTCTGGTCGAAGCGGGGCAGCCGGTGGCGGTAGCTGGAATCCAGAGCCTCGATGCGGCGGAGGTCGGCCTGGATTCCCAGGGACGGTAGGGCTTCCAGCAGGTTGACCGAGGCCGGGCTCCACGATTTCGGCTTGAACAGGGTGAAGGTCCAGCGATGCTCGGGATTGTGCCGCGACGGCCAGAAGCCCTGCTCGTACATATCCTCGTCGGGAACCAGAACCACCAGATGGCCGCCGGGCTTCAGCACCCGCAGCCAGTGGCGCAGCGCCTCCCTGGGATCGGCCATCTTCTGCAGGACGAAGGCGGCGTGCACGAAGTCGAAGGTGGAATCGGCCAGACCGGTCAGGTGCTGAAGGTCGCCGTCGACCACGTCCCAGACCTTGCAGCCGGCAATGGCCGGAAACTGCTCGCCATAAAGGGCGAGGGGGTCGTTGCCGCCGCCGATGTCCAGTCCCTGGCCGACGAAATAGCGGCTGATGAATTCGGGCTGGCGCGTCCGGCGGGCCACGGACTTGCTGGTTTCCTTCAAGGAATCACTCCACCGCGTATATCTTGTCGATGATGTCGCCGCCGCCCGGGACGTGGTCGCGGAACGACTTCCAGGCGGTGCGCCGCGCCAGCTTGTGCCAGGCGTCGAGGGTGCCGGCGTCCAGCCTGACCACCTCCACCCCGGCGGCGATGAAATTGCCGGCCAGGCGGCGCTCGAGCAGCGAGAGGGAGGTGGACAGGGCGGCCTCGGCCCCGGCGGCGGCGGCGTGCAAGGCCAGCCGCCGGGATTCGTCCAGGGCGTCGTAACGGCGCTTGGACACCATGATCGGCTCGTAGAGATACCACAGGGCGCCGGCATCGCCCGGAACCACCAGACAGGCGAACTTGCGCTCCATGCGCAGTGACAGCAGGGTGGCCGCCGAGGTATTGGCGATGTCGATCAGGTCGTTGCTGACCAGGGTGCCCAGGGAATCCGAGGTGGTCACCGGCACCGGCACCGCCCCGGCTCCGGCCCAGAATTCGCTCATGAAGCGGCCGATGGTCCGGGCCCGCAGCCCCTTGGCGTCGGCTGGGGTCTGCACGCAGCGATGACGGCTGGCAAAGGCGCCGGGAATCCAGGAATCGGCCAGGATGACCACGCCCGCCGCCTCGATCTGACGTTTCAGCTCGCGCATGGCGGGCGATGCGGCGATGCGCTCGGCCTGGGCGCGGGTGCGGACCATGGTCGGCAGGGACAGAACGGCCAGTTGGGGAAAGCGGTCCAGCAGGTAGTCGGACGGCATGAACACCATGTCGATATTGCCGCCGATCAGGGCCCCCCACTGGTCGCCGGGGCGCAGCAGGGAGGATGCGGCATAAAGACGGATGGTCAGGCCCTGGGGCTCCATATCCCGCGCGATGGAGCGCATGGCGTCGTCGCGCAGGTCGCCGGGCGGAAACTGGTGCGAGGCGATCCAGGTTTCGGCTCGGGCTTGGCCGGACACGATCAGCAGCGCCGCCGCCATGGCGGCGGCCGCCAGCCTCGATCCCCGTGCCAGAATCCGTCTCAGCACCGCAGCGTGGTCCCCCCGAACATCCCCGGGGACAGTCCATCACGTTCGCGGGCGTTGGGCAACTATTCCCGAAGGTCTGTATCCTCGCGGGCCCCTTCCTCGGCCTCCATCTCCTCGACCACCTCCTCGGGCAGCATCAGCACGCCGGCATTGTAGTCGTAGTCGAAGATCTCGGCGTAACGGCCCCAGGTGATGGTCGTCTCCAGGACGCGCTCGGCCTCGTCGTCGGTAAGGTAATCCTGCAACTCCTGCAGGAAGCGGTCTTCCGGGGCGCGGTGGTCCTTGCGCTCGTCCAGCACCCGGCGGATATGGGCGGCGAGCGGGATGTGCTTGACCAGTGCCTCGGCGAACAGATCCTTGCGCAGGGCGTCGTCGGCCTCGACGAAGGACTGGCCGGCCGGGGTGACGAAGATGTCGCCCGCCGCGATGCGGGCCAGTCCCAGGACGCGCAGGCCCTCGAACAGGTGGAACAGCTGGTCGTCTTCCAGCTCGGTTTCCTCGGCCAGTTGCGGCAGGTCGGCGCGGCCGTTGAAGGGGGCCTCGGCGACGGTCTCCAGCAGACCGGCCATCTTGCCCGGCGTGGTGTCGGGCAGGCGGTAGCCCAGGGTCAGCTGTTCCGCCGCCCCCAGGCCGCCGCCCCTGACGTTGGCGGTCATCAGGGTATAGACCTCGTCGACGATCTGGCGGAAGGCCGGGGATTCGGTGTCGCGGGGCCGGGGCAGGTTGACGCGGATTTCGGCCCGCACCCGTCCCGGATCGGAGGAGAACACCAGGACGCGGTCGGCCATGGACACCGCTTCCTCGATGTTGTGGGAGACCAGCAAGATGCCCTTGGTGGGGATCTTGCGCTCGTCCCACAGTTCCAGCAGGTCTTCGCGCAGGGTCTCGGAGGTCAGCACGTCGAGCGCCGAGAACGGCTCGTCCAGCAGCAGCACGTCGGGGCGCATCACCAGGGCGCGGGCAAAGCCGACGCGCTGGCGCATGCCGCCCGACAATTCCTTGGGGTAGGCGCTTTCATAGCCGCCCAGGCCGATCAGGTCGATGGCCTCGTTGGCGCGGTCCTCGCGCTCGGCCTTGGGCACGCCGGCCGCCTCCAGGCCCAGTTCGACGTTCTCCTCCACCGTCAGCCAGGGGAACAGGGCGAAGGACTGGAACACCATGGAGATGCCCTTGGCCGGTCCGGTCATCAGGTGGCCGCGATACTTCACCTCGCCGCCATTGGCCTTGATCAGCCCGGCCATGATGCGCAAAAGCGTGGACTTGCCCGAGCCCGACTTGCCCAGCAGGGCGACGATCTCGCCCTCCTCCAGCTTGAAGTCGACGCCTTCCAGCACGGTGCGTTCGCGCCGGTCGGGGGTCAGGAAGGTCTTGCGCACGCCACGCAGGTCGAGCAGGGCGGTGGAAGTGGTGATGTCGGCCATGACCCGGTCCTTCAATCCAGACGCAGCCGGTCGGCTGCCAGCATGTAAAGGCGCCGCCACAAGAAGCGGTTGAAGCCCATCACGAACAGGCACATCACCGCGATGCCCAGCGCGATGCGCGGAAAATCGCCGTCGGCGGTGGCCCGCGCGATGTAAGAGCCCAACCCGACGGCTTCCAGCTTGGTGTCGCCCCAACTGACCAGTTCGGAGACGATGGAGGCGTTCCACGACCCGCCCGAGGCGGTCACCGCCCCGGTGACGTAGGACGGGAAGATGGCCGGCAGGATGAACTTCTTCCAGCGCAGCCAGCCCGACAGGCCCAGATTGCCCGCCGCGTCCTTCATGTCCTGGGGAATGGCCGAGGCCCCGGCGATGACGTTGAACAGGATGTACCACTGGGTGCCCAGGATCATCAGCGGACTGGTCCACACGTCCACATTGGCGTCGAAATGGACGATCAGCACCACCGCCACCGGGAACATCAGGTTGGCGGGGAAGGCGGCCAGGAACTGGGCCACCCATTGGACGTTCTGGGCGACCAGCGGCCGCTGGCCGATCCAGACGCCCACCGGCACCCAGAACAGCGAGGCCAGCGAGATCAGCACCACCACCCGCACGGCGGTGGTCAGGCCGTAGAACAGGACCTGCCCCACTTCCTGCAGACCGATGGAGCCATGAATGAACAGCGCCACCTCGACCAGGGCGCCGATGGCGCCCAGGATCAGCACGCCGTCCCAGACCCGTTCGGCCCAGCGGGGCAGGGCCACCATGCGGATGGGGGCGTGATGGAACAGCGCGGTCTGGTCCTTGCGGCGCAGCAGGAAGGTGAAGCGGTCCCACATGGCCGACGGCAGCCGGGCGAGATAGCGGAACAGGCGTCCGCGCTGCATCAGGGTCAGCAGCCAGGATTCGGGCTGCTGTTCGCCGGGCAGGGAATCCACCTTGAACTTGTCGGCCCAGGCCACCAGCGGCCGGAACATCAACTGGTCATAGATCACGATGCCGGCCAGCACCGCCAGCATGGCCCAGCCGATGGCCGCCAGATTCTCCTCGGCGATGGCCAGCGCGATGTAGGAGCCGACGCCGGGCAGGGCGATGCTCTGGCCCGATACCGAGATGGCCTCGGAGGCCACCACGAAGAACCAGCCGCCCGACACGCTCATCATCATGTTCCACACCAGGCCGGGCATGGCCCAGGGCAGTTCCAGCCGCCAGAAGCGCTGCCACGGCGACAGGTGGAACATCTCGGAGGCTTCGATCAGGTCGTTGGGTACCGTCTTCAACGACGAGTACAGGCTGAACGTCATGTTCCAGGCCTGCGAGGTGAAGATGGCGAAGATGGCGGCGCATTCCACGCCCAGCAGGTTGCCGGGGAACAGCGCGATGAAGCCGGTCACCGTGATGGACAGGAAGCCCAGGATGGGAATCGACTGCAAGATGTCGAGGATGGGGATCAGCACCTTTTCCAAGGCCGGAACCTTGGCCGCCAGGGTGGCGTAGACCAGGGTGAAGATCAGCGAGGCCAGCAGGGCGGCGGCCATGCGCAACGCGCTGCGCAGCAGATAATAGGGCAGGCCGGCCGGGTCCAGCGATAGGGCCAGCTTCTCACCCACGTCATAGGGCGTGGTCATCTGCGCGCCGCCATAGGCCAGCAGGGCCAGCAGCGCGAAGATCATCGGTATGATGGCCAGATCCCAGAAATTGGGCTTGAGATCGGGCGCTACCGCTACAGTGGGAAGGCTCCAACGCATTCCGGCCATTCCGGTTCGGGTTGAGTGCGCCCCTCATAGCCTGCCCCGCCTGCCCTTGTCGAGCGAGGAAACCTTGACAAGATGATGACGGTCAGCCTGCTGTCAGGTCCGTTCGAGAATCACGAAGTCGAAAGCCGGGTCGCCGTCATTGTGGCGCCGCGTGGTTTCCCGCCAGCCGGCGCGCTCGAAGGCGGGGAAAACCGTGTCGCCGTCATAGGCGCGGCCGATCTCGGTGAGATACAGGCGGCTTGCCCGCGGCAGGGATTCGGCGAACAGGGCGTTGCCGCCGATCACCATCAGTTCCGCCGCCTCGGGGGCGAGGCTGGCCGCCAGGGCCAGGGCCTCGTCCAGGGAATGGGCGGCGTGGGCGCCCTCGGCCCGCCAGCCGGCCTGCCGGGTCACCACGATGTTGGGGCGCCTGGGCAGCGGACGGCCGATGGAGTCCCAGGTCCTGCGGCCCATGATCACCGGCTTGCCCAGGGTGTTCTCCTTGAACCACTTGAGGTCCTCGGGGATGTGCCAGGGCAGGGCGTTGTCCTTGCCGATCACCCCATTGGCGGCGATGGCGACGATGAGGGCGAGGCTGGGGCTCATACGGCCACCGGCGCGGCGATGTGGGGGTGGGACCGGTAGTCCACCACCTTGATGTCGTCCATGGTGAAGGCGAACAGGTCCTTCACGTCGGGGTTCAGCTCGAGGCGCGGCAGCGGCAACGGCTCGCGCGACAACTGCAGTTCGGCCTGTTCCATGTGATTGGAATAAAGGTGGGCGTCGCCGAAGGTGTGGACGAAGTCGCCCACCTCCAGCCCGGTCACCTGGGCGATCATGTGGGTCAGCAGGGCGTAGGAGGCGATGTTGAACGGCACCCCCAGGAACACGTCGGCCGAGCGCTGGTAGAGCTGGCACGACAGCTTTCCCCCGGCCACATAGAACTGGAACAGGCAGTGGCAGGGCGGCAGCGCCATGTGCTCGATGTCGGCCGGGTTCCAGGCCGACACGATCAGGCGCCGGGAATCCGGGGTCTTCCTGATCATCTCCACCACCTGGGTGATCTGGTCGACGGTGCTGCCGTCGGGGCACGCCCACGAGCGCCACTGCTTGCCGTAGACCGGCCCCAGGTCGCCGTCGGCATCCGCCCACTCGTCCCAGATGGAGACCTTGTTGTCCTTGAGCCAGGCGATGTTGGTGTCGCCCCTCAGGAACCACAGCAGCTCGACGAAGATGGAGCGGGTGTGGAGCTTCTTGGTGGTCACCAGGGGAAAGCCCGCCGCGAGGTCGAAGCGCATCTGGTGGCCGAACACGCTGGTGGTGCCGGTGCCGGTGCGGTCGGTCTTGGTCGCGCCTTCGGCGCGGATGCGCCGCAGCAGGTCAAGGTACTGATGCAAGGGGCGAACCTCCTGGTTGGGGCGGGCGCACTGTACCAGCCCCTTTGACGGGGATGCAACGTCGCCCGCCTCCTTTCGCCACGTCCCGTCACGCCTTGGGGCAAGACATTAGACAAATTCCGATTTAGCCTGTAATAACCAACTTAAGATATAGCCTGTAGGGGCGGCGGAGTGGGCTTCGACACCAAGACCCTGTGGATGACGTTGGCCATCAGCGATCTGGTGTTCGGGTTGCTGATGATGCTTTACGCTGGTCCGGGCGAAAGCCGTGGGGCGTTGCGCGCCTGGGCCTCGGCGCAATTGCTCAAGGGGCTGGCCATCGCCCTGATCATCGCCAAATCGGCCTTCGTCCATCCCTGGACCTTCGCCGGCAATCTGCTCTATCTGGCCGGGCATTTTCTCGAACTGCTGGCTTTCCTGTCCTATGCCGGGCTCGGTCACCGGCTGCGGGGCGCCGCCCTGGTCTTCGCCGGGCTGGCGGCGGCCTATCTGGCCGGAATAGCCGCCCAGGCGACGGCCGGCGCCATGGCGGTACTGTTCTCGTCCTGCCTGTTCGCCCTTTACGGCCTGAGCGCCGTGGCGCTGTCGGCGTCGAACCGCCGCCGCTCGCCCGTCCAGATCATGCTGGTGGCCAGCAACGGGCTGATCGCCCTGACCGCCCTGGTCCGCGCCGGGCTGGCCTGGTCCAGCCACGGCTGGGATCCGCAGAGCGCCGCCCTGGCCAACCAGGCCATGTTCCTGCTCGGCTATGTCTTCTCGCTGTGCGATGGCTTCTGCTTCCTGCTGCTGGTCAAGGAGGACGCCGACCGCTCGCTGCTGCGCATGGCGACCACCGACCAGCTGACCGGTATCGCCAACCGCGCCCATTTCCTCGACCTCGCCGAGGACCGGCGGCGGCTGAGCCTGCGCTCGGGCCAGCCCGTCGCCGTGGTGATGATGGACGTGGATCTCTTCAAGCGGATCAACGACCAGTTCGGCCACGCGACGGGGGACGAGGTTCTGCGCCGGGTCGGCCGGGTGCTGCGCGAGCATCTGCGCGATGTCGATGTCTGCGGCCGGTTGGGCGGAGAGGAATTCGCCATGGTGCTGCCGGGAACCTCGCTGGCGGCGGCCCTGCCGGTGGCCGAACGCCTGCGCACCGCCCTGGCCGAGGCGGCGGTGGACACCGGCGCGGGGCCGGCCAGGATCACGGTCAGCATGGGGATCGCCGACCTGGGCGGCGGCCGGAGTTTGGAGCAAGCCATGTCCGAGGCCGACGGGCGGCTCTACCGCGCCAAGGCCGAGGGACGCAACCGGGTGGTGGCCGTTTCCGAAACGATTCCCGACAGGGCTGGCGCTTCGCTCTCGCCCGCTTTATAGTGGGGACGCCGGGCAACCGGCTATGACGCTAAACGCCACACGGAATAGACGTTACGGACCCGGGGGCGGTACCCGGCGCCTCCACCAAATTTCCCAGCCCAAACGCGGGCCGGAACCCTGGGGGCGAAACAGGATCGACGTGCGCAGTAAAGGTCTGGTTTGCGTTCGGCATGATACCACCGTTATCGGGTCAATCCTAACAAGTGCCAACGACAACGTTGAACTTGCCGCTGCGGCTTAGTCCGTAAGCGCGGTCCGGGGGGAACCGGGCAACAGAACTCCCCCCACTTTCAATACGGCGTTCAGCCAAGACATGGGATTTCGGGCCGGTGGAAGAACTGCGTTACGACAAGATGGTGGAAGAGGCCCTGCGCGGCGTGGTTCGGGACTCTCTGGTCTTTGCCGCCGAACACGGCCTGCCGGGCGAACATCACTTCTATGTCACCTTCCGTCCCCACCATCCCGACGTGGAGATGTCCGACCACCTGAAGGCGCGTCATCCCGACGAGATGACCATCGTGCTGCAGCACCAGTTCTGGGACCTGGACGTGGACGAGGACGGCTTTTCGGTGACCCTGTCGTTCTCGGGCAAGCCCGAGCGGATGGTCATCCCCTTCTCGGCGGTGACCGGCTTCGCCGATCCTTCCGCCAAGTTCGGTCTGCAGTTCCAGGCCATTCCCGGCGATGACGATGAAGACGACGAGGACGATATGGAGATCGACGAGTTCGATCCCCAGCCGCCCTCTTCCACCGCCGCCGACGCGGGTGACAAGCAGGAAACCCCGCCGGCGGGCGAGGGTGGCGACGGCAACGTGGTGGCGCTGGACAAGTTCCGCAAGAAATAGGCCCGGCCGGCCCATCGCCTGACTTCCGAGGATCGCGCATGACTCCGTCGCAGCCGCCCGCCAGCTTTGCCGCCTTTGCCGACATCGCCCCCGGGGTGGTGGAGGCTTTTCGCGGTGTCGGCAAGGCGGTGGATGCCTCCGGCCTGGACAAGGGGCTGACCGAACTGGTCAAGGTCCGAGTCTCCCAGATCAACGGCTGCGCCTTCTGCCTGAAATTCCATCTGGATCTGGCCCGGCGTCACGATGTGCCGGCGGCCAAGCTGGACCTGCTGGCCGCCTGGCGGGATGCCCCGCTGTATTCGGAGCGCGAGCGCGCCGCCCTGGATTGGGCCGAAGCCCTGACCTCCCTGGCCGATCACCACACCCTGCAGGCCACCCTGGACGAGGTGAAGCGGCATTTCGCGGGTGAGGAAATCGCTTTCCTCGCCGCCTCGGTGGCGGTGATCAACGCCTGGAACCGTCTGGGCGCCGGCCTGGGCTTTCGGCCGGCCGGTTGAGCCCCAATCTCCTTGACCTCGACCTGAAAAAGGTGTTTGACCTGGGGCGGCCGTCCACCCCCGACGGGTGGGGTGGCGCTACCCGTTTCTTCTCAGACCGAGGTCGCCGAGCATGTCCGATTTCGCCTACCACGAGCTGTTCCCGCTGTCCCACGACGACACCCCCTACCGCAAGATCACCAGCGACGGGGTGGGGACCGCCAGCTTCAACGGCCAGACCGTGGTGACGGTGGCTCCCGAGGCGATCACCCGGCTGACCAAGGAAGCCATCAAGGACACCTCGCATCTGCTGCGCCCCGCCCATCTGCAGCAGTTGCGCAATATCCTCGACGATGCCGGGTCCTCGCCCAACGACCGTTTCGTCGCCTACGACCTCCTGAAGAACGCCTGCATCGCCTCGGGCGGTGTGCTGCCCATGTGCCAGGACACCGGCACCGCCATCGTCATGGGCAAGAAGGGCCAGAAGGTGTGGACCGGCGGCAATGACGAGGCCGCCATCTCCCGGGGCGTGCAGGAAGCCTATACCGAACTGAACCTGCGCTATTCCCAGAGTGCTCCCCTCGATATGTACGAAGAGGTCAATACCGGTACCAACCTGCCGGCCCAGATCGACCTGTTCGCCACCGAGGGCGACGCCTACAAGTTCATGTTCATGGCCAAGGGCGGCGGCTCGGCCAACAAGACCTTCCTCTATCAGCAGACCAAGGCGCTGCTGAACCCCAAGTCGCTGCTTTCCTTCCTGGACGCCCAGATCCGCACGCTGGGCACCTCGGCCTGCCCGCCCTACCACCTGGCCATCGTCATCGGCGGCCTGTCCGCCGAGATGTGCCTGAAGACGGTCAAGCTGGCCTCGGCCAAGTACCTGGACTCCCTGCCGACCTCGGGCAACAAGTACGGCCAGGCCTTCCGCGACGTGGAGCTCGAGCAGATCGTCCTCAAGATGACCCAGGACATGGGCATCGGCGCTCAGTTCGGCGGCAAGTATTTCTGCCACGACGTGCGGGTCATCCGCCTGCCGCGCCACGGCGCCTCGTGCCCGGTGGCCATCGGCGTGTCGTGTTCCGCCGACCGCCAGATCCTCGGCAAGATCACCAAGGACGGCGTGTATGTCGAGGCCATGGAGGCCGATCCCGCCAAGTATCTGCCCGACGTGGACGCCTCCAAGCTGGCGGGCGAGGTGGTCAAGATCGACCTCGGCCGCCCCATGGACGAAATCCGCAAGACCCTGTCCCAATACCCGGTGAAGACCCGCGTGTCGCTCTCCGGCCCCATGATCGTGGCGCGCGACATCGCCCACGCCAAGCTCAAGGAGCGTCTGGACCGTGGCGAAGGCCTTCCCGATTATTTCAAGCAGATGGGCGTTTACTATGCCGGCCCAGCCAAGACGCCGTCCAATTTCGCTTCGGGTTCGTTTGGTCCGACCACGGCGGGGCGCATGGATTCCTATGTGGATCAGTTCCAGGCGGCTGGCGGCTCCATGCTGATGATCGCCAAGGGCAACCGTTCCAAGGCCGTCACCGATGCCTGCAAGAAGCACGGCGGCTTCTACCTGGGCTCCATCGGCGGCGCCGCCGCCCGTCTGGCCCAGGACTGCATCAAGAAGGTCGAGGTCATCGAGTACCCCGAACTGGGCATGGAAGCCATCTGGCGCATCGAAGTGGTCGACTTCCCCGCCTTCATCGTCGTCGACGACAAGGGCAACGACTTCTTCGCCGAGTTCGCCCACTAACCCCCAAATCGCCAACATTCGGATCGTCATGGCCGGGCTCGTCCCGGCCATGACGGAGGGCAGGATGTCCCGCCAATTCGCCGACCACGTCTGCGACATGCTTTCGCCGCTCGGGCCGGTGACGGCCAGGGCCATGTTCGGGGGCTTCGGCCTCTATCTCGACGGGCTGATGTTCGCGCTGATCGCCTGGGACAGCCTGTTCATGAAGGCCGACGGCACCAACCGCCCCATGTTCGAGGCGGCCGGCTCGGCGCCGTTCAAGCCGTGGGAGGACAAGCCCATGGTCATGCCCTATTGGGAGGTTCCCGCCGACATCATGGAAGATGGGGCGGAGATGTGCGCCTGGGGCCGCGCCGCCTTCGACGCGGCGCTGCGGAACCGCAAGCCCCGGAAGGCCAAACCCCGAGAGGCGAGTCTTTCCTCTGGCAAACGAGGGCGCTGAGGCCCACTCTCTACAGAGTGCGTCTTATTCGCAAAGAGCCGTCGAATGCCCCATCGCCTGCGCGTTCCCGTCTGCAAGCCAGCCCCTCCGCCCGCCAATCTGCCGGCGGACGATGAAGACGGCCATCACCGTCCTATCTTTCAATCCCTGTGGCGCGGGGTGCGGCAGCTATGCCCCCGCTGCGGCGTCGGAGCCAGCATGGAGGGCTATCTGCGCATTCGCGCCGCCTGTCCCTATTGCGGCGAACGCCTAGGCCACATCAAGGCCGATGACGGCCCCGCCTATTTCACCATGCTGATCGCCGCTCACGTGGTGGTGCCACTGACCCTGATGGCCGAGCAGGCCTGGCATCCGCCCCTGGAGGTGCAGATGGTGGTGGCGGTGAGCGGTCTGGGCTTGCTGATCTGGCGCCTGCTGCCCCGGGTCAAGGGGGCGGTGCTCGGTCTGATGTGGGCGCACGGCCTCAGGGGCGACGAGGTCCAGGGCGATGTGGAGCGCCACGGATAGGGGAGGCTAGTTCGCCACCAGCCGATAGCCGACGCCGTGCACCGTCAGGATGATGGAGGGGTGGCGCGAATCCGCCTCGATCTTGCGGCGCAGGCGGCCGACCAGCACGTCGATGGTGCGGTCGATGACCGCCTCGCCGTCATGCTGGGTCAAGTCGAGCAACTGATCGCGGGTGAGCGCCCGGCCGGCATTGCGGGCCAGGGCGGCCAGCACGTCGAATTCGCCGCGGGTCAGCCGTACCAGTTCACCGGTCGGCGAGGTCAGTTGGCGGGCGTCGCAATCCAGGCGCCAGCCGGCGAAGTTATGGATGCCGGTGGCCGAGCGCTCGGCGGCCATGGTCGGGGCGACGCGGCGCTGCAGGTTGCGCACCCGCACCGCCAGTTCCCGAGGGTTGAACGGCTTGGTGATGTAGTCGTCGGCGCCGATCTCGAGCCCGACGATCCGGTCGGTCTCGTCCTGGCGGGCGGTGACCAGGATGATGCCCACCGAGGACTTGGCGCGCAGCTCGCGCGCCAGGATCAGGCCGCTTTCATCGGGAAGGTTGATGTCGAGCAGCACCACGTCCGGCACGGTGCGCGACACGATGGCCTTCATGTCCTTGGCATCCGCCGCCTCGCTCACCTGGAAGCCCTCGCCGGTAAGATAGGCGGCGAGCTTCGCACGGGTGACGGGTTCGTCCTCGACGATCAAGACGTGTGCTTTTGCCGACACTGCATTCTCCGGCCGACGGTCTGTTCGGTATTCACCAATCGTTTACAGGGTATTGCCGCGTAATTCAATCACTGCCGTAATTCTGTTGTGAACTTGCATCTATAAAAGCTCCACTGGGTTTCCCCGCCGGCCATCGCTGACGGGGCGGGGTGGAGACAGCATGGTGCCTCGGCACATTCCGATCATTGGGCGTTTCGACGATGGCGGCGGCTTCGGCCGGCTTTCCGCCGTGGTCGGCATCCTTTTGGTTGCGCTGTTCTGGCTTGGGCTGGGCATGGATTCCGGCCTTGACCGGCAATTCATCCCCACCGGCGCATCCCATCCCATGCAGAACGGGCGGATCGGCAACATGCTCCTGGCGGCCATCGTGGTCCTGGGGGTGGGCGGGCTGACCCTTCTGCTGATTCAGGCGGTCTACTGGCAAAGGCGGACCGCCGAGCGTCTGCGCCTCAGGGAGGCGGAACTGATCGAGCAGCGCAACCGGCTGCGCCGCTACGTGGCCGACCTGGAGCGCATCGCCGACGTTGCCGCCCACGATCTGCAGGAACCGCTGCGCCGCATGGTGGCCTACTCCCAGTTGCTGGCCAGCCACGACAAGGCCGGCTGCGACGCCGAGGTGCGGGATTATGTGGGCCATGTGATCGACGGCGCCCGGCGCATGCGGGCCCTGGTCGGTGGCCTTCGGGAGTTCGTGGCGGTGGATTCCATTCCGCGTACCGGCGAGGTGAGTTCGGCCTGGGTCGCCATGACCATCGCCCGCCAGCGTCTGGCGGAAGTCCTGGCCGAGGCCGGGGCGACCCTGGTGGTCGACCCGCTGCCCGAGGTGGAGGCCGATCAGGCTTCGCTGATCGAGATTTTCGTCCAGTTGCTCGATAACGCCGTGCGCTACCGGTCGCCCGACCGCCGGCCGGTGATCCACGTTTCCGTGGTGCGCGAGGGCGACATGGCCCGCATCAAGGTGTGTGACAACGGACAGGGCATTGATCCAGCCCGGATGGTCCGCATGTTCGAAATCTTCTATCGCCCCCATGGCGGCGGCGACCGCGCGGCCCCGGGGATCGGCACTGGCCTGGCGGTGGTTCGCCGGCTGGTGGAACGTCTCGGCGGCTCGGTCTGGGCCGATTCGGAAAACGGGGCGGGCAGTTCGTTCGGCTTCAGTCTGCGACTGGGTGCCGCCTTGCTCCGGCAGGGGGAGAACAACAGGGCCGCCTGAGGCGGTTGGAGACGAGGTGGCGGACGCCCTCGGGCGACGTCTCCTTGGTGGCACGGTCAGCTTGCGGCCATCCCCGAACCCCAAGGCCGCGGGCACGATCGGAGAGGAGGGGGCGCCCCCAACGCCCCCTCCTCGCAGCCGCCGAAAAATTTCAAATGTTCCTTCGCGGCCATCCCCGAACCCCAAGGCCGCGAGGGGGCTTGGAGAGGGAGCGGCCCCCAAACGCTCCCTCTCCTTCGTTTTCGGGGCATTTCGATCAAACCGGCCGCTGGACGGGATGATGCGGTCGGCCCCTCGCCGGCGACGTCATCGGCGCCATCGGCGTCATTGCGTCAGGAATGTTCGGGGGCGCCCGGAGGCGGGCGATATCAGTTGCCGGAGCCGGGAAGCTCGGCGCTGGGCAGGCGGTGGGCCGCCGCGATCTGGTTCAGGTGGCGCTTGAGACTCAGGAGGGCGGCGATCAGTTCCGTCCTGGCCTCCTTCTGCTGCCCCTCCGACGTTTTCGGATCGGGAATGGTGGTCAGGCAGACCAGCGCATCCCGGGCCGCCAGACGGATATCGGCTTCGCCCTGACGGGCCAGGGTCTCGAGCGCGGCGATCTCGCGGGCCGGGCCGGGCTGGAAGTCGTTGCGCAGGTAAAGCTCGGCGTTGGCGTCATCGTGATGGATATGGGCGTATAGCCCGGCATCATGGGCGCTGAGTTCGTTGAGCAGGATCATGACGAACCAGCCCAGGGTGATTTCCGTCAGGTTGATGCCCCGCCGGGTCTTTTGCAGAAAGATCTCCACCTTATCGATGTCCGCCAGCATGTCCTGACGGAACTCCTCGCGTTCCTCGATGCTCATTTCGGGCGGCGGCGGCGGCGGCACGGCGCAGCCGAGCAGAACGGTCACCATCAGGGCGGCGATGACGCGGCGCATGGTCTCTCCGCTCCTAGGTGGCAACGGGGTGGGGAGCCCCTTCCAGGGCAGCCAGCGCACCGGCCAGGGAGGGAAAGCGCGATACGGTCCGGCCGGATCGGGCGATGCTCCAGGTGGCGCCTTTCGGGCCGGACGCCGATTTGGTGACCGTGTAGAGGGGGCGTTCGAGGGCATGACGGAAGATGGAGAACACCGCGCCCTCCGGAAGAACGTCGATGGCGTAGTCGCGCCACTCGCCCCGGGCCACCCGCGTCGCATAGAGCGTCAGCAATTGCGTTATCTCACCCCGCTCGAAATGAACGAACCCCGATCCCTCCCGGTATTCCGACATCCGGATCAATGTTGCCATCGGCCACCCCACCGGTCTTGCCCTTTGCTTTACTGTCGCGCAGGGGATGGTATCTGTCGAGTATTAGATGGGACTTGCGCCTAGCGGATGGGAGTGGAGGCGGGGACGAAGCCGATAAGACGGTCGTTGCCCTCGTTATAAGGCTGTGAATAGCAGGTGGGCCGGGCCAGGGTGCTGTAGCAGTAGACCTGGGGCGGTGGGGTCGGCCGGCCCGGCACCTCCATGCAATAGGCATCGCCGCGCTCCGCCCGCGGGCTCGAACAATCCTTGTCGGTGATCCAGCCGATGATATGGTCGCCCACCGTCTTGTGGGTGTTGATCAGGCTCAGCGCTTCCAACTGCATGAAGGTGTAGAACGTGGGGCGCGGGCGAAGATTAGGGTTGAGCGTGCCTCCCGACTCGACCCAGGCGCAGCCCGCGACCGCGACAATTCCCACCAATGCTGTGACGCGCCCGATCATTTCTATGACCCTGCTAACCTATTGAGCTATATTGTGGGACCGCGCCAGAACGGAATCAATGGGCAGATTCTGCCGAGGTAGGGGACCTGAAGACATGGCCGTGACCACTCCCGCCCGCGCCGAGAATTGGACGGCGCCGGGCTTTGTCTTGCCGGGCATCGACGGGCGGGCCTGGAGCCTTGCCGACCTTCGCGGCGACCGGGGTACGCTGGTCGCCTTCATCTGCAATCATTGTCCTTACGTCGTGGCCATCATCGACCGCCTGGTCCGCGATGCGGCGCTGCTGCGGGCCGACGATATCGGCGTGGTGGCGATCAACGCCAATGATCCCGAGCAATATCCCGAGGATTCCTTCGATAATATGAAGGCGTTCGCCCGCGTCCACGGCATGGATTTTCCTTACCTGTTCGATGAAAGCCAGGCGGTGGCGCGGGCCTGGGGCGCGGTCTGCACCCCGGATTTCTTCGGATTGGACCGCGGTGGCCGTCTGCGCTATCGCGGCCGCCTGGACGAATCCGGGCGTCTGCCGGCCGGTCCCGAGGTCCGGCGGGAATTGCTGGAGGCCATGCGTCTGGTGGCGGCGACCGGCCGGGGGCCGGACAATCAGGTTCCCAGCATGGGTTGCTCGATCAAGTGGCGCGAGCCATAGGGGCTCCGGACCACGGCAGTGTTTGCCAAGGGGGCCGGGGCGGACTATGTTACGGCGCGGCTCCAGGACACAAGGCCGGGAGCGTGACCGCCCGCATGGAGTAGAGTTCCTTGACCGACAAGCACGACGATGCCGCCGCCGACCTTCTGATCAAGGAGGTGGACGAGGATTTGCGGCAGGAGGAGCTTAACAAGCTGTGGAAAAAGCACGGCGGTCTGTTGACCGGTGCCGCCGTGGTGCTGGTGCTGGCCGTAGCCGGCTGGCAGGGCTGGCAGGGCTGGGAGGCCAAGCAGCGTCAGGCCGCCTCGTCCCGCTATTCCGAGACGGCGGTGCTGGTCGAGCAGGGCAAGAAGGACGAGGCCGCCGAGGTGCTGGGCAAGCTCGTGGCCGAAGGGCCCAAGGGCTATCGCCTGCTGGCCGAACTGCGCCGCGCCGACATGCTGCAGCAGGCGGGCGACTTCGCCGGCGCCGCCGCCCTGTACGGCAAGGTGGCCGCCGATGGTTCGGTGGACAAGGTCTATCGCGACATGTCGGCCATCCGGGCCGCCTATCTTGTCCTGGACAGCGGCGATGCCGCCGCCATCGAGAAGTCGGTGGAGCCGTTGGCGGCGGAAGCCAGCTCGTGGCGCCATTCCGCCCGCGAGATTCTGGCTCTGGTCGCCTTGAAACGCGGCGATGCGCCGCGCGCCGCCGAACTGTTCGCCAAGATCGCCGAGGATGCCGCCGCACCCCAGGGACTTCGCACCCGCGCCGCGGAAATGCTTGCCGCCACCGGGCAACGCGCCAGGAGCTGATTCATGGGAATGACCGTCATGACGCGCAGGATCGCCGGTGTCTTGATCGCCGTGCTCGCACTGGGCGGCTGCGATTCGTGGCTGGGAGAGAACAAGGCGCCGCCCCTGCCGGGCAAGCGCATCTCGGTGCTGTCGCGTGAAAAGGCGGTCGAGCCCGACATCGGCGGGGCCCTGGCCAAGATCATCCTGCCGCCACCCGAAAGTAACGAGGATTGGCCCCAGGCCGGCGGCTATTCCAACCACGCCATGCACCACATGGAGGTGGGCGACGCCCTGCAGCGCGTCTGGACGAGCAGCGCCGGAACCGGCGCCGGCAAGCGCCGCCGTCTGCTGGGGCAGCCCATCATCGCCGAGGGCAAGGTCTTCACCGTCGACGCTTCATCCATGGTGAGCGCCTTCGACGCCACGACCGGCAAGCGGCTGTGGGAGAGGGACCTTACCCCCGAGGATACCTCCGAGGTCTATACCAGCGGCGGCCTGGCCTACGAGGACGGCCAGATTTTCGCCGCCACCGGCTTCGCCCAGGTGGTGGCGCTCGATGCCCGCAACGGCAAGATCGACTGGCGCCAGAGCGTTTCGGGGCCGTTGCGCGGCTCGCCCACCGTACGTGGCGGCCGGGTGTTCGCGGTGACCGTCGACAACCAGACTCATGCCCTGTCGGCCGAGGACGGTTCGGTGCTGTGGACCCATGCCGGCATCACCGAATCCACCGGTCTGCTGGCCGGCAATTCCCCCGCCGTCGACGGCAACATGGTGGTGGTTCCCTATTCCTCGGGTGAGTTGTTCGCGCTGCGGGTCGAGAATGGCTCGATGATCTGGCAGGATTCGCTGTCCACGGTGCGCCGCACCGAGAATGTCGGTGCGCTGCTCGACATTCGCGGCCGTCCCGCCATCGATCGTAACCGTGTCTACGCCATCAGCAACGCCGACATGCTGGTCTGCCTGGACCAGCGCAGCGGCCGGCGTATCTGGGAAAAGGAGATCGGCGGCGTCCAGAGTCCGTGGATCGCCGGCGATTACCTCTTCATTCTGACCAACAACAACGAAGTGTTGGCGCTCGAAGCGAAGACCGGCCGCATCGTCTGGGTGACCGAGATGCAGAATTGGGTGAACCCCAAGGAACGCGACGGCCGTATCGTCTGGGTCGGACCGGTCCTGGCCTCGGACCGTCTGATCCTGGCGTCGTCCGACGGCAAGCTGGTATCGCTGTCGCCCTATACCGGCGACATGCTGGGGTGGGAGGAGGCGCCCGCCGGCATCAGCATCGCCCCGGCGGTTGCCAACGACACCCTGTATTTCCTGACCGACGACGCCGATCTCGTCGCCTACCGTTAGAGTTCATTTCATGCCGTTCACCGTGGCCATCATCGGGCGCCCCAATGTGGGCAAGTCCACCCTGTTCAACCGTCTGGTGGGCAAGCGCCTGGCCATCGTCCATGATCTGCCCGGCGTGACCCGCGATCGCCGCGAAGGCCGCGCCAGCCTGCTGGGCATGGAGTTCCAGGTGGTGGACACCGCCGGCTTCGAGGACGACGGTGGCGATTCCGTCGAGGCGCGCATGCGTCGCCAGACCGACATGGCGGTGTCCGAGGCCGACGTGGCCCTGCTGCTGATCGATGCCCGCGCCGGCGTCACCCCCCTGGACCGCCACTTCGCCGATCACCTGCGCCGTCTGCCCACCCCGGTCATCCTGGTGGCCAACAAATGCGAGGGCAAGGCCGGCGCTCCCGGCCTTTACGAATCCTACGGCCTGGGCATGGGCGAGCCGGTGGCGGTCTCGGCCGAGCACGGCGAGGGCATGTACGAATTGTTCGAGGCGCTGCGCGACCATGCCATCAAGGCCGGGGCGCTGACCGAGGATGGCGAAAATCCCGAGGAGGAGCCGGCCGGCGACGATGGCGAGCCCGACCCCAGCCGTCCGCTGACCATGGCCATCGTCGGCCGCCCCAACGTGGGCAAGTCGACGCTCGGCAACCAGCTTCTGGGCCAGGATCGTCTGCTGACCGGTCCCGAGGCCGGTCTGACCCGCGACGCCATCGCGGTGGAGTGGGAACACCGGGGCCGCCGCATGAAGCTGGTGGACACCGCCGGCCTGCGCAAGAAGGCCCAGATCTACGACGCCATCGAGAAGCTGTCGGTGGGCAACACCATCGAGACCATCCGCATGTCCGAGGTGGTGGTGCTGGTGATGGATGCCGCCGCCATCCTGGACAAGCAGGACCTGACCATCGCCCGGCTGGTGGTGGAGGAGGGCCGCGCCCTGGTGCTGGCCATCAACAAGTGGGACGTGATCGACGATCCCCAGGCGGCGCTGAAGCGTCTCAGGGATCGCCTGGAAACCTCGCTGCCCCAGGCCAAGGGCGTGGCGACGGTGACCCTGTCGGCGCTGACCGGCAAGGGGGTCGAGCGGCTGATGGACGCGGTGGTCGACACCTGGACCCATTGGAACCGGCGCATTCCCACCGCCCAGCTCAACCGCTGGCTGGAAGATATGATCGAACGCCATCCGCCGCCGGCCCTGCCCGGCGGGCGGCGCTATAAGATCCGCTACATGACTCAGGCCAAGGCCCGGCCGCCGACCTTCGTGCTGTTCGCCACCAAGCCGGACGAACTGCCGGAATCCTATACGCGCTATCTGGTCAATGGCCTGCGCGAGGCTTTCGACCTGCCGGGCGTCCCCGTCCGCCTCTATGTGCGCGGCGGCAAGAATCCCTATGCGGACAAGGACGGCTGAGGCCGTCCCGGCCACGCCTATTTGTGCCTGGAGAACAGGTCCAGGGTCTTGCAGATCAGCGAACCGATGGGGCGCGGCCTGGGGTCCGAGAGGCATTCCGCCAGATAATCGGCGACCGCCTTGTCGGGGACGGTCTCGGCGGTCTGACGGGCGTCGACGCCGCGGGCCTGCATACGCTTCATGAAGCCTTCCCCCGCCGAAATGGCGATTACCGCGTCCATGCCGTCCAGGGGGTGAGGGCCGTTGCCCTCGTAGTGGTGGAACACCTGGGCGGGCTCCAGCTCGACCGGGGCAGGGGGCGAACCCGAGTTCTGGTCATAGACCAGCCAATGGCGAGCCCGCCCCGCATGACCGGCGACCTTGCCGTAGCGGGAATCAACGGCGACAGCGATTTTCATGACAAATCATCCTTAATGTGATGCATTTCACAGACATGGGAAAATCGATCGATCACTACGGCGGCTCTGGGGCGGGAATAGGCATTTGAATGCGCATTCCCTTGATGTGGGGCCTGAACTCGGCGATTATCCGGCAGGCGGAGGAGAACGACTGTGACGGTACGCATTCTGATAGCCGAGGATCAACAGCTGGTTCGTCAGGGCCTGGTTGCCCTGCTGGCGGTTGACGATGTCACCATCGTCGGCGAGGCCGAGGACGGCAAGGGCGCGCTGGAGATGGCCCGTACCCTGTCGCCCGACGTGGTGCTGATGGACCTGTCCATGCCCGAGCTGGACGGTGTCGAGGCGACGCGGCGTATCAAGCAGGTCGCTCCCCAGGTGCGGGTTCTGGTCCTGACCGTCGCCAATTGCGAGCGGCGGGTGGCCGAGGCCCTGGCCGCCGGCGCCGACGGCTATGCCCTGAAGAAGCTCGGCCACGCCGAACTGATGGCGGCCATCAAGGCGGTTTGCGCCGGCAAGACCTATCTGGGTCCCGGTCTGTCCGAGGATCTGGTGAAGGAATACCTGGAAGGTTCGGATATGGGCGGCGGCTCGCTGACCGCCCGCGAGCGCGAGGTGCTGCAACTGATCGCCCGCGGCCACAAGAACCGCGAGATCGCCGACGATCTGGGCATCGCCATCAAGACGGTGGAGACCCACCGCACCAAGATCATGCAGAAGCTCGACCTGCATAATTCCGCCGAACTGGCGGCCTATGCCATCCGGCGCGGGCTGATCGAGTAGTTTAGAGTTTTTTGCACTTAAGCTGAATCGGGAAATCGAAAAACTCTTAAGCCCGAGCGGCGTTTGAGCCGTGAAAAAGCTTTTTCGTATGTCCAGAACCCTGGAGTGCTTCAGCTTGAAGCTGATGCACTCTAGGACAGGGCGGCGACCATTCGCGCCGCCCAGGTCCGCAGCCTGCCAATGGACCGGCGGGCCAGACGCCACAATCCCCAGCTGTTCAGCCGCGCATGGGCCCAGGCCTTGGCGGCGCTGATCCAGTCGTGCAGGCGCACGAACCACGCGACCGTCATCAGGGTCGGCTTGCACAGCGTGTAGATGCGGGCGAACAGGGCGGTGGCGGTCAGCTTGGCGGCCAGCAGCACCAGCAATCCCCAGAAGAAGTGTCCCTGGGCCATGGCCCACAGGGCGGCCAGCTTGAAGGGAAGCAGGACGGCGCCCGGCGCCAGGAACAGCGCCGCCGCTCCCATGGGCGGCAGGGTCTGGATGCGGGCCTCCAGCCGGGCGACCACCGGCAGCCGGCCGAGCCGGGCCATCAGCGCCTTCAGCCCGGCCCAGATCACCTCCTCGAGCAGCATCAGCAGCACGGCGGGCGGCACCAGCAGGGCCGAGAGGAAGGGATTGCGGCGGGGCGTGCGGTCGGTCATGGGCCTGTTCACATTGAAAAAACGATGCCTCCTATATAGGGCGGACCGGTTGTCACGCAAACGTCAGGCTGGGATGGTAAGCTGCGCGCCCCGGTTCCTGCTGAAAGCCCGCCATGCGCCTGCCGTCGTCTCCCCTTGGGATCTTCCTGGTCATCTGTGCCGTCCTGCTGCCCGCCGGAGCGGGCCTTACCGCGCCGGTCTGGCTGATGGTCATGGGAATGCGCCTCGACGTGGCGGCGGCCATCGGAGCCCGTATCGTCGGAGTGACCGCCCTGGCCTGTCTCTGCCTCGGGGTTCTTTATCGGCTGGTGCTATGGCCCCGGCTGGCGGCGATGACCGTCGCCGCACCGATGGCGGCTGCCGACGGCGCGCTGGAGGCGGATAATTCCGTCCGCGACCGGATGGTCCACGCCGTGGTGTGGTGCCTGTTCCTCCTGCCCTTCATCCTGATCGTCGTGGGCTTCATTGTGGGTCAGCTGGACAAGGCGGCGGGGGTGGATTGACCCTCTTGCGCCGTTGCCGCCGCAGCTTTTGCTCCGCGCCGCAATCCAGGCAGACCTGGGCACGCGCCCGGCGGCAACGGTCCTTGACCGGGCAATCCTCGGGCGGTTCGGTCCGGGTGGGGCGTCCGGAGCGGGTGGTGGGGGGCTTGGGCGGGGCCGGGTCTTCCATGGCGATATAGGCGGGGCTCAATGCCCCCCCTTCTTTTCCTTCTTCTCTTCCTTGGCGTCCTTGCCTTCCTTGCCGCCGCCCTTGCCGGTCACCTGATCGGGACGTACGAACACCTGCATGGGCTTCAGCCATTCCGAGGCGTCGTTGACCCGTTCGGCCACGGCGGAACGCCCGTCGCTGGAGGCGTTGAGGGTGGCGGTGACGCCTTCGAGCGCCGCCCGCTGGGCCGCCTCGTCGCCGCCTTCGGCGCGGACGGCGAAAACGGCGCGAACCGGAATGGCGGCGTCGGGACCGCTGGGACGCAGCGACAGCATCCAGCCGACCTTGCGGTTGGGGCCGTCGATCACTCCCTCCTTCATGAGCAGGGTCTGATTGGCGGCCATGATGCCGATGGAATAGCGCAACACCATGCCGTCGGGCGGCGCCACCAGGGTCACGCCCACCGGAATGGGCTTGGCACCGTGCAGCGCCAGTTCCCCTTCCACCGCATAGGCGATGCCGTCGGCATGGGGAAAGCGGGCCAGCTCGTTCTTGAACGAGAAGGTGGCCTCGTTGGAGTTGGTCCAGCCGCGCGGTATTTCCTTGCGCAGCAGGAAGCGCTCCACCGTGCGGCGCAGGGTGTAGAAGTGCTCGTCCTCGGTGGGGGTGAAGCTGTCGCGCTTGCGCGGGGCCGGCAGCAGTCCGGTGGCCTCGATGGTGAAGATGCCGAAGCCGTTGGATACCGGCGCCCGTTCCACCAGGGAGAAATTCTCCACGGCCACGGCGACGGCGATGGGGGCGCCCGGCACGCCCTTGGCCGGGGGTGTGGCGGCCTGGGACTCCGCCGCGCCGGCGCCGGAGCCAAGGCCGAGCGTCGCCATCACCGCCACCGCCGCCATCGACCAAAACTGCATGAGGAAATCCGATCCTGTTCGCCCACCGGGAATGGCGGCATTGTGGTCCTTGTCCACACGGGTTTTCAACTCCCAGATAGGAATGGCGGTTGAGCGCGGAAAAAGGGAGCAAGCATGGATGGGCAAACCGGACCGGTGACCGTCAGCATCGCCCGCAAGGCGGTGCCGGGCCGCGAGGCCGATTATGAAGCCTGGATTTCGCGGGTCACCGCCGAGGTCTCCCGCTGGCCGGGCTATCAGGGCGTCAACGTGCTGCGGCCGGCCGCCGCCACCGAATACGCCTACGTCACCATCTACCGCTTCTCCAACTGGGAGCAGTGCCACGCCTTCGAGAAATCCGAGGAGCGGGCCGAATTCCTGCTGGAACTGGAGGGGATGGTCGAGGGCGAGGGGCTGGTCAAGCGCGTCACCGGCCTGGAATTCTGGTTCGACCTGCCCGAGGTGCCCGCCCAGATTCGCCCCTCGCCCCATAAGATGGCCCTGGTGGTCACCCTGGTGGCCTATGGCGTGGTCATGGGGCTGAGCTTTACCGTCGGGCCGCAGATCGCCGGATTGCCCGTGTGGCTGCGGGCCCTGATTATGGTCACCGCCCAGGTCGTGCTGATGACCTACGTCTTCATGCCCCAGGTCACAAGGCTGCTGCGGCCCTGGCTGTTTGGGAGATAGGGAGACGCGCGCCGCCTCAATGGCGGCCGATCGCGGCGTGCGCCGCTAACGCCGCAGCGCGCCGGGCAGGGCGAAGCGGGCCAGGGCCACCGACTGGGCCGGCAGGTCCACCTCGTCGGCGAAGGCCAGCAGCGACGCCTCGTCGTCCAGCAGGAAATCCAGCACCGCTCCCAGCACGTCGGCCTCGCCTGCCCGCCGCCGCAAGGTCTCGGAGTCGCAGCCGGTCAGCGCCAGGAAGCGCATGGCCCGGTCCTGGTCGGTGACCACCCAGGCCAAGGCCTGCAGTGCGGTCACCTCGGCCGAGACCGGTGAAAGCGTGGCGTCACGCATGGCCGGCCCCTTTCTCCCGGTTCAGCCGCTCCACCCGGCTCAACAGCAGCATGGCGCGGTCGGCCGCCGGCCAGTCGCCCCGCCGCGCCAACTCGGCAGCGCGGCGGGCGGCCACCGCCACCGCCTCTCGTCCGAAATAGGCGACCATTTCATGGGCCGCGCTGGTCCAATGCTCTTCCATCGGCGCCTCCATATGGAACAAAAAGCTATTATAAACGGAACAAAGAAACAACAAGCCATTTGGCAGGGTGGATTGTTCGGGCTTGAAGCCATAACATGCCATTCCCATCTGCCTTTACATATGTATGGGGTTCCGAACCGGGAGAACGGGATGCGGCTGCGCTGGACGATGGTGGCAGTGGCGGGGGCCGCGTTTTTGGCCGTCTTCATGCTGCTCCGCTGGGGTGGAGTTTTCGACGAGCGCAAGCTGGTGATCGGCGTCCTCAACCACGCCATTGTCGCCGAAGAGGCCCTGGACGGTTTCAAGTCCGGCCTGATGGCCCTGGGCTATGCCGAGGGCGGGCGGGTCACCTATCTCTATCGCGGGCCGGTGACCGGCCCCGCCCTGGAGGCGGAAGCGGAGCGGCTGGCGGGGCTGAGGCCCGACCTGTTCCTGACCCTCTCCACCCCGGCGGCCAAGGCGGCTTTCGCCGTGGCGAAGGATACCGGCACTCCGCTGATTTTCGCTCCGGCCAGCGATCCCATCGCCATCGGTCTGGTGAACAGCCTGGGGCGGCCGGGGCGCAACGCCACCGGCGTCACCTTCGGCATCCAGGAGCCGGTGCGGCTGCAATGGCTGAAGACCATGCTGCCCGGCCTCAAGGCGGTGCTGGTTCCCTACAATCCCGACGATCCGTCGCCCAAGGCGTCCCTGGAGAAGATCAGGCCGGTGGCCGCCGATCTGGGGATCCGGCTCGATCTGGCCCTGGCGCGCAATGTGGCGGAACTGGATTCCGCCCTGGGGGGGATGGCCCCCGACGTGGGGGCGGTGTTCGTGCCGGTGGATGCCTTCGTGGCGTCGCAGGTGCCGCGCATGATGCTGACCACCCTGGCCCGGGGCGTGCCTCTGACCACCCCGCAGCGCGGTGGGGTGGTGGACGGCGCCTTCATGTCCTATGGCCTGGACATGAAGGCGTTGGGTGGTCAGGGCGCCCGGCTGGCCGCCCAGGTGTTCGGCGGGGTTCCCGCCGGCGACCTGCCGGTGGAGACGGCGGAATTCCGATTGGTGATCAACATGGAGACGGCGGGGCGGCTGGGGATTCAGGTTCCCGACCATATCCTGCGGCAGGCGGAGCTGATCCGGGCGGCAAGGGGGGACGATGGCCGCTGACATCTCCTTGCGCCGCAAGCTGCGCGTCGCCTTCGTCGGACTGGCGCTGGGGCCGCTGCTGCTGGCCGGCCTCGCCCTGTCCGTGGCCGTCTACCGGCTGCAAGATCGCCAGACCGAGGCCATCCAGCGGCAGGTCGGCCGGGCCATTGTGTCCGACTTCCGCAATTACCTGGGAACCCTGATCCTCGAACTGGAGGAGCCGGTCCGCCGCCAGGGCGTGGCCATGCTCGACGCCAGGGGGCGGCAGATGCTGGTCGAGGGGCTGATCGCCTTCGAGCCCATGTTCATCGAGGTGGCGGTGTTGGACGTCGAGGGCGGCGTCCTGGCGCGGGCCAGCCGCTATGAACCGGTGATTTCCTCTGGCGCGGCCGGTGTCGCCCATCTGCCCGAGGTGGCGGCCGCCATGATCGGCGGCGCCAACGCCATCGGCGGCATCCGCCAGTACGCCGCCACCAACGAGCCGATGATCGGTCTGGCGGTTCCCTCCATCGATCCGAAGAGCGGCCGGCCGGAAGGCTTCATCCTGGCCCAGGCCCGCTTCCGGCGGGTGTGGGAACTGACCCAGCCGCTGCCCGGCCTGGGGCATCTGAACAGCTACGTCCTCGACCATGCCGGTCAGGTGATCGCCCACCGCAATCCTTCCGTGGTGCTGGCCCACACCGTACGGCCGCTGCCGGTGATCGACGGCATCGGCCGGGGGCTGGACGGCGCCTGGTCCTTCTCCACCAGCGAGGCCTTCGTGATCGGCGGGCGGCGTTTCCTGGTGGTGGTCGAGCAGCCGCTGCTCAACGCCCTGAAACTGCCGGTCGGAACGGTGCTGATCGTCGCCCTGGTCCTGCTGTTCGGCGGCATCGGCGCCTGGATTCTGGTCCGCCACGCCCAGCGCACCATCCTGGCGCCCATCGGCGCCCTGGCCGAGGCGGTGCGCGACGTGGAGGCCGGCGACATGACCCGGCGGGCGCCGGTCACCTCGTCGGACGAGGTCGGCGCCCTGGCCGCCGCCTTCAACTCCATGACCGGCCGGGTGGCCGACCTGCTGCATGATCTGGGCGATTCCGAGGAAAAGTTCCGTCTGGTGATGGAAAGCGCCAGCGACGCCCTGCTGGTGATCGATGCCGACGGCCGCATCGTGTCGTGGAACCGGGGGGCCTCCCGCATGTTCGGCTACGAACGGGACGAAATCCTGGGCCACGACGTCACCCAACTGATGCCCGAGCACATGCGGGAGCGCCACCGGGAAGTCCTCGCCCACATCCGGCAACAGGCGGACGGTCAGGTCAACACCGACCCGCGCGAGCAGCCGGCCCAGCGCAAGGACGGCACCCTGTTTCCGGTGGAAGTCACCCTGGCCGGCTTCTCGTTCAAGGGCAGCCGCTTCTATTCCGGCATCATGCGCGATATCTCGGCGCGCAAGGAGGCGGAGTCCAACATCCGCTTCCTGGCCCGCCACGACGCACTGACGGGGCTGGCCAACCGGGTGGTGCTGCGCGAGAAGCTGGACGAGATCCTGCCCGAGACCGGGGCGCGGCAACTGCATTGCCTGCTGTTCATCGATCTGGACAACTTCAAGGTGGTCAACGACGTTCTCGGCCACAGCTTCGGCGACCGGCTGCTGGTCGAGGTGGCCGACCGTCTGCGCTCCATCGAGGGCGGCCACAATATCGTCTGTCGCCATGGTGGCGACGAGTTCATCCTGCTGGCTCCCGACATCCAGAGCCGGGAAAAGGCGGTGGAACTGGCCGAACGGGTGCTGGCGGTGATGAGCGACGCCTTCGCCATCGATGCCCAGGCCATCGAGGTGGGATGCTCCATCGGCATCGCCATGGCGCCCGATGACGGGACCGATGCCGAGACCCTGATCCGCAAGGCCGACATCGCCATGTACAAGGCCAAGGAGAAGGGCCGGCTGGGCTATCAGTTCTTCACCGCCGCCATGGACCGCCAGATGATCGAGCGCCGCGAGCTGGAGAAAAGCCTGCGCCGGGGCCTGCGCGACGGCGAACTGTTCATCCACCTGCAGCCCAAGGTCCGGCTGCTCGGGGGCGGTGTCACCGGATTCGAGGCCCTGGCCCGCTGGCACTGCGCCGAGCACGGCATGGTGCCGCCCGCCCGCTTCATTCCGGTGGCCGAGGAATGCGGCCTGATCGCCGCCATCGGCGACACGGTGCTGCGCCAGACCCTGGAGACCATGGCCGGCTGGCGCTCGGACGGACGCAATGCGCTGCCGGTGGCGGTCAACCTGTCGGCGGGGCAGTTGGGCAATCCGGCTTTGGCCAGCGACATCGACGCCCTGCTGCGCGAATACGGCCTGCCGTCATCGCTGCTCGAACTGGAACTGACCGAAAGCATGCTGATGGGTGACGTGGATCAGGTGCGCGCCATTCTGTTCCGCCTCAAGGATCTGGGCATCAAGCTCAGCATCGACGATTTCGGCACCGGCTATTCCAGCCTCAGCTACCTGAAGCGCTTTCCCGTGGACGTACTGAAGATCGACCGTTCCTTTGTCGCAGACCTGCCCGGCGATCCCGAGGGCGAGGCCATCTGCCTCGCCATCATCCGCATGGCCAAGGCCCTGTCCCTGGCCGTGGTCGCCGAAGGGGTGGAGACCGAGGCGCAAAGCGCCTTTCTGAGCGAGAACGGCTGTGATTTCGCCCAGGGTTTCCTCTTCGCCCGCCCGTTGCCGGCGGAGCAGGCGGCGGAATACCTGCCCCTGGTGTGCACCCCCGACCCGCCGACGTAAAAAAACTAGCCGCTGGACAATTCCATTTCCGCCAGCAGCCAGTGTTCCAGGTCCTGACCCTGGGGTTGGCCCCGGCTTTCCCAGATGGCATGAGCCCGCTCGCGGATGCGGGAGATGTCGTCGCCATGGGCCAGGATGTCCGAGACCTCCCGGTTGATGTCGATCAAGGTATTGATGCGTTCATCGTTGCCGTTGCCGTTGGTGGACAGGGCATAGGCCACTTGGCGTTCGCTGGGGAATTGCCAGGCCCGCGCCATGGCGATCTGGGCCAAAGTCCGCCAAACCCGCTGGTTACGCTCCAGCGCCTTGAGGAAACTGGTCGTATCGCTGGCCTTGTCCAGTTCCCGCGCCGCCTCGTCCAAGGCCAGGGCGCCGGTTTCCGCCAAAGTCAGCCGTTCCGTATTCAGGCTTGCCATCGGGTCCCTCCCGATTGCCGATTGTCCGTATTTTTACTATATAATTCTAGGGCGAACGGCATAGGGATTCAATGACGCATAAGTGATGGTCCGATGACATATTCCGTAATGATCCAGATCAAAGCCGGCCGCTACCTACCCTGCTAGTCTTGACATGCGTCAAGACGTGTTTTCCGAGGGGGAGGACAGTTATGGTTATCGACGACAATGCCGTGATCGCCCTGGCGTTTCTGGGCTTCATCCTGGCGGTGACCGGCGGGCTTGCCTGGTTCGTGCTGAGCCGGCTGAGCAAGTAGGATCGGGAGTTCGCGACGACAGCCGCCGGGGTTACCCGGCGGCTTGTCTTTTAAGTTCGTTGAGGACGAACACCCGGATGGCCGAGGACAGGTTGCCGCCGCGCGAGCAGTCGATCTCGGCCACCATCTGGTTGACGGACAGGCCCCGGTCCTGGGCCATCTCCCGCAGGCAGTCCCAGAACTCGGCCTCCAGCGTCACGCTGGTGGCGTGGCCGGCGATCTTGACCGAGCGTTTGAGCGGTTCGCTCATGACCGGACGGTAACCGTCTGGGCGGGCGCGCCCTCCCATTGGGAATGGGCGGGAAGGCCTTCGCCCTTCATGATGATGGTCAGCTTGCCCACGCGGGCGAAGTCGCCCACATCGGTGTCGTAGAGAACGGTCGAACCCGAACCCACCGTGACGCCGGTGCCCAGCTTGACGCGGCCCACCTTCATCACCCGATCTTCGTAGAGGTGGGTCTGCAGCGCCGACAGCGAGTTGATGGCGCAGAAATCGCCGACCTCGATGCAGTCGAACTCGGTGATGTCGGTGGTGTCCATGAACACGCCGGAGCCGAAGCGGCAGCCGTACAGCCACAGGAACCAGGGCAGGAACGGCGTGCCGCGCAGGTGGTCCAGCAGCACCTTGCCCGCCAGGCCCCAATACATTACCGCCACGGCTTCGGTCCGCAGCGCCCACCACGACCACATGGGCTTGGCGGTGGGGCGGTAGACCCCCATCATCAGCCACTTCACCGCCACCGACGACAGGGCCAGCGAGAAGGAAATGGCCACCGAGGCGGCGACGAACAGCGGCAGGACGATGGCGTAGTCCCGCGCCAGGATGCTGGGCGCCAGCAGGTCGACGGTCAGGATGCCGAAGGTGATGAACAGCGCGGTGGGCAACGAGACGGCGAAGGCCTCGAACACGGCGCGCAACACCCGGCGCCACAGGGGCGGCGCGAAGGTCCAGTTGGAACCCACGTCGTCGAAGCGCTGGCGTACCGGCAGCTTGAACGGCGGATTGCCGAACCAGGTGTCGCCGGGCGACATCTCGGCATTGGTCGGCGGGCGCGACTTGATGCCGATCAGCGTGCCGGTGGGAATGACCGCGCCGGGCGGCACCACCGCGTCGTTGCCGACGAAGACGCGGGCTTCGGTCTTCACCGGTTCCAGCACCATCCAGCCGCGCCGCACGCATTCGTCGCCCAGCACCACCTCGTCGGCGATGAAGCAGCCCGGCCCGATATCGGTCAGGTCGTAGCGCCCGGCCAGATTGCAGGAAATCTCGGCGTCCTTGCCGATCTTGGCGCCCATCAGGCGGTACCACAGCCGCATGTAGACGGTGGCGTAGAGCGACGACAGGGTCTCCAGCATCAGCTCGGTGGCCAGGGCGACGATCCATTTACGGACGTAAAAGCCGCCATAGATGGAATAGCTGCCCGCCGTCACCACCGGCAGCACCGACCAGCGCACGATGGCGATCAGCAGCACGGTGACGGCGATCAGCGCCATGGCGGTGGGCCAGGCCAGCAGCGGCAGGATGGTGGCGTATTCGCCGCCCACCAGGACGTCGCTCAGGCGCTCGAAAATGGAGAAGGCCGGGAAGATGGGCAGCAGGCTGATGGGCGGCAGGACCACCAGCATCAGGCCATAGAGCAGGGTCAGCCCCAGCTTGCGGCCGAAGCTGGCTTGGGCGGCCTCGGGCAGGGCGGCCGCGTCGACCATGCCCACCTTGCGGCCGGGCGAGCCGTCCCAATGCTCGTAGCGGCCCACCCGCACATCGGGCGCGACGGAGGTCAGGTCGCCCAGCTCGCCGCCCGTCTCGATCACCACGCCGTGGCTGATCATGCAGGAGGTGCCGATATAGGCGTCGTCGCCGATGGCGATGGTGCCGATCACCAGCTCGTCGCCGATCGCCTCGGCATTGGCCAGCCGGGTCTTGCCGCCGATGGACACGCCGTTGCCGATGCTCACCAGATCGAAGGCGCCGGCTTCCATTTCCGACAGCACGCAGTCGCTGCCCACCTTGGCGCCCAGCAGGCGCAGGTAGATGCTCATGATCGGCGTGCCCTGGAACCACTTGATGTGGGCGACGCTGACCACGCGCTGGGCCAGCCACCAGCGGAAATAATAGGGCCCCCACAGCTTGTGCCGTCCGGGCCTGGTCCGCCCCAGGATCACCCATTTCAGCGCGATGGAGGCGGTGACGGTGCCCACATTGATCACCGCATAGGTGACCATCAGGGTGCTCATCTCCTTGAGGAAGCTGGCATCCTCGCCCGACAGCAGCATGTACGAAATGAACACGCCCAGCCACGGCGCCGTGGTCAGCGCCAGGATGAACGGCATGGCGACGGCCTGGGCCAGACCGCACAGGAACCGGCGTTTCAGGGTGGGCGGGTCGAAGGACAGGTCGGCGGCCTTGGCGCCGGGGGCGGGGGCGCGGGCGTCGAGCAGCGCTCCCATGGCCCGCAGGGTGCGGGCGGAATAGATCTCGTTGAGGGTCAGGCTGGCCAGGGCCGGCGTTTCGCGCACCGCCGAGACGAACTTGGCGGCCAGCAGCGAATGACCGCCGAGGTCGAGGAAGAAATCGGCCTCGAAGGGAATGGCCTGGCCGGGGAACGCCCGCCGGGCGGCCTCCAGCAGGGCCGCCTCGGTGGGGGTGGCCGGCTCTTCCTGCTCGCCGCCGCCCACCGACAGGTCCAGGGGAAAGCCCTTCAGCGCCTTGCGGTTCAGCTTGCCCGAGATCAGGCGGGGCAGTTCGTCGACCACCAGAAAGTGGGACGGCACCATGTAGGCGGGCAACTGGCCGCGCAGGCCTTCCTTGAGGGCGCCGCCCTCGATGCTGGCCCCCGCCTCGGGCACGATGGTCGCCACCAGTCGCTCGATGCCGTCGTCGGTGCGCAACGATACCGCCGCCTGATTGACGCCGGGCAGGGCGGAGAGGCGGGCCTCGATCTCGCCCAGCTCGACGCGGAAGCCGCGGATCTTCACCTGATCGTCGATACGGCCGTGGAAGGTGATGTCGCCGTTTTCGTCCACCGCCACCGCATCGCCCGAGCGGTAGAGCACCGGGGCGCCGCCGTCCGTATCCCAGGGGTTATGGATGAACTTCTCGGCGGTCAGCTCGGGGCGGCCGAGATAGCCCGCCGCCACACCCGGTCCGCCGATCAGCAGTTCGCCGGTGGCGCCGGGGGCGACCGGCTGGGTGAAATCATCCACCACGTGGCAGACGTAATTGGGGATGGGGCGGCCGATGGTCACCGGCTTGCCGGCTTGCACTTCCGCCACGGTGGCCACCACGGTGGTCTCGGTGGGGCCGTAGGAATTGAAGATACGCCGCCCCGGACGGCACCAGCGCTCGGCCAAAGCGGGGGGGCAGGCCTCGCCGCCCAGGATGATGACGCGCAGGCCGGGAATGTCGCCGGGCAGCAGACCGAGCAGGGTCGGCACCGTGTCCAGCACCGTGATGCCGGCCTCGGCCAGCACGCGCGGCAATTGGTCCGCCTCGGCCAGGGTGCGGCGGCCGGCGATCCACAGGCGCGCACCCACCAGATAGGGGACGAAAATCTCTTCCAGCGACAGGTCGAAGGCCACCGAGGCGCCCTGGAACACCACATCGTCGGAGCGCAGGCCGTAGATGGAGTTGGCGGCGCGCAGATAGTGGCAGATGTTCGCGTGGCTGATGACGATGGCCTTGGGCTTGCCGGTGGAGCCCGAGGTGTAGATGGCATAGGCCGGATCGGCCGAACTGGCGCCCTGGGCGCGCGGATCGGGCGAGGTCCCGGACGGCGCCGATTGTTCCAGGGTGGGCAGGATCAGGGTGTGGGACGGCATGGCGCCGGTGATGCCGCCCATGGTGAAGGCGTCGACGATCAGCGCCTTGGCGGCGCAATCGTCCAGGCACTCGGCCACCCGATCGGCGGGTGCTTCGGTATCGAACGGGATATAGGCGGCGCCCGACGCCAGGATTCCCAGCAGAGCCACGTGTAAGTCGAGGGAACGGCTCATCCACAGCCCGACGAAATCGCCTCGTCCGATGCCGCGCGCCGCCAGGGCACGGGCCACGGCTTGGGCGCGGGCCGACAATTCGGCATAGGTCAGGGTGAGATCGCCGAAGGTGGCGGCGGCGGTGTTGGGAAACACCCGCACGCTGGCGGAGAAGATTTCCCACAGGGTCTCGTCGCGAATCAGCGAAGGATCACGGGGCCCGATCAGGGCGCAAGGCAAGGATTGTGTCACGTCATTCCCGGATTTGGCGAGGATTCGGCGCGCGCTGCGATGGCCCTGACCTCGACGATGGTGAGGGTATACCAAGTCAAGGCATAACGGTCACGTCCTACGTTGACATTGGTGGGCTGCCAGGGGGGCGGGGCAGCCAAATCGCGCAGAAAGGACAGATCGGGTTCGGCCAGCCCGTCGACGATGCCGGTGCCGCGGGCCTTCAGCACCGCTTCCTTGGCGGTCCACAACCGGGTGAAGGCCAGCGGGCGGTCCCGGAGGGGCAGGCCGGCCAGCAGCGCCTGCTCGGCCGGCGGGAATTCCCGGGCGGCGTCCTCCCACACGGCGCGGCAACGCTCCAGCGTCTCCAGATCGGCGCCCACCGGACCGTCATGCGATTCGGTGATCAGCATCAGCCCGTCGCAGGACGAGGCGTTGAACCAGTACTCCATGGCCGGAGCGGCCAGGAAGGGCTTGCCGAAGGAATCGCGCCCGATGGCGATCTCGCCCTCCGGCCGGCCTAACCGGCCGCCCAGATGGCGGACAAGCTGTCGCGACCGGGCCTCGGCGCTGGCGGCGATGCCGGTGTAAAGCCAGGTCCGACCATCCAATCGTACTGTGTCCAATAGCGTCGACTCCGCCGTCCCGTTACGGCATTCTGTTGAGCAGTTTCCTCGGGATGGATGGCCAGAATGGCGCGTGAACCTGAGATCGTCACCCGTTATCGCACTCTGGCGCTGGAAAACGATCCGGTCGCCCAGTTCAAGCTCGGCGACCTCTATCGCCTGGGCTATCAGGTCAAGCGCGATCTGGACGAGGCGGTGGTCTGGCTGGTGCGCTCGGCGCGTCAGGGCAATGCCGACGCCATGGCGCTGCTCAAGAAGATGGCGGCCGAGGGGGTGGACGTGCGGCGTCGGGTCGACGACCTGCCCGGCCGGTCGCAGCCGGTGCCGCGCCCGGATTACGGCTCTCCTCCAGTGGAAGAAGCCCCGCCGCCGCCGGCGGCGCCCGAACCGGAAATCGCTTCCCCGCCGCCGCCGCCCGCTCCCGAGCCCGGCCCCAGGATGATCGCCCTGCCCGAGATCGAGGTGGAGACCGATCCCCTGCATATCGGCGAGTCCGTGGAGGACCCGGCCCAATTGCGTGCCGCCGTGGAGCGGGGCGATGCCGCCGCCATGGTGGCGCTGGGCAACGCCTACCGCGAGGGCAAGGGGGTGTCCCCCGATCTGGCCGAGGCGGTGCGGCTTTACACCCAGGCGGCCAAGGCCGGCGACGCGCGCGGCCAGTATTCCCTGGGGGTGATGTACGATCTGGGCCTGGGGGTGGCGCAGAGCAACGCCCATGCGCTGAAATGGTTCCGCGAGGCGGCCAAGCAGGGCGACGCGGCGGCCCAGTTCAACCTGGGCAACATGATCAGCCAGGGCCGTGGTGTCGAGGCCAGCCCCGAAGTGGCGGCCAAGTGGTTCCGTCAGGCCGCCGATCAGGGCGATGCCGGCGCCATCTTCGCCCTGGGGGCGCTGTACGAATCCGGCTCGGGCGTCGAGCGGGACGAGACCCAGGCGGTGGAATTGTACCGCCAGGCCGCCGATCTCGGCCTCGCCTCGGCCCTGCACAACCTGGCCAACATGCTGCGCCAGGGGCGCGGCACCGACGCCGATCCCACCGAGGCGGCCATGATGTGCCGCCGCGCCGCCGAACAGGGACTGGCCGAGGCCCAGTACAATTACGGCGCCATGCTGGCCCTGGGGCTGGGCGTGGAAAAGAACGACGAGGCCGCCATCCGCTGGTTCCGCCGCGCCGCCTCCTCCGGCGATGCGCGCGGCGAGGTACAGGCGGCGGCACTGGAGAAAAGGCGCCGCACGGCGGAGGCCTCGTCATGAGCGGCTCGAAGACCTCCTACGAGGTCCAGGTGCTGGCCGACAAGAACTGGGTGATCGCCGAGATGGCGCCCGACGAGGCCAAGGCCAAGGCCTTCGCCGAGAACCTGCTGCAGGCGGGCAACCACGCGGCGGTGCGCGTGGTCAAGGATTTCGAGCGTATCGACGGTACCCATTCCGAAACCATCATCATGGAGAAGAAGGCGACCGAGAAGGCCGCCGGCGATCCCACGCTCACCACTATCACCGAGGCGCCGCTCTGTTCCGACCTCGAGGATTTCTACGCCCAGCCGGCGCGCACCACCATGGGCAAGCTGCTGCGCAAGTATCTGGACGAGGCGCTGGTGACGCCCTTCGAATTGCTGCACGACGCCAAGGAGATGAAGCGGTTCGGCGACAAGGGCAACCTGCTGTTCTCGGCCATCGACCGGGTCTCGACCCTGCAGGCCAAGGCGTCGGGCGAGGAAGGCAAGGCGCGCAAGGATTTCCTCGACAAGTCGTGGGAGGCGCTGGGCAAGCGCGCCAAGGACTTCGCCGCCAAGAAGCCCAAGGCGCCGCAAACCTTCGCCGAGGCGGTGGCGGCGGCCAAGGGCGACACCTTCGCCTTGCGCTCGTACATGGCCCTGGCGCTTTTGGAGAAGCGCTCGTGGTTCGGCAAGCTGGACCTGCTGATCACCTGGTCCGCCGAGCCCGAGGCCAAGGGCAACATGGTGGAGATCGACGCGGTGATCGCCGACCTCACCGTGCCCGCCCAGGTGATTCAGGACCTGCTGGGCTTCCAGTCCAATCTGTCGGCGGCGCTGTGCACCATCGTCAGCCTGACCGAGGGCGCGGCGGAGGCCGCCAAGTTCGCCCCCCAGACCTTCACCGAATTGAACAAGCTGTTCGCCGAAGGCTCGCTGCCCCAGAGCCGGGACGTGCTGATGGGCCGCGTGGTGCGCGAGGCGGGCGGCACCAATCCCCTGTCGCGCAACGATTCCTCCCAGGAATACGAGATGTTCCACAAGCTGCTGACCCGGCTGGTGGACAAGGATCGGGTGGTGGGCGGCCCGCCCATGGCCGAGGCGCTGCTGCAGCGCGGCGCCCGGGTGCTCAATTCGGGAGGGGCGTCGGTCTCGGCGCCCCAGGCGCTGGAATTGCTGCTGGGGGCGCTGTCCGACGGCTGTGTCCGGCTGCAATTCCTCCTTACCCTGGCCGGCTCGAACCTGGGCAAGAGCATGGGGGAAATCCTCACCGAGATGCTGGACGCCCATATCCGGCGCTCCAACCACATCGATGCCTGGGTGCCGGTGCGCCTCGCCCCGCCGGCCCGCATGGCGGCGCTGACCAACGCCAACAAGCTGCTGCGCACCTGCCCCAATCTGGTGGACGGCTTCCGCAAGGAACTGGCCGACCGCGTCGACGACGTGATGGTCCGCTACCTCACCGCCGAGGAGATCATCGAGAAGGTGGACAAGCCCGACGATCCGCTGGCCATGCGGGCCATCCGGCTGGTCAAGTTCTGCGGCTCGGGCGTGCTGATCGAGGGCAAGTCCCTCAACATGGCCAAGGCCCGCGTGGTCGAGCACCTGCGGCAGAAGCAGTTCGAGGAGAAGTTCGTCGCTTCCATGCCCGACCCCAGCCAGGGCGAGAAGCACCTGCGCGACTTTCACCGCCTGCTGGTGGAATGCGGGTTCGGCTAGCTACTCGTTTCCCGCCCGCTTCATTTTCATGCCGTGGCCGGTGGTCATGGTGTTTCCCGCCCATTGTACCTTGCGGCCCAGCAGGGCGCGGGCCCAGACCGCGAAGTTCAGTGTCTCGCGCACCGGAACCAGCCAGGCGGAAACGGCGGGAACGCGGAACCGGCGCCGCACCAGGACGTGCAGCGCCTGCCGCAGGGCCAGGTGGAGTCCGATGGCTCCCAGCGCCAGGGGAAGCGGCCAGGAGACCATCGCCAGCACCGCCATGGGGGCCAGCGGACTCATGAAGATGGAGAGCCCGTGATCCAGGGGGCGCACCGCCCGGATGGCGCGGTTCCAGCGCAGTTCGTGGCGCTGCAGCGCGGCCAGCGAGTCTTCGTCGACCACGGTGGAGACCAAGCAGCCGGCCAGCCGGATGCCGAAGCCGTGGCGGTGCAGCATCTGGCCCATGACGAAATCCTGGGCCACCGCGTCGGCCATGGCCTCGAAGCCGCCGATGCCGTCCAGGGCGCGGCGCCTCACGGCGATGGCGGCGCCGTAACAGATGTCCATGTCGCGGCGCGAGATGTCCACCAGCACCGAGGGGATGAACCAGTCGTTGTGGTAAAGCGCCCCCAGCCGCGAGGCCAGATTGTCCTCGGGATTGCCGGAATACAGGCAGGTCACCCCGCCGACTCCCGCCTGGGCGAAGGGCTGGACCATGGCGTCGAGGAAGCCGGGCTCCACCAGCACGTCGCTGTCCACCATGACCAGGATGTCGTGGCGGCAGACCGGTATCATGTTGGCCAGATTGACGTTCTTGGGATTTGTGCCGATGCGCCGCCCGTCGATCACCAGCTCGGTGTCGAGATGGGGGAACTCGGCCATCACCGCCTCGATCACCGGCCGCGCCGCGTCGTCGGGGGAATGCAGGCCGAACACCACCTGGAACCCCGGATAGTCCTGGGAGCATACCGAGCGCAGGCATTCGGCCAGCCGGGGCGGGGCGCCGTAGGCGGGAATCATCACGGTCAGCGGTGGACGCGCGGTGGGCGCGGCGGGCCGGGACGGATACCGCAGCACATGGCGGATCGCCAGGGCCAGATAGGCTGTGCCGCCCGCGAAAAGAACGGCGGCAAGGAGTTGAAGCGCGATCATCGACGGTGCTGGAGGGTTGTAACGTTTTTGTGAACGGTAACTTCAAAGATTTACTGGCGGATGCCAACATAAAAGTTGTAACAAACCAGCCGCCGGCCATGCGTTCTGCGCAGGGCCGCCAGACCTTGAACCTTCGCCCTGATTTGGCTCAAATCAGGGCATTCGGACGTGGGGAAATGGCAGCACCTGTTCTCGTCACCGGAGCAACCGGATTCGTCGGCGCCGCTATCGTCCGCGCCCTGCTGGCGCGCGGCGAGGCCGTGCGCGTGCTGGCCCGTCCCACCTCGGACCGCCGCAACGTCGCCAACCTGCATGTGGAGGTGGTCGAGGGCCGCCTCGAGGATGCCGCCTCGCTCAGGAAGGCCATGGCCGGCTGCCGGGTGCTGATCCACACCGCCGCCGATTACCGTATCTGGGTGCCCGACCCGGCGGCCATGATGCGGGCCAACGTGGACGGCACGCGGGCGCTGATGGAGGCGGCCCTGGCCGAGAAGGTCGAGCGCGTGGTCTACACCTCGTCGGTGGCGACACTGGGCCATGTGGAAGGCGGCGTGGCCGACGAGGATACGCCCAGCGACATTTCCGACAAGGTCGGCCCCTACAAGCAGTCCAAGTTCCTGGCCGAGGAGGTGGTGCGCCGCATGGTGGCGGAGAAGGGCCTGCCTGCGGTGATCTGCAATCCCTCGACCCCGGTCGGTCCGGGCGACGTCAAGCCGACGCCCACCGGCCGCATGATCGTCGAGGCCGCTTGCGGTCGCATGCCGGCCTATGTGGATACCGGCCTCAACATCGTCCATGTGGACGACGTGGCCGAGGGCCATCTGCTGGCGCTGGACAAGGGCCGCATCGGCGAGCGCTATATCCTGGGCGGCGACAATCTGACGCTGGCCGACATCCTGGGCCGCATCGCCAAGATCACCGGCGGGCGTCCGCCGCTGATGAAGCTGCCGCGCTGGCCGCTCTATCCGCTGGCCGTGGGCGCCGAGACCTGGGCGCGGCTGTTCGGCGGCGAGCCTTTCGTCACCATTGACGGGCTCAAGATGTCGCGCTGGCATATGTTCTTCTCCTCGGCCAAGGCCGAGCGGGAACTGGGATACCGCCACCGTTCCGCCGACGAGGCGCTGGACGCGGCGGTGGAGTGGTTCAAGAGCATCGGGGAGGTTGCATGAGTCTGGCATCGCTCGCGGGCGTGGTCGGGGCGGGAGCCTGGGCCTGGCTGCTTACCATGCGTGGATCGTTCTGGCGGATCGAGGATGCTCCCCAGGCCGTGGTGCCGGAAGTCTGGCCCCAGGTGGTGGCGGTCATTCCCGCCCGCGACGAGGCGGACGTCATCGGCGCGACCATCGAATCCCTGCTGTCGCAGAACTATCCCGGTGACTTTTCCGTGGTGCTGGTGGATGACCATTCGTCCGACGGCACCGCCGAGGCGGCCCGCAAGGCGGCCGAGGAGATGGGGCTGGCCGCCAGGGTGACGGTGGTCGAGGCTCCCGATTTGCCCCCGGGGTGGACCGGCAAGATGTGGGCCCAGAGCCACGGCGTCTCGGTGGCGCGGTCCAGGTTCCCCGAAGCCGACCTGCTGCTGCTGTCCGATGCCGATATCCGCCACGGACCCGGCGAATTGCGCCGCACCGTGTCGCGCATGCTGGCCGAAGGGCTGGACATGGCTTCGCTGATGGTGCGGCTATCCACCGAGAGCATCTGGGAAAAGGCCGTCGTGCCGGCCTTCGTGTTCTTCTTCCGCATGCTCTATCCCTTCGCCTGGGTGAAGGATTCGCGCAGCACCACGGCCGCCGCGGCCGGCGGCTACGTGCTGATCCGCCCGGCCATGCTGGAAAAGATCGGCGGCATCAAGGCCATCAAGGACGCGCTGATCGACGACTGCACCCTGGCGGCGGCGGTCAAGGCCCATCACGGGCGCCTGACCCTGGATCTGGCCGAGGAAACCATCAGCACCCGGCGCTACGAAGGGCCGGAAGGCCTGTGGCGGATGATCTCGCGCTCGGCCTATACCCAGCTGCGCCATTCGCCGCTGCTGCTGGCCGGCACGGTGGTCGCCATGCTGCTGGTCTTCGTCGCGCCGCCCCTGCTGGCCATGCGCAACGGCGGCGGCGCCTCGACCGGCGCCCTGGCCTGGGCGGCCCTGACCATCGCCTATTATCCCATGGTCCGCTATTACCGCCTGTGGCCGTTCTGGGCGCTGGCCCTGCCCCTGGTGTCGCTGTTCTACCTGGGCGCCACGCTGCATTCCGCCTGGATGTACTATGGCGGCAAGGGCGGCGAGTGGAAGGGCCGGGTGCAGGACACCCACGGCCAGGGACAGGGAGCGGAATCTTGAACGCCATGAGCCCCCCGGCCTCCGAGTCCTTCGCCATCGACCCGGCCCAGTACGAGATGGTGGCCGCCATGGTGCGCGCCTCGGGCACCTCGTTCTACTGGGGCATGCGTCTGCTGGACCGCCCCCGGCGCTACGCCATGTACGCGGTCTATGCCTTCTGCCGCGAGGTGGACGACATCGCCGACGAGCCCGGCGACCCCGAGGTCAAGCGCGCCCAACTGGCCGAGTGGCGGGTGGAGTTGGACCGGCTGTATGCCGGTGCTCCCACCCATGCCATCGCCAAGGCGCTGGTGGGGCCGGTGGCCCGCTACGGCCTGCCCAAGGAGGATTTCCTGGCGGTGATCGCCGGCTGCGAGAGTGATGGCGAGGGCGAGATGGTCCGCCCCACCATGGCCGAGCTGGAGCTGTACTGCGACCGGGTGGCCTGCGCCGTCGGCCGGCTGTCGGTGCGAGTGTTCGGGCCTCTGCGGCCCAAGTCCATCGAGACCGCCAATGCTACCGGCATGGCGTTGCAGATGACCAACATCCTGCGCGACGTGGCGGTGGATGCGGCCATCGGGCGGCTTTATCTGCCCGACGAGTTGCTGACCAAGCATGGGATCACCAGCCGCGACCCCATGGAAGTGCTGGCCCATCCCAATCTGGTGGCGGTGTGCCGCGAACTGGGCGGGAAGGCGAGGGGCTATTTCCAGGCCTCGGATGCCGGCCAGACCGAGTGTTCCAGGGCCGATATGCGCCCGGCCACCCTGATGAAGGAGATGTACCGCGAGATCTTCAAGCGGGTCGAGGCCGAGGGCTTTGTGCCGCGCGATCCGCCGGTCAAGGTTTCGAAAGCCTTCAAACTGTGGTGTATTCTGCGCCACGGTTTGCTCTGAGCCATTTTTGAGGTCGAACAGTGTCTCCCAGCGAAATCAATCCCCGTGACTTCAACTCCGCCGCGTTCCGCGATCCGCTGGAGCGGGCGGTCAACGAATCCGCCGAGGCCCTGCTCAAGCAGCAGCGCGAGGATGGCCACTGGGTCTTCAATCTTGAAGCCGACGCCACCATCCCGGCCGAGTACGTGCTGTACCTGCACTACATGGACGAGCGCGATCCGGACCTGGAAAAGCGCATCGGCGTCTACCTGCGCGATATCCAGGAGGAGCACGGCGGCTGGCCGCTGTTCCATCGCGGCGATCTCAACATCAGCGCCTCGGTCAAGGCCTACTTCGCCCTGAAGGCCATCGGCGACGACGTCGACGCGCCGCACATGAAGAAGGCGCGCGAAGCCATCCTGGCCCATGGCGGCGCGGCGACGGCCAACGTCTTCACCCGCACCCTGCTGGCGCTGTTCGGGCAGATTCCGTGGAAGGGCGTGCCGATCATGCCCGTGGAAATCATGCTGCTGCCCCGCAGGTTTCCGTTCCACATGGACAAGGTCAGCTACTGGTCGCGCACGGTGATCGCGCCCCTGACCGTGCTGATGACCCTGCGGCCCAAGGCCCGCAACCCGCTGGGCATCCACATTCAGGAACTGTTCGTCACGCCGCCGGAGAAGGTCACCAACTGGTATCTGGAACCGGTGCGTTCCAACTGGGCCTATCTGTTCCGCGGCATCGACATGGTGCTGCAGAAGGTCTACCGCTTCTTCCCCAAGGGTATTCAGAAGAAGGCCATCGACAAGGCGGTGGCCTTCGTCGACGAGCGCCTGAACGGCGAGGACGGGCTGGGCGCCATCTTCCCGGCCATGGTCAACGCCGTGTGGATGTACGACGTACTGGGCGTGCCGGCGGACGATCCCCGCGTGGTGATCGCCAAGCAATCCATCCGCAATCTGGTGGTGGACGAGGGCGATCGCGCCTGGGTCCAGCCCTGCCTGTCGCCCATCTGGGATACGGCGCTGGCCACCCACGCCATCCTCGAGGTGGGCACCCCCGAGGCCAACGCGGCGGCGCGCAAGGCCGCCGACTGGATGGTGGCCCGCCAGATCACCGACGTGGTGGGCGACTGGGCGGTGCGCCGCCCCGGCCTCGCCCCCGGCGGCTGGGCCTTCCAGTACAACAATCCCCACTATCCCGACGTGGACGATACCGCCGTGGTGATGGCGGCTCTCGACCGCATCGATCCGGTGGCCTATGCCGAGCCCATCGAGAAGGGCAAGGTGTGGGTCCAGGGCATGCAGTCCGAGGGCGGCGGCTGGGGCGCCTTCGACGCCGAGAACACCTCGTATTACCTCAACCACATTCCGTTCGCCGATCACGGCGCCCTGCTCGACCCGCCCACCGCCGACGTGTCGGCCCGCTGCGTCTCGGTGCTGTCGGTGCTGGGCGAGCGCGGCAAGGACAAGGTGGCGCACGAGGGCGTGGACTATCTGCTGCGCGAGCAGGAAAAGGACGGCTCGTGGTTCGGCCGCTGGGGCACCAATTACGTCTATGGCACCTGGTCGTCGCTCTGCGCGCTGAACGCCGCCGGTCTGCCCCATGACCATCCGGCCTTCAGGAAGGCGGTCAAGTGGCTGGAAGCCAAGCAGCGCGACGATGGCGGCTGGGGCGAATGCGGCCGGTCCTACTGGGACGACCAGCCGAGGGGCGAGGGCGGTCCCTCCACCCCGTCGCAGACCGCCTGGGCGGTGCTGGGCCTGATGGCGGCGGGCGAGACCAACAGCCCGGCGGTGGCCAAGGGGATCGACTACCTGATCCGCACCCGCAACGCCGAGGGCCTGTGGGACGAGGAGCATTACACGGCGGTGGGCTTCCCCCGCGTGTTCTATCTGCGCTACCACGGCTATCGCCAGTTCTTCCCCATTTGGGCCTTGGCCCGTTACCGCAACCTGACCACCGGCAATGCCGGGCCGGTGATGCACGCGCTTTAAGGGGAGATATCGGGCTATCGCCCGAGCCCATCCGGGGCCATGCCCCGGACCCCCTTTTGATTTATAAACAAAAGAGAGGTCTGGAGGCATCGCCTCCAGCCGGGGCCGGGGCGGGAGCCCGGCTCCCCACGGGAGTTCGGTATGAAAATCGGCGTTATCGTCGGCATGAACAGCGAGGCCGCCCTGCTGCCTGCCGGTATCCCGGTGGGCGCGGCGGGCGGCGTCACGCGGCGGGTGACGGAACTGGCCGAACGTCTGCTGGCCGAGGGCGCAGAGGGCCTGCTCAGCTTCGGCATTGCCGGCGGTCTCGATCCGGCGCTCAAATCCGGTGATCTGGTGGTGGGCAGCGCCGTCCGGTGGGAGGGCGAGAGCTTCGCCGCCGATGCGGCCTGGGCCTCGCACCTGCTGGCGGCCATTTCCTCGGCGCGGGCCGGAACTGTCGCGGCGGTGGGCCGCATCGCCGCCACGCCCGAGGCCAAGCGCGCCCTTTATCAGGATGGCGGCGCGGTGGTGGATATGGAAAGCGGAGCCATGGCCAGGGTATGCGCCCAAGCGGGAAAGCCCTTTGCCGTGCTGCGCGCCGTGGCCGATCCGGCGGGCCGCGGCCTGCCCAGATCGGTGTTCGTGGGGCTGGCCCCCGACGGCTCCGCCCGGCCGCTGGCCGTCATGGGGGCGCTGCTGCGCCGCCCATGGGAATTGCCGGGGTTGATCCGGGTCGGCCTGGACAGTCAGGCCGCCCTGTCAGCCCTGCGAGACGCGGTGAAGGTTGTTGGCCCGACCCTCGGAATGTAGCGTTTCCAGGTTCTTGGCCATCAGTTCTTCGTAGTTGTTGATCGCCGGACGCTGCTTGTCCAGCGGCAGGTCGGGGGCGAAGGGGCCCTCGGTGCGGGGGCCACGCAGCGCCACCATGGCAGCCTTCAGCGGATGGCTGATGGTGTCGGTGACGGCGGTCGCCTCATAGCCCGAATGGACCATGCAATCGGCGCACTTCTCGTACTTGCCGGTGCCGTAGGAATCCCAATCGGTCTCTTCCATCAGTTCCTTGTAGGTCTTGGCATAGCCCTCGCCCAGCAGGTAGCAGGGACGCTGCCAGCCGAACACGTTGCGGGTCGGATTGCCCCACGGCGTGCACTGGTAGGTCTGGTTGCCGGCCAGGAAGTCCATGAACAGGGACGACTGGGTGAATTCCCACTTCTTGCCCTTGCCCAGGCGGAACAGCTTGCGGAACAGCTCCTTGGTGGCGCGGCGGTTGAGGAAGTGCTCGGTATCGGGCGCCCGCTCGTAGGCGTAGCCGGGTGACAGCGTAATGCCGCCGACGCCGATGGACTTGGTGTAGTCGAAGAACTCGGCCATGCGCTCGGCATCGGCGTTGTTGAACAGGGTGCAGTTGATGTTGACCTGGAAGCCCTTGGCCTTGGCCGCCTTGATGGCCGAGACCGCCTGGTCGAAGGTGCCTTCGCGCGACACGGCGCGGTCGTGGTCCTCGCGGTTGCCGTCCAGGTGGACGGTCCAGGTGAAGTTGGGGTGCGGCTTGAAGGAATCGAGCTTCTTTTCCAGCAGCAGGGCGTTGGTGCAGACGAAGACGATCTTCTTGCGGGCCAGGGCGCCCTCGACGATCTGGTCCATTTCGCGGTGCAGCAGCGGCTCGCCGCCGGCCAGCACCACCACGGGGGCCGGGCACTCGTCGATGGAGGCCAGGGCGTCGGCCACCGAGATGCGGGAATTCAGGATGGCGTCGGGATAATCGATCTTGCCGCAGCCCGCGCAGGTGAGGTTGCAGCGGAACAGGGGCTCCATCATCAGCACCAGCGGATAGCGCTTATTGCCGGAAAGGTGCTGGCGCACGATGTAGGAACCGATGCGCAGCGACTGGTGCAGGGGGACGGCCACGGGCTGGACTCTATTGTTGCCTCGAATGCGCCCCCGTCACCGGGAGCGGGCGGATCATACAGGCGTGGCTTGGAAAGTTTCAACAGTTGAAGGAGTGTGGGCTTTATGGGGCTGCGGGGATATCGCCCCCCTTTTCCGTCATGGCCGGACCTGTTCCGGCCATGACGATATACGTGTTAGGCCGCGTCCTCGTTGTCCAGCGCGTAGCCGGCGGCGCGCACCGTGCGGATGATGTCCACCTCGGTGTCGCAGTTGAGCGCCTTTCTGAGGCGGCGGATGTGGACGTCCACGGTGCGCGGCTCCACGTAGATGTCGGGTCCCCACACGGCGTCCAGCAATTCCTCGCGCGAGAACACCGTGCCCGGATGCTGCAGGAAGAACTGCAGCAGGCGGAATTCGGTGGGGCCGAGATGGATGGCCTTGCCGCCCCGCGCCACCCGGTGGGCGGCCAGGTCCATGGTGATGTCGCCCCAACTGATCTGGCCCTTCTGGCTGACCGGCTGGGCGCGGCGCAGCAGGGCGCGGACGCGGGCCATCAGTTCGGGCAGCGAGAACGGCTTGGTCAGGTAATCGTCGGCGCCGGTGTTGAGGCCCCTGATCTTGTCGCCTTCCTCGCCCCTGGCGGTCAGCATGATGATGGGCAGTTCGCGGGTCGAGGGCTTGCGGCGGATCTGGCGGCAGATCTCGATGCCCGACAGCGAGGGCAGCATCCAGTCCAGCAGCACCAGATCGGGCTTGCGCTCGGCCAGGGCGGTCAACGCCTCCTCGCCATCGCCGGCCTCGGCGACGCGGTAGCCTTCCTTTTCCAGGTTGTAGCGCAGCATGGTGGCCAGCGCCGCCTCGTCCTCCACGACGAGGACCAGGGGCCTGGAGGCATTGGCGGTATCGCGGGCGGTCATTCCTGGGCTCCGAGGGAAGCGCCCTTGGGCCGGTCGCCCTTGGGCTGGGTGCCGAGAATCTGGAAGTGCAGGGTCTCGGCGATGTTGGTGGCGTGGTCGCCGATGCGTTCCATGTTCTTGGCGATGAACAGCAGGTGGGTCGAGGCGGTGATGGTGCCGGGGTCTTCGGTCATCTGGGCGATCAGGTCACGGAAAACGGTATTGTAGAGGGAATCCACGTCCTCGTCGCGCTCCCAGACGCGGATGGCCTTATCCAGGTCCCGATCCACATAGGCGTCCAGGATATCCTTGAGCAGAGCCTGCACCAGCTCGCCCAAGCGGACCACCCCGCCGGTCTTGGGCGTGGGGGGGAGCTGGTTGAGCACCATGGCGCGCTTGGCCAGATTGGCGGCGTAATCGCCGATGCGCTCGATCTCGCCCGAGATGTTCAGCGCCGCCACGATGTGGCGCAGGTCACCGGCCATGGGCTGGCGCAGGGCCAGCAGGCGGACCGCGAAGCTGTCCACCTCGTGATCCAGCTCGTCGATACGGGCGTCGCTGTCCACTACCTTGTGGGCCAATTCGTCGTCGCGCCGGGACAGGGATTGCAGCGCCGCCCCCAACTGGGCCTCGGCCAGCCCGCCCATGCGGGCGATCATGCCCGACAGATGGGCCAGTTCGTCGTCATAGGATTTGACGGTGTGTTCGGACATATCAGCCGAACCGCCCGGTGATGTAGCCCTGGGTCAGGGGCTCGCGGGGGTTGGTGAAGATTTCCTCGGTGCCGCCCACCTCGATCAGCTTGCCCAGGTGGAAGAAGGCGGTGCGCTGCGACACGCGGGCCGCCTGCTGCATGGAGTGGGTTACGATGACGATGGTGTAGTTGTCGCGCAGTTCGTCGATCAGCTCCTCCACCTTGGCGGTGGCGATGGGGTCCAGCGCCGAGCAGGGCTCGTCCATCAAGATTACCTCCGGGCTGACGGCGATGGCGCGGGCGATGCACAGGCGCTGCTGCTGGCCGCCCGACAGGCCGGTGCCGGATTCCGACAGGCGGCTTTCCACCTCGGCCAGCAATCCGGCCTTTTCCAGGCTGTTCATGACGATTTCGTCCAACTCCGCCTGATCGCGGGCCAGACCGTGGATGCGCGGTCCATAGGCGACGTTGTCGTAGATGGATTTGGGAAAGGGGTTGGGCTTCTGGAACACCATGCCGACCCGGGCGCGCAGTTGCACCACGTCCAACTGGCGGTCGTAGACGTCGCTGCCGTCGAGCTGGAGAGTGCCCGAGACCCGGGCGCCTTCCACCATGTCGTTCATGCGGTTGATGCAGCGCAGGAAGGTGGACTTGCCGCAGCCCGAAGGCCCGATCAAGGCGGTGACCTCGCCGGCCGGAATGTCCAGGTCGATGTCATGGAGCGCGTGCTTGTCGCCGTAATGGACGTTGAGACCGCGCGCCGAAATCTTGGACGTACCACGGGGAATGAACTGATTCATGATCGGGCTACCACCGGCGTTCGAATTTCTTGCGGAGCATGATGGCGGCCATGTTCATGACCACCAGGAACAGCAGGAGCACCATGATGGCCGCCGAGGTCTTCTCGACGAAGGCGCGCTCCGAGCTGCCGGCCCACAGATAGATCTGCACCGGCAGCACCGCCGAGGGGTCCAGCGGGCTCTTGGGGATGTCGACGATGAAGGCCACCATGCCGATCATCAGCAGCGGCGCCGTCTCGCCCAGGGCGCGCGCCATGCCGAGGATGGTGCCGGTCAGCATGCCCGGCATGGCCAGCGGCAGGACGTGATGGGCGACGATCTGCAGCGGCGAGGCGCCCAGCCCGGCGGCGGCCTGCCGGATGGAGGGCGGCACCGCCTTCAGCGCGGCGCGGCCGGCGATGATGATGGTGGGCAGACAGATCAGCGCCAGCACCAGCCCGCCCGCCACCGGCGACGAGCGCGGCAGGTGGAAGACGTTGAGGAACACCGCGAGGCCCAGCAGGCCGAACACCACCGACGGCACGGCGGCCAGATTGTTGATGTTGACCTCGATCAGATCGGTCCAGCGGTTCTTGGCGGCGAATTCCTCGAGATAGACGGCGGTGGCCACCCCCAGGGGGAAGCTGACGGCCAAGGTCACCACCAGCGAGAAGAACGAGCCGACCACCGCGCCCCAGATGCCCGCCTGTTCCGGCGCGCGCGAATCGCCGCCGGTGAAGAACTGGACGTTGAAGGCCTTGCGGATCTGCCCGGCCTTCTCCAGCTCGGCCATCCAGCCCAACTGGCGGTCGTTGAGCACGTTGCCGGCGGTCCCCAACTCGCGCGGGGCCTGACCCTTGTAGACCATGTCCAGCTTGTCCGAGGCGGGCAGCCACAGGGTGGCACGGCCACCGATCACGGCCGGGTCGGCGGCGACCATACGGCGCATCTGTTCGGCGCCCATGGTGCTGACCATGGCCGACAGGTCGCGCCGGGCGCCGCGATCGGCGTCGGGGGCCAGCCGGGCGGCCAGGGCGTCGCGCACCAGGGCCGGATAGTCGGCGGAATCCAGCACCTCGGGGGCGCGATTGCCGTCGGGATCGATCACTTGCGGGTCGAAGGCGACCTCGATGGCGATCTGGGTCTGCAGGAAGCCGGTCCAACCCTTGGCGATGACGGTGCCCAGCAGCAGGACCAGGAACCCGGCCGAGATCAGGATCGAGGCGAGGCCAAGGATTCGAAAGCGCCGCTCGGCGGCATAGCGTCGGTTCAGGCGGGCCGCCACGGTTTCGGCGGTGCGGGCCGCCACGGTGATCTCTGCCATCTCAGTCATACTTTTCCCGATACTTCTGGACGATGTGCAAGGCGATAACATTCAACCCGAGGGTGATGGTGAACAGCATCAGGCCAAGGGCGAAAGCCGCCAGGGTCTTGGGGCTGTCGAATTCGGTGTCGCCCACCAGCAGGGTGACGATCTGCACTGTGACGGTGGTTACCGCCTCCAGGGGGTTGGCGGTCAGCTTGGCCGACAGGCCGGCGGCCATGACCACGATCATGGTCTCGCCGATGGCCCTGGACACGGCCAACAGCACGCCGCCGACGATGCCGGGCAGGGCGGCGGGCAGCACCACCTGGACGATGGTCTCGGACCGCGTGGCGCCCAGGCCGAAGGCGCCTTCGCGCAAGCTCTGGGGCACGGCGGTGATGACGTCGTCGGACAGCGACGAGATCAGCGGAATCAGGGTGATGCCCATGACGAAGCCGGCGGCCAGGGCGCTTTCCGCCGCCACGTTGAGGCCGAACGCCCCGCCGATGCTGCGGATCACCGGCGCCACCGTCACCACGGCGAAGAAGCCGAACACCACGGTGGGAATGCCGGCCAGAATCTCCAGCGCCGGCTTGGCGATGGCGCGGATGCGCGGCTGGGCGTATTCCGACATGTAGATGGCCGAGAACAGGCCGAGCGGCAGGGCCACCACCATGGAAATGGCGCTGATCAGCATGGTGCCGGTCAGCAGCGGCACCATGCCGAAGGCCCCCGAGCTGCCCACCTGATCCGAACGGGTGGCCATCTGGGGGCTCCAGTTGAGGCCGAACAGGAAGTCGACGAAATCCACCATGTGGAAGAACCGCAGCGCTTCGAACAGCAGCGACAGGACGATGCCCACCGTGGTGAAGATGGCCACCGTCGAACTGGCCACCAGGAAGACGTTGATGGTGCGCTCGACCCGCGGCCGGGCGCGCAGCTCGGCGTGGACGCGGCGATAGGCGAAGGTGGCGCCGGCCAGGGCCAGGGTCACGGTCACCGCCACGGCGCTGGCGAAGCCGGTCTGCTGCAGGCGGTTGTAATGCTCGGCGGCGGCGGCGAAGTCGGGATTGGCGGTGGCGTGGCCCTGGGCGGCGTTGCGCACCTCGTTGATGATCACGTCGATGCGTTCGTCGGGCAACTGGCGCAGGGCTTCCGGCAGGTCGGCGATGACCAGGGCGCGGATCAGGCTGGGCTCGAACATCAGCCATACGGCCAGGATGGCGAAGGCGGGCAGGCCGCACCACAGCGCCACCCACCAGCCGTAATAGCCGGGCAGCGAATGAAGCGTGCCGGGATGGCCCGACGCGACGGCGAAGGCGCGCTTGCGTCCCAACTGGAAGGCCAGGGTGGAAAGCAGCAGCAGCAGGGCGGCTAGGGTGACGGTCTGCATGGATTGGGCGACCCGGAAAAGGAATTGGGGGAGGCCGTCATGGCCTCCCCCTTCACGATCACATCTTCAGTTCGCCCAGGTTGCGGGCGTTGGCGGCCTGCTCCTTGCGGGTGGCGTCGGGCGAGGCGATCAGACCCTTGTCGGCCAGATAGCCTTCCTTGCCCCAGGCCTTGTCCGAGGTGAACTCGGTGACGTATTCCTTGACGCCGGGGACCATGCCCACGTGCTGCTTCTTGATGTAGAAGAACAGCGGGCGCGACACCGGGTACTTGTTGCTGGCGATGGCGTCGTAGGTGGCGGTCACGCCATCCACCGGAGCGGCCTTGACCTTGTCGCGGTTCTGGTCGAGGTAGCTGAAGGTGATCACGCCCAGCGCCGCCGGGTTCGAGGTGATCTTCTGCTGGATCACGGTGTAGTTCTCGGACACCTCGACCCAGGCGCCGTCCTCGCGCACCGTCTGGCAGGCCTTCTTCTTGGCGGCCTTATCCAGGGCCTTGATCTCGGGCTGCTTTTCGCAGGCCGGGTCGAGGACCAGTTCCACATAGGCGTCGCGGGTGCCGTGGTTCGGGGCCGGGCCGTACACCAGGATCGGCTCCTTGGGCAGCGACGGATCGACGTCGCTCCAGTTCTTGTAGGGATTGGGCACCAGCTTGCCGCCCACCGGCACGTCCTTGGCGGTGGCCTTGTACATCTGCTCGCGGGTCAGCGTGAAGTCGGGGCCGGCCTTGGAATTCATGAACACGATGCCGTCATAGCCGATCACCACCTCGGTGACGCCGGTGACGCCGTTCTTGGCGCAGAACTCCAGCTCGGACGGCTCGATGCGGCGCGACGCGTTGGTGATGTCGGGGAAGCTTTCGCCCACGCCCGAACAGAACAGACGCATGCCGCCGCCGGTGCCGGTGCTCTCGACCACCGGGGTCTTGAACTTGCCGACCTTGCCGAAGGCCTCGGCCACGGCGGTGGAAAACGGGTAGACGGTGGACGAACCGACGATGCGGATCTGATCGCGGGCTTGGGCCGCGCCGGCGGTGGCGACGGCGGCCAGGGCGACAGCGGCGACGGCCAGGGTCTTGGTGGACATGAAACCTCCGGGGGAGTGCAACGGGATGGGGGAGGCGAGGCTCCCTCGGCCGGCATCCTATCGGTGCTGTGTTACAGCCCGGAGACGGTGGCGTGAAGGTTTTGTGACAGAAAGATTAATCGTTTCAAATCAATGGACTGATGGCGGAGAGCAGACGCTTCAGGGCGTCGTCCAGGTCCCATCCCGCCAGGTTGCCATAGCCCAGGATCAGTCCCGGACACCCTTTTGTGACACGATGGAAGCCCAGCGGCGTCGGGGCCAGGCCATGGGCATGGGCCGCGTTGGCGGCGGCATTCTCGTCGCTGCCCTCGGGCAGCCAGAGGATGGCGTGCAGCCCGGCCTCGCCGGCGGTGACCGGCAGGTCCGGCCCCAGGATGCGTGCCGCCGCGTCCAGCAGGGACCGTCGCCGCTTGCCGTACAGGCTACGCATGCGGCGCAGATGGGCGCCGAAATGGCCCTCCTCCATGAAGGCGGCCATGGCCGCCTGGGTCAGCCCGGCCGGCGCCATGTCGGCAGTGCGCCGCGCCGCCACGAAGGCGGGGACCAGCGAGGGCGGCACCACCAGCCAGCCCAGGCGCAGGCCGGGAAACATGCTTTTCGAGAAGGTGCCGAGGTAAAGGGTGCGGCCATGGCGGTCCAGGCCCTGCAGCGAGGCGGCCTGCTGCCCGGCGTGGCGGAAGTCGCTGTCGTAATCATCCTCGATGATCCAGCCGCCCCGGCGGGCCGCCCAGTCGATCAGGGCGAGGCGGCGGGTTAGCGGCATGGTGGCGCCGGTGGGGAACTGGTGCGACGGGGTGACGCAGGCCAGCCGCGCCTCGGGGCAACGCCGCTCCGCCAGGGCGGGGTCGAAGCCGTCGGCATCCACCGGCACCGCCTCGGCCACGGCCCCGGCGGCGCGCAGCACTCCGGCCAGCCCGCCATAGCAGGGGTCTTCCACCAGCACCCGGTCGCCGGGCTCGATCAGCACGCGGGCCACCAGATCGAGGGCCTGCTGCGAGCCGCCCACCACCATCACCTGATCGGCATCGCAGCGCACCGCCCGCGTCCTGCCCACATGCTCGGCGATGGCCCGGCGCAGCGGCGGGTGGCCCAGGGGATCGATGCCGCACATCAGGTCCAGGGGCGGACGGCGCCACAGCCGGCCCAGGACGCGACGCCACTCGGCATGGGGAAAGGCCGCCAGATCGGGCACGCCGGGGGCGAAGGGCCGTGACGGGTCGCGGACGATCATCATGGGCGGCGCGGCACTCCACGCCCGGGTGCGGGGGGCGGGGCGGGCGATGGCTGCGGGGGGCGGGCCGGCGCCGTTCCCACCGGCTGCTGGCGGGCGGTGACGCGGGTAGCCGATCCCCGCCGCCCCTCGGTGAAGCCCTCGGCGGCCAACTGGTCGTAGGCGGCCAGCACGGTGTTGCGCGCCACCCCCAATTGCCCGGCCAGGGCGCGCGACGAAGGCAGGGCCGCCCCCTCGGCCAGCCGCCCGTCGAGAATGCTCTCACGCAAGGCGAGGTAGAGGCGGCGGTGCAGGGGCAGGCCCCCGTCATCGGGGGGCGGGGCGAGAGTCAGGAGCATGGCGGCCTCATAAAGTGGCCCGTTGAATATAGAAGAAGTGGACCTTTTATGGGAACCACTTGTGGCGCAGTGTGGGTGGGAAAGGAGAACCCGTCATGCTTGCCAGAACCGATCGCACCACCTTCCGCCAGCGGCCCCACCGGGGCAGCCTCGATTCCGAGCTGATCGCCGCCATTCTCGACGAGGCGCTGACCTGTACCGTGGCCTTCGTCGATGATGGCCGACCGGTCAGTATCCCAACCACCCACTGGCGGGTGGGCGACCGGGTGCTGTTCCACGGGGCCATGGGCTCGCGCCTGGCCAAGACCATGGCGGCCGGGGCCGAGCTGTGCGTGACGGTCACCCTGGTGGATGGGCTGGTGCTGGCCCGCTCGGCCTTTCACCATTCCATGAATTACCGGTCGGTCGTCCTGTTCGGCCAGGCCGGGGAGGTCACCGATCCGGCCGAGAAGGAAGCCGCCTTCGCCACCCTGATCGAGAAGCTGGCGCCGGGGCGCTATCCGCAGGTGCGGCCGCCGAGCCTCAAGGAACTGGCGGCCACAAGGCTGCTGGCCCTGCCCATCGCCGAGGGCTCGGCCAAGGTGCGCTCCGGCCCGCCGGTGGACGACGAGGACGACATGGGCTGGCCGGTCTGGGCGGGCGTGGTGCCGGTAAGGCTGGAGCGGGGCAAGCCCATTGCCGACGCGTCCTGAGTCCGCAAGGGCCCGTGCATCGGCCTGATCGCCCGGGCCCTTGCGTGAACTGACGATATTTCCATGAAAGAGGCTGGCATGACGCGAAAAGTGAAGGTGGTCTACAAAGTCACGTGGCCGAACGGCAAAATCTATGTCGGCGTCGATATGACGGATTCGATCACCTATTTCGGCAGCCCGGACCAAAGCCTGATCGAGGCCGACTTTCCCAGTCGCGGGGCTCGGCGCGACATGACCGTGCGTCGGGAAATTCTTTGGGAATCCGACATCGCCTCGAATGCCGAAGCGCTGCGCAAGGAGCGGGAATTGATCATCGCCCTGCGCGCCGACGATCCGGCTATCGGTTACAACAAAGGTCCCCGATTGGCCGGATAAGGGGGCAGGCGGGCCTTACCGCCGCAGCGCCGCGATATTGGCGGCGTAATCCTTGGTCTTGAATACCGCCGAGCCGGCGACCAGGACGTTGGCGCCCGCCGCCACCACGCGGTGGGCGTTGTCGGCGGTGACGCCGCCGTCCACTTCCAGGTCGATGGGGCGATGGCCGATCATCTTTTTGATGCGGGCGATCTTTTCCAGTTGCGCCTCGATGAAGCTCTGGCCGCCGAAGCCGGGATTGACGCTCATCACCAGCACCAGATCGAGCTTGTCCATCACGTATTCGATGACGTTCTCGGGGGTGGAGGGATTGAGCGATACACCGGCCTTCTTGCCGAGCGAGCGGATCAGTTGCAGCGAGCGGTCCAGATGGGTGTCGGCCTCGGCGTGCACCACGATGATGTCGGCCCCGGCCTTGGCGTAGTCCTCGATATAGGGCTGGGCCGGGTCGATCATCAGGTGGACGTCGAAGACCTTGGTGGTATAGGGCCGGATGGCCTTGATGATGGCCGGGCCGAAGGTCAGGTTGGGCACGAAGTGGCCGTCCATGACGTCGATATGCACCCAATCGCAGCCGGCCGTGTCGATGGCCTGGACCTCTTCGCCCAGGCGGGCGAAATCGGCGGACAGGATGGAAGGGGCGATCTTGACGGTCATGGGCTTGGTCCAGTCTTTAAAAATCGTCATGCCCGGACTTGATCCGGGCATCCATGGGGGACCCCCGGGTCAAGCCCGGGGGTGACGACATGATAGAGGTTGCTCAGTTCACCTTGGGAGCCAGCTCGCCCTTGGCGTAGCGGGTGCTCATGTCCTCGAGGCCGACCACCTTGATCTTCGAGGCCTGACCGGCGGTGCCGAAGGCTTCGTAGCGGCTCTTGCAGACCTCGACCATGGAGGCGATGGAGGGCTTCAGGTAGTCGCGGGGGTCGAACTTCTTGGGGTTGTCGTGGAAGTACTTGCGGATGGTGCCGGTGACGGCCAGACGCAGGTCGGTGTCGATGTTGATCTTGCGCACGCCGTGCTTGATGCCCTCGACGATTTCCTCGACCGGCACGCCATAGGTCTCGCCGAGCGCGCCGCCGTACTCGTTGACGATCTTCAGCAGGTCCTGCGGCACCGAGGAGGAGCCGTGCATCACCAGATGGGTGTTGGGAATGCGGGCGTGGATTTCCTTGATGCGCTTGATGGCCAGCACTTCGCCCGTCGGCGGACGGGTGAACTTGTAGGCGCCGTGGCTGGTGCCGATGGCGATAGCCAGCGCGTCCACCTGGGTCAGCTTGACGAATTCGGCGGCCTCGTCCGGGTCGGTCAGCAGCTGGGAATGGTCCAGCTTGCCCTCGGCGCCGACGCCGTCTTCCTTGCCGGCGGTGCCGGTTTCCAGCGAGCCGAGGCAGCCCAGCTCACCCTCGACCGACACGCCGCAAGCGTGGGCGATGTCGACCACCTGCCTGGTGACGCGCACGTTGTAGTCCCAATCGGACGGGGTCTTGCCGTCTTCCTTGAGCGAACCGTCCATCATCACCGACGAGAAGCCTGACTGGATGGCGCGCACGTTGATGGCCGGGCTGGTGCCGTGGTCCTGGTGCATGCAGACCGGGATGTTCGGGAAGGCCTCGATGGCGGCCAGGATCAGGTGGCGCAGGAAGGGCTCGCCGGCATACTTGCGGGCACCGGCCGAAGCCTGGAGGATGACCGGCGAATCGGTGGCCGAAGCGGCCTCCATGATCGCCTTGACCTGCTCCATGTTGTTCACGTTGAAGGCGGGAATGCCATAGCCGTTCTCGGCCGCGTGGTCGAGGAGCTGGCGCATCGAAACGAGGGACATCTTACTTCATCTCCTTCCTGGCGTTATTACCGTCGTGGCCGTCTTAGAGGCGGGCCTGGGCGGCGGCGGCCACCGCTTGGGCGGTAATGCCGAAATGCTCGTAGAGTTTCTCGGCGGGCGCCGAGGCTCCGAAACCGTTCATGCCGATGACGGCGCCGTTTTCGCCGACCCAGCGCTCCCACCCGAAGGTGCCCAGCGCCTCGACGGCGACCCGCACGGTGCCCTCACCCAGCACCGAAGCACGATACTCCTTCGGCTGACGTTCGAACAGTTCCCAGCAGGGCATGGAGACCACGGCCGCCGCGACGCCCTTGTCGGCCAGCAGCTTGCGGGCCTCCATGGCCAGGCTGACTTCCGAGCCGGTGGCGATCAGGGTGACCTGGCGCTTCTTGCCGCCCTCGGCCTCGGCCAGGACATAGGCGCCCTTGGCGGTGAGGTTCTCGTCGGTGTGGGTGGTGCGCAGCGTCGGCAGATTCTGGCGCGACAGGGCGAACACCGACGGGCCGGTGGTGTTTTCCAGGGCGGCCTCGTAGGCCTCCATGGTCTCCACCGGATCGGCGGGGCGGAACACCAGCACGTTGGGGGTGGCGCGCAGCGCCGCCAGGGTCTCGATGGGCTGGTGGGTGGGACCGTCCTCGCCCAGACCGATGGAATCGTGGGTCAGCACGTAAAGCACCCGCTGCTCCATCATGGCGCTCATGCGCAGCGCCGGCCACAGGTAGTTGGCGAAGATCAGGAAGGTGCCGCCATAGGGGATGAAGCCGCCATGCAGCGACAGGCCGTTCATGATGGCGGCCATGCCGTGCTCGCGCACGCCGTAATGGATGTAGCGGCCCGAGAAATCCCTGGCCGACACCGGCTTGGTGGCCTTGGTGATGGTGAGATTCGAATGGGTGAGATCGGCCGAGCCGCCGATCATCTCGGGGATGGCCGGGGTCAGGGCTTCCAGCACTTCCTGGCTGGCCTTGCGGGTAGCCCACTTGGGCTGCTCGGCGGAGACCTTCTGCTTGAAGGCCGACACCGTCTGCTTCCAGGCCTCGGGCAGCTTGCCGGCATTGGCGCGCTCGAACTCGGCCTTGGCTCCATAGGCGTTGAAGCGCTTTTCCCACTCGGCGCGGGCGGCGGCGCCCCTGCTTCCGGCGGCGCGCCAGGCGCTCAGCACGTCGGCGGGAATCTCGAAGGGAGCGTGCGGCCAGTTCAGCTTGGCCCGCGCCCCGGCGATCTCCTCGGCCCCCAGGGGGGCGCCGTGGGTCTTCTCGCTGCCCGCCTTGGTGGGGGCGCCGAAGCCGATGACGGTCTTGCAGGCGATCAGGCTGGGCTGGCCGGACTTCCGGGCGGCCTCGATGGCGGTGGCGATGGCCTCCGGGTCATGGCCGTCGACCCGGCACACATCCCAGTTGGAGGCCTGGAAGCGGGCCAACTGGTCATCCGAGGTGGAGACCGCGGTGTCGCCGTCGATGCAGATGTGGTTGTCGTCCCACAGCACGATCAGCTTGGAGAGGTTCCAGACGCCGGCCAGGGAGATGGCTTCCTGGCTGATACCCTCCATCAGGCAGCCGTCGCCGGCGATGACGTAGGTGTAGTGGTCGACGATGTCCTTGCCATGGCGGGCGGCGGCCATCTTCTCGGCCAGGGCGAAGCCCACGGCGTTGGCGATGCCCTGGCCCAGCGGGCCGGTGGTGGTCTCGGCGATGGCGACGTGGCCGAATTCCGGATGGCCGGCGGTGCGGTAGCCCAACTGGCGGAAGTTCTTGATCTGCTCGATGTCCGAAAGGTCCTCGAAGCCGGTCAGGTAGCCCAGCGCGTAGAGCAGCATGGAGCCGTGACCGGCCGACAATACGAAGCGGTCGCGGTCGGCCCATTTGGGCGTACGCGCGTCGAACTTGAGGAAGCGGGTGAACAGCACGGTGGCCACGTCGGCCATGCCCATGGGCATGCCGGGATGGCCGGACTTGGACTTCTCGATGGCGTCCATGGTCAGGAAGCGGATGGCATTGGCCATTGTGGCGGGGGTGGTCATCGAGGAATCCTCAAGAGTGAAAGGGGCAAGTCAGGTCAGGCGCGGCGGTGCCACGAGGTCAACATCTGGCGCGGCCCGGCGGCCCCGCCGATCATCAGGGTCTGGGTCTTTTCCAGTTCGCGGGTGCGCTCGACACCGTCGAGCAGCAGGCCGGTGGTGATGCCGGTGGCACAGAACACCACGTCGTCGGAACGCACCATCTCGTCCAATCGGTACCAGCGGGCGAGGTCCATGCCGGCCTTCTCGACGGCGGCGGCCTCGGTGGCCAGCTGCGGATCGATGCGGCCCAGGAATTCGCCGCCCATGGCGCGGATGGCCATGGCCGACAGCAGGCCCTCCGGCGTACCGCCGGTGCCCATCAGGGCGTCGATGCCCGAATCGGGAATGGCCGCCATCAGGGCGCCGGCCACGTCGCCCGCCGGATAGAGGGCGACGCGGGCGCCGGCATTGTGGATAGCCTGGACCAGCGCCTTGTGGCGCGGCTTCTCGATGACATAGACGGTCATGTCCTCGAGCGGCTTGTTCAGCGCGGCGGACAGTTGCTTCAGGCGCTCGGCCACCGGAGCCTCGGGGTCGATCCGCCCTCGGGCGGCGGGTGGTGCGGCCAGCTTTTCCATGTAGCGGGCCGGTGCCGGATCGAACAGGGTGCCGTGCGGCGCCATGGCCACCACCGCCATGGCGTTGGTCATCCCCTTGGCCAGGAACGAGGTGCCCTCCAGCGGGTCGACCACCAGGTCCCAGGCGGGCTTTCCCGTTCCGGAGCCGAAGCGCTGGCCGTGATAGAGCATGCCGATCTCGTCCCGGGGGCCTTCGCCCACCAGCATCAGGCCGTCCAGGTTCAGGCTTTCCAGCTCGGTCTGCATGGCCGCCACGGCGGCATCGTCGGCCAGGGCCTTGTCGCCGCGCCCGATCCAGGCGTAGGCGGCCCGCGCCGCCGCCTCGGTGGCGCGACGTAGCTCATAGACTCCAACGGTGCCGCTTCCGGCGCCGGTCTGTCGCTGTTCGGTCATCGGCCGCTTCCAATTTCCGGTGAGGTGTTTTGGCCGATAGTGGGGGGCCGGGTCAAGCGAAGGAACACCCGTTCGGACCTATCCGCAAGATTCTTGTGGATAGGTCCCATGCCACCCGGATGGGGAGCCTAAGTGAAATCCCGCATCAACGCCGCGATCATGGCCGGCGGCAGTACCGCCATGTGGCCGTAACCGGGGTGGGAAACGCTGAACACCACTCGGGCGCCGGGCCGGCGGAAGCGGTCTACCTGGGCCGGGCTGAAGGGGAAATGCAGGAAATGGACGGAAGAGGTCTTGCCGTCGGCGGTGGTGCGCTCCACGTCGTCCTCGGGACGGGCCGGGATGGCTTCGCCGTCCACCTCGAGGGCGATGGTCTCCTCGATGCCGCCCAGCCCGGCCAGCACGCGGGCCCGCAGCCGCTCGTCATCGATCTCGATCATCATGGTGGCGACCAGCTCGCGGCCGTTGGGGACCAGGGTGTTGTAGGCCGCCAGCTCGCCCTCCAACTGGGCGGCGCCGCCCTTCTCGGCGCGCAGCATCTCGTGAATCTGGTAAAGCATGGTGTCGCGGCATTCGAAGAACACCGTGATGTGGGGCCCCACCGACAAGCGGCGGTCGCGCTTCAGGGCGATGATGGCGGCGCGGGTCTGCTTGCGCACTTTCTCGTAGGCGTCCAGCGGCAGGATATCGGCGGGGGTGATGGCGGTCATGGTTGTTCTCCCCTCAGTCCATAGGCGGCGGCCAGGATCTCGATGGGATGGCGCGAGGATTTGAGCCGCGAGGCCGGGTCGATCCCCTCGATCCCCTGGGCCACGTGGGCGCCGGCCAGGGGACATTCGGCGGCCAGATGACCGCAGCCGCTGTCGGCGGCCTGCCGCGCGGCGGGCCTGCCTACCTTCAGCGCCACCGGGAAGTTGTCGGTCTTGATGCCCCACGAGCCGCCGTGGCCCGAGCAGCGCTCGATCACCTTGACCGGCGTGTCCGGGATCAGGCGCAGCAGGTCGGCGCCCTTGGCTCCCACGTTCTGGGCGCGGGCGTGGCAGGACAGGTGCAGCACCACCCCGTCCGGCACCGGCGTCAGTCCGGGAGCGAGGCCCTCCTTGCGGGCGATGTCGACCACGTATTCGGTGATGTCGTAGGTGGCGGCGGCCAGCCGCCCGACCGCCGCGTCACCGGGCTCGATCAGCGGCCACTCGACTTTCAGCATCAGGGCGCAGGACGGCACCAGGGCGACCACGTCCCACCCCTTGTCGATCCATGTCCCCAGGGCGCGCGAGATGTCGCGGGCCTTGCGCGCCACCTCCGCCATCTCGCCGTGCTCCAGTTGCGGCATGCCGCAGCATTCGGGATAGACCAACTCGGTAACCACGCCGTTATGGGCCAGCACGGCACGGGCGGCGGTGCCGATATCGGGATTGTTGTAGTTGCCGAAGCAGGTGGCGAAGATCACCGCCTTGCGCCCCAGGGCGGGGGCGGACTGATTGACGGCGGGGCCGCCGGCCTTGGCGCGCTTGACCAGGGTGTCGGCATGATAGCGGGGCAGGTCGGCGTCGGGATGGATGCCGGCGGCCAGCTTGAGCAGCGGCCTGGTCAGGCGGTTGCCGCGCCGGGTCGCCCAGTTGGCCAGGGCGGGGGCGAGGGCGGCCAGCCTTCCGTTGCGGTCGGTTCTGGTCAATTGGCGGGCCACGAAGGGCGTCTTGCCCCGGGCGGTCTCCATGGCGCGATAGCGCACCATCAGATGGGGGATGTCCAGGTTGAAGGCGTGGGGCGGCACGTAGGGACACTTGGTCATGAAGCACATGTCGCACAGCGTGCAGGCATCGACCACCGGCTTCAGCGCGGGGCTCGGCACGCCGCCCAGCTCGGCATCGCCCGCCGCGTCGATCAGGTCGAACAGGCGGGGGAAGGAATCGCACAGGTTGAAGCAGCGCCGGCAGCCGTGGCAGATCTCGAACTGGCGGCGCAGTTCCGCGTCGACCTTGGCCGGGTCCAGGTAATCGGGATTCCGCCAGTCATGGGCATGGCGGGTGGGGGCTTCCAGGCTGCCTTCGCGCATGGTGTCCTCCTTGACGAAGGCGGGCGGTCCCGCCGGGGCCGCCCGGATGCATCGTGTCAGTTTCCCAAGCCGTCCAGGGCCTTCTGGAAGCGGCCGGCATGGGATTTTTCCGCCTTGGCCAGGGTCTCGAACCAGTCGGCGATCTCGTCGAAGCCCTCGTCCCGCGCCGTGCGGGCCATGCCGGGATACATGTCGGTGTATTCGTGGGTCTCGCCCGCCACCGCCGCCTTGAGGTTGGAATCCGTGGGGCCGATGGGCTGGCCGGTGGCGGGGTCGCCCACCGCTTCCAGGAATTCCAGGTGGCCGAAAGCGTGGCCGGTCTCGCCCTCGGCGGTCGAGCGGAACAGGGCCGAGACGTCGTTGTGTCCTTCCACGTCGGCCTTCTGGGCGAAATACAGATAGCGGCGGTTGGCCTGGCTTTCGCCGGCGAAGGCCGCCTTCAGATTGTCCATAGTCTTGGAACCGTTCAGGGATGCCATGGAATCCTCCTGCTGATCCTCGCGATCGTCATGGGTCGCGCTGGGGGAGGTCGCCCGAAGCTCAGGCCGAAGGCCAGGAATCGGGAGGCCCTGTCAGGAAGGTGGTGCATCCGTCACGCCTTTAAAATAATTCTAAAGTGTGAGGCGGGCAGAAAACGAATATGCCCGGAACTTGTCTGGGCATGCCGTTCGAGAGAATGTCTCCCGACCTGTCAGGAAAACGCCTTGAAGGCGATCAGGGTGAAGGTGTCCTTGACGCCCGGCAGGCGCTGGATGGTGTCCACCACGAACTGGCCGATATCGGCGGCATCGTCGAGATAGCACTTCAGCATCAGATCGTACTGGCCGGAGATGGAGTGCACCTCCGAGACCTGTTCGATGTCGACGGCCTCGTCGGCCACCTGATAGGCCAGCCCCAGTTCGCACTTCACCTGAACGAAGATGGTCTGCATGGGGCGTCTCCCATCAATCCTCGGACTCGGAATCCGTGTCCGCATCCGTATCGTTGTCGCCGTCGGCCGAGGCCTTGCCCGTCTTGGCCGGCAGCGGTACCGCATTGGCCATGAAGTCGGGCATGTGATCGCCGAAGCCGATCACGCCGTCGGCGTGCAGCATCTCGCCGATACCCAGCTCGTCGATACGGCCGCGGCGGCGTCCGCCGCGCTCGTCGCGCCGGCTGTCGTCACGGCTGCGGCCACCACGCCGGGGCTCGTCGCGCCGGGGTTCATCACGGCGGGGCTCGTCACGGTCCCGGCCACGTCCACGCGAACGCTCGGCGCGTTCCGGCCGTTCGGCCCGTTCCTCGCGCGGCTGCTCGATCGCTTCCCTGGGGGCTTCCTCGGGGGTGGCGACTTCGACCTCGGCGGCGGGAGCGGGGGCCTCGTCGCGGCGCGGGCGGCGCTCGCGGCGGGGCTTGGCATCCTCGTCCTTGCCGCGGGCGGGGCGCTTGGCGTCCTTGGGGGCGCCGCGTCCGCCACGGCCCTTGCGGGCGGTCATGTCCAGTTCCAGGGCGGGGACGCCCTCGACCTCGATGCGGGGGATGGTGGTGCCGATCATCGCCTCGATGGCGCCGACGAAGCGGCCGTCATCGGGGGAGGCGATGGTGAAGGCGTGGCCTTCCATGCCGGCGCGGCCGGTGCGGCCGATGCGGTGGACGTAATCCTCGGCATGGATGGGGACGTCGAAGTTGAAGACGTGGCTGACCGCCGAGATGTCGATGCCGCGTGCGGCGACGTCGGAGCAGACCATCAGGCGGGCTTCGCCCTTCTTGAACTTCTCCAGCGTCTCGCCGCGGGCGCTCTGGGCCATGTCGCCGTGCAACTGCACCACGTCGAAGCCGTGCTTCTTCAGCGAGCGGAACAGCACGTCCACGTCGCGCTTGCGGTTACAGAAGATGAAGGCGTTCTTCACTTCCTCGACGCGGATCAGGTGGCGCAGCGTCTCGCGCTTGTCGATTTCCTCGACCACCGCCAGGGCCTGGACCACGGTGGTGGCGGCGGAAGCGCCGGTGGAGACCTTCACTTCCTTGGGGTTCATCAGGAAGGCGTCGGCCAGCCGACGGATTTCCGGGCCCATGGTCGCCGAGAAGAACAGGGTCTGCCGGATCTTGGGCAGCAGGCCGACGATCTTTTCCACGTCGGGGATGAAGCCCATGTCCAGCATGCGGTCGGCTTCGTCGATGACCAGCACCTTGACGTCGTTCAGCAGGATGCGGCCACGCTCGAACATGTCGAGCAGGCGCCCCGGCGTGGCGATCAGCACGTCGACGCCGCGATCCAGCAGGGCGACCTGATCGCTCATGGATTCGCCGCCGATGATCAGCGCCTTCTTGAGCGGATGGTACTTGCCGTACTTGTCGAAGTTTTCCGCCACCTGGGCGGCCAGTTCCCGGGTTGGTGCCAGGATCAGCGAGCGCGGCATGCGCGCCTTGGCGCGGCCGGCTGCCAGGATCTCGATCATGGGCAGCGTGAAGGACGCCGTCTTGCCGGTTCCGGTCTGGGCGCAGCCCAGCACGTCGCGGCCCATGAGCACCACAGGGATCGCCTGGGCCTGGATGGGGGTGGGGTGCGTATACCCCGATTCAGCGAGCGCCTTCAGAATCTCCGGCCCGAGGCCGAGGTCTTCAAAGGTGGTCGTGGCGGTTTCCGGGCCGTCTTCGCGGCCGATGTCTTGATGGGTCGTCATGTGGGGCCGGATAATTATGGTTTCGCGGCCTTAAGTCAATGACGGAACACGGTTTCCCCATTGTAGCGTCCATTGTGGCCGGATTAGGCTGATCTTCGACCAACGGAGAAGCCCCGCCATGCTGATCGAAGCCCAACGTTCCTGCCTGCTGATCGTCGACGTCCAACAAGGTCTGGCGCCGGTGATGAGCGACCCCCGCCGGGTCTATCGCGGCTGCGGCCTGCTGCTGCGCGCCGCCGCCCGCCTGTCCCTGCCGGTGGTGATCAGCGAGCAGTATCCCAAGGGCCTCGGCCCCACCTCGGGCGAATTGCTGGAATACGCCCCCGAGGGCGCGGTCATGGAGAAGCTGCATTTCTCCTGTGCCGCCGACGACGGCATCCGGGCCCGTATCGAAGGGTCGCGCCGCGACCAGATCGTCATCGCCGGCATCGAATCCCATGTCTGCGTGCTGCAGAGCGCCCTGGGCTTCAAACAGGCGGGCTTCAGCCCGGTGGTGGTGGCCGACGCCTGCGCGTCGCGCGATCCCGCCAACTATCAGGCGGCCATGTCGCGCCTGGCCGACAATGGTGTCGAGATCGTCACCGTCGAGATGGTGATCTTCGAGTGGCTGCACCGGGCCGGCACGCCGGAATTCAAGGAGCTCTCGGCCCTGATCAAATGATGGTGCGAAGCCCCCGTCCGGCCGCGCTATACCTGGGGGTGCTGTGGCGGAAAAGCGGATTCCCGTTCCCATTATAACCATTTGAAATGTATGGACTAAGTCTCGGGCGAACATGAAATTTTTTCCAGACGGATATTTTTCCCTTTTCATCGTCCGAAAACGGCGTATATAGCGGCTTCAGGTGAGACGTACAGCGCACGTGCCTCTGGCCCCCGAGGGGGTTTAAGTAACGACGTCCAAGGCGTCTTCTGGGTGCAAGCGGGGTTAAGACCCCCAGTGCTTGGAGGAAGTAGCTATGAACGTGGTGGCTCGGCAGTCGCTGTCGATGAACTCCAATCCTCTCTTCGCGAACGGATTCCGTCCCCGGCAGGCCTGGGCCTTGCTGTGGGTCGATGTGCGAAGTACCTCCCGGCGGATCTGACGGCTTCCCGAATTGCCGTCACCTGAACGTCGTCCTGCCGTTTGAGTACGGTGGGCCGAGCAGAGAGAGTTTTCGGGCCAATCCAATGCCCGGCCTGTTCGAGAGGAATTTCGCGATGACCGCGAAGATTGCCCGTTTCCTTGAGGAAGTTCGTCCCGTCACCCCCTGCGTGGTCGTCGATCTGGACGTGGTGCGCGACAACTATCAGGGCCTGCGACGCTGGTTGCCGCTGGCCGAGGTCTATTACGCGGTCAAGGCCAACCCGGCGCCGGAAATCGTGCGCATGCTGGTGGGCGAAGGCTCGCGCTTCGACGTGGCGTCGCGCGGCGAGATCGACCTGTGCCTGTCCAGCGGGGCGCCTGCCGAGCGTATCTCGTTCGGCAACACCATCAAGAAGCAGTCGGACATCGCCTACGCCTACGCCAAGGGTGTCCGCCTCTATGCCTTCGACTCCGAGGCCGAGCTGGAGAAGCTGGCCGAGGCCGCGCCGGGCTCGCGCGTGTTCTGCCGCATCCTGATGACCTGCGACGGCGCCGAGTGGCCGCTGTCGCGCAAGTTCGGCTGCGAGATCGACATGGCCAAGGACCTGCTGGTCAAGGCCCGCGAACTGGGGCTCGACCCCTACGGCGTGTCCTTCCACGTGGGCAGCCAGCAGACCGACCTGAAGCAGTGGGACATCGCGGTGGGCAAGGCCGCCATGCTGTTCTCGGCGCTGGACGCCGCCGGCATCGATCTGCGCATGGTCAACCTGGGCGGCGGCTTCCCGGCCCGCTACCGCAAGGAAGTGGACGGCATCGAGCGTTATGCCGAAGCCGTCATGGACGCCATGACCAAGCATTTCGGCAACAACATCCCCTCGATGATCATCGAGCCCGGCCGCTCCCTGGTGGGCGACGCCGGCATTCTCGAGACCGAGGTGGTGCTGATCAGCCGCAAGGGCTATGACGACGACGTGCGCTGGGTCTATCTGGACGTGGGCAAGTTCGGCGGCCTGGCCGAGACCATGGACGAGGCCATCAAGTACCGCATCGTCACCACCCGCGACGGTGACGACACCGCCCCGGTGGTGCTGGCCGGTCCCACCTGCGATTCCGCCGACATCTTGTACGAGAAGGCCGGCTACGAGATGCCGGTCAGCCTCAAGGTGGGCGACAAGGTGCGCATTCTGTCCACCGGCGCCTACACCACCTCGTATTCGGCGGTGAACTTCAACGGCTTCGAGCCCTTGAAGGCCTACTTCATCTAGGCTTTTTCCCCCGGGGAAGAACGCAAGGCCCGCCCGGCAAGTTCTGCCGGGCGGGCTTTTTTGCGCCCCGCTTCCGGCAAGTCCTGCCGCTCTCAATAAGGTTAACGCATTGATTTCATTGATTTTTGTAAATGGCATCGCCCTTGCAAATACCTAGGCGGATCAATGCCCGTCGTAAACGGAGGCGACGATGCTGTGGGGTGCTTTTACCAACGCCAGCCAGGCGATGCAGACGATGGACTGGGCCATGGGCTCGGTCTCGCAGAACATCGCCAACGTCAACACCACCGGCTACAAGGAAAAGGAAACCCTTTTCAAGACGGTGCTGTCGGAAACCCATACTTCGCCCGCCCAGACCAATAACTCGCCGACCAAGGCGACGGCCACCACCGGGCTGGATATCTTCGGCGTGCGGCCGGTGGATCGCAATCTGATCACCAAGTCGGGAACCATCACGTCGTCCACCACCTGGAGCGACATGGCCATCAACGGCCGTGGCTTCTTCATCGTCAGCCAGCCCGACAGCACCGGCGCTCCCCAGACCAGCCTGACGTCGTCCAGCACCCTCTATACGAGGGCGGGCAACTTCACCCAGAAGGCGGTCAACGGTAATAACTACTTCACCACTCCCGAAGGCAATTTCCTGATGGGGTGGCAGGCCGACAACCTGGGAAACATCACCGCCAACTCGGCTCTGAGCCCGGTTTACGCCAATCTCGGGCAGAAGGCCGATGGTCAGGCCACCACGTCCATTCAGGTGGTGGCCAATGCGCCGTCCAACGCCACCCTGACCGGTTCGACCAAGACCTTCACCGACAGCACCAGCATCACCGACGGTTTCGGCACCGCCCAGGACATGACCATGACCTGGAATCGGGTGGACGGTGACACATGGACGGTGGATTTCTCGCTGCCGGCCAATCCCGCCAGTGGCAGCGTCGGCACCATTACCGGCTCGCCGGTCACGGTGACCATGGATTCCAACGGCGTCATCACCTCGCCGACCACCTCGGCCTCGGGCACGGGATTCGCCGATTTGACCATCGACTGGTCGGCGGGTCCCACTTTGCAGAGCACGGCCAGTCTCGATCTCAATTCCAACAAGCCCGCGTTCGCCTCGGTCGTCGAGACCACCGCCATCTATGACAACGCGTTCAATTCCCATAACCTGGGCATGGCCTTCGAGCATTCGGCCAATGGCCAGTGGTACTTGCGCCTCCAACCGGTGGCCGCCGAAGGTTCGATCTCCAACCTTACCGCCGACGGGGCCGCCTGCGGCTCCTCCATCCCCATCACCTTCGATGGTTCTGGAAACCTCCTCACACCCGCCAGCGCGACGTTTACCGTCGATTGGACGGCAACGGGGGCCGGCTCCAATACCGTCACCCTGGATTTGCGCAAGCTGACCCAGTTTTCCAGCGAGCCCGCCAACAAGCTGGAGGTAAAGACCATCGATCCGGATGGCTTTGCCAGCGGCACCATGGATTCGGTGGAAATCAGCACCGACGGCAGCGTGGTCGCCCACTACGACAATGGGCAGACCAGACGGATTTTCCAGATTCCGGTGGCGAGCTTCGTGTCCGCCGACCAGCTCGACCCCGTTTCCGGCACGCTGTTCCGCGCCACCGAGCAGGCGGGCGACATGACCGTGGCCGCCATCACCGACCAGGGCAGCGGCGCCAGTATCGTGGCCTCGGCCATCGAGACCTCCAACGTCAATCTCGAGGATCAGTTTTCCCGGATGATCGTCACGCAGAAGGCTTATTCGGTGAACTCGAACGTCTTCAAGACCGCCGACGAGATGAGCCAGACGGTGCGCGACCTGATCACCTGAGGCGGCGCTATCGCCGCCACGCCTTCAGCCGCTTTGCCGCCTCGGCCATGTGGGCGGCCGAGCCGGCATAGGAAAAGCGTAGGGTCCGGGTGCCCTCCAACGGATCGAAATCGATGCCGGGCGTGCAGGCCACGCCGGTCTCGGCCAGCATGCGGGCGCAGAATTCCGCGCTGTCATTGGTCAGTTCCGACACGTCGGCATAAAGATAGAAGGCCCCGTCCGACGGCGCCAGGCGGTCAAAGCCCGCTCCCGGCAACTCGGCCAGCAGGATATCGCGGTTGGCGCGGTAGGCGGCGACGCGGGCCTCCAGCTCATCGATGCAGTCGAACACCGTCTCGGCCGCCACCTGGGACAGGGTGGGCGGCGAGATGTAGAGGTTCTGGGTCAGGCACTCCACCGAGCGGGCCAGATCCTCGGGCAGCACCATCCAGCCCAGGCGCCAGCCGGTCATGGCGTAGTATTTCGAGAAACTGTTGATGACCAGGGCGTGGGGGGCGGCGGTCATGCCGGCCACGGTGGCGGCGGGGCGGCCATAGGTGATGCCGTGATAGATCTCGTCCGAGATCAGCCTGACTCCGTGCAACTCGCACCAGCCGGCCAGCTCCGCCACCTCGTGCGCCGACAGCATGGAACCGGTGGGGTTGGAGGGGCTGGCCACCACCACGCCGTCCAGCTTGCCTTCGACGCCGGCCAGAACCCCGGCGGTGATCTGCCAGCGGCTGCCCGGTCCCACCGGCACCAGCACGCATTCCACCCCCAGGGCCTGCAGGATGTTGCGATAGGCGGGATAGCCCGGCGCGGCTACCGCCACCCGGTCGCCGGGATCGAAGGCGGCCAGGAAGGCCAGCAGGAAGCCGGCCGACGATCCGGTGGTGACGCAGATGCGCTCGGGCGGCACCGAGACGCCGTAGGTCTGGCGATAGTGGCGGGCGATCCGCTCGCGCAGGGAATCGCGGCCCAGCGCCAGGGTATAGCCCAGGGGCTCGGTCCTGACGGCGCGGGCCGCCGCCTCCAGCACCTTGGGCGGTGCCTGGCCCGAGGGCTGGCCCACTTCCAGGTGGATCACGTCGGCGCCCCCGGCCTCGCGCGCGGCGGCCGCCCGCATCACGTCCATGACGATGAAGGGGGCGATGGCGCCGCGCTGGGCGGCCTTGAAGCTCATTCCTTCTTGCCCGCCACGGTGGCCAGACCGAAGCCGCGCGGGTCGGTGGCCATGTCGCAGCCCTCGGAGTTCTTGAAACCCAGAGGGCAATAGATGGCCTCCACGCGGCTGGGCATGGGGGTGGCGCTGATCTGGTGGCCGCGACTCTGCAGCGGGGCCGGGTCCAGGGTGATGGAACCGGTCTCGACGAAGACGGCGTCGGGATTGCCGGCATGGACCAGGCGCGGCTGGGCCAGGGCGTCGGACAGCGGCTTGTTATCCTTGGCGACCCCCAGGAAACTCTGGGTCAGGGCCAGGGCGGAGGTGCCGCCGCCCGAGGCGGCGCCGATAAAGTGGATGGCTCCGTTGTAGGTGTTGGTGCTCAGCATCACGGCGGTGGCCGGCGGCCCGTTGAGGCCGGGAACTCCCGACAGCATGATGCCGGTGCCGGGCGCCATGCGGCCGTTGCCGAACAGGCCGTGGCTGGTGACGCTGCACGCCACCGCCGTTCCGTCGGCATCCAGCACGGCGAAGGCGGTGCCCGACTGGCTGTCGGTGGGCGGCGTGGGGACATTGGTCACCGGCTGATGGCGGTCGGCGGCATAGCCGCTCATCATGGCCGCGATGCGCGAATCCGCCACCAGGGAGGCCGGAGCCTCGTCGCTCCAGCCGGTGGGACGCATCCAGCGGGCCCGCTCGCCGAAGGCCCGCGCCGAGGTCTCGGCCAGCAGATGGGGCCGCTCGGCCGCGTCGGCATCGCTCCAGCGCGGCCACAGGGCCGCCACCAGTTGGGCCGCCATGGTGCTGCCCGCCGACGGCGGCGGGGCGAACCAGGCGGTGTCGCTGTCCACCTTGACCGCGACGGCGTCGCGCCAGGTGGGGCGGATATCGCGCAGGTCATCCAGCGACAAGGTGCCGCCCGCCGCCTGCACCGCCTTGATCAGCTCGCGGGCCTGGGGGCCCACATAGAAATTGCCGGTGTTGTGGCGAAGCGTCGAGATCATGCCGGCCAACTGGGGCTGCTGCATCACGTCGCCCTCGCGCAGCACCGAGCCGTCGGCGCGCATGAAGATGGCGCGGGCCACCGGATCGCGGCCGATGACGGGCAGGCCGCGCGCCAGATCGTTGGCCAGGGCGCGCGACACGGGGACGCCGCTGCGCGCCAGCCGCTCGGGTTCGGTCAGCAGGCTTTCCCAGCGCAACCTGCCGTATTTGGCGTGCAGGGCGAAGAAGCCGCGGGGATTGGCCGGCACCGCCGAGGGAAGGGGGCCGGACAAGGTCGAGGCGATGGCGGGGAAATCGATGACTTCCGTCTTCTTTTTGCCGCTATCATGTACTATGCAGGTACCGCCGCCCCCCAGGCTGGCGGTGGACGGATAGGTAACCGCCAGGGTGAAGTAGATGGCGGTGGCGGCATCGGCGGCGGTGCCGCCCGCCGACAGCACGTCGCGGCCCAGTATGGCGGCCCTGGGCTCATCCACGGCGACCATGCCGCCGAAGCCCGTGACATGGCCCACCTGGCCGACGGGGCGCGAAGGATCGCCGCAGGCGGTGAGCGCCGGAATCGCCAGGGCGGCCAGGGCGATGGCGGCTCTGGAGTGGATGGAGCGGGGGCCGCGCGACGAATTGACCGATGAGGAGACTTCCTTGCTCACGCGCATAATCCTTCTGGTGACGTTCCTGTTGGTCGCTTCGACGCCGCCCACCTTGGCCCAATCCCAGCCCAGGCGGCAGTTCATCCGTGATGCGGAGGTGGAAAATACCATCCGAACTTTCGGGACGCCAATTTTTCAGGCGGCGGGATTGGACCCGGCGGCGATTCGCATCAATCTGATCATCGACCCGACGCTGAATGCCTATGTGGCCGGCGGCCAGAACATCTTCTTCCACACCGGCCTGCTGATCCGCTCCGAGAATCCCGGCCAACTGATCGGCGTGATGGCCCACGAAACCGGCCACATCGCCGGCGGTCACCTGATCCGCAGCACCGATGCCATGGCCAATGCCTCGACCGAGGCCATTCTCGCCACCCTCCTGGCTGCGGCGGCCGGTGCCGCCTCGGGACGCGGCGACGCGGCCATGGCCATGGCCCTGGGCGGCAACGAGCTGGCCATGCGCAATCTGCTGGCCTTCTCGCGCAGCCAGGAGCAACAGGCCGACCAGATGGCCATGCGTTTCCTCGACGATACCCATCAGTCGGGCCGGGGGCTGGTGGAGTTCTTCGAGATCCTGGGCGACCAGGAGGCCCTGGTCTCGGCGCGCCAGGACCCCTATGTGCGAACCCATCCGCTGACCCGTGACCGCGTTGCCTTCGTGCGGAACGCCGTGGATCTTTCCCCCTATGCCAAGACCCCCTGGCCGCCGGAATGGATCGAGATGCACCGGCGCATGAAGGCCAAGCTGTTCGCCTTCATCGAGCCGCCCATCCGCACCTTCCAGCGCTACAAGGAGACGGACACCAGCATCGAGGCGCGCTATGCCCGCGCCGTCGCCGCCTATCGCAAGCCCGACCTGACCATGGCACTGGGGCTGATCGACGGGCTGATCAAGGAGCGGCCCAACGATCCATATTTCTGGGAGCTGAAGGGCCAGATGCTGTTCGAGAACGCCCGGGGCGCCGAGGCCATCGAGCCCTACCGCAAGGCGGTCGGCCTGCTGCCCGACAACGCCCTGCTGCGCATCGCCCTGGGCCAGATTCTGATCGAGTCGGAGGATGCCTCGAAACTGGTCGAGGCGGAGACCCATCTCACCGCCGCCGTCAACCGCGAGCCCGAGGACCTGTTCGCCTGGCAGCAACTGGCCATCGCCTTCGGCCGCGACGGCAAGGAAGGCATGGCCGCCTACGCCCTGGCCGAGCACTACATGCTGGCCGGCAAGCTGTCCGAGGCGCTGTTCCACGCCAACAAGGCGGAGCAGTTGCTGGGCAAGCAGGGATCGGTGTGGCTGCGCATCCAGGACATCAAGGAGCGCGCCTCCCAGGTCAAGGCCGACCGCGACCGGTCCCGCAAGTGGTGGTAGCCCTTGCCCCCCGGTGCCGCTTCGGCCAATATGCCCGCCATCATTCCGCCTCTTGAGGGTCCTTTGCCAATGATCGCCAAGACTTTCGCCGCCGCCCTGATGGTGTCCGGCCTTGCCCTTGCTTCCCTGCCGGCCACCGCCCAGGAGGTTCCGCTGACTCCCAAGCAGGCCGAGGCGGTCAAGAAGGTGGTGCGCGACTACCTCATGGAGCATCCCGAGGTGTTGGGCGAGGCCCTGGAGGCGCTGCGCGAGAAGATGCGCGCCCAGGCCGAAGCCGACGCCCACAAGATGCTGGAGGCCCGCAAGGACGAGATCTTCAAGGCGCCGGAGGACCCCCAGGGGGGCAATCTCAAGGGCGACCTCACCCTGGTCGAGTTCATGGATTACAATTGCGGCTTCTGCAAGCAGGCCTTCGATCCCCTGTGGGAGGCGGTCAAGGCCGACGGCAAGGTCCGCGTGGTGGTCAAGGAATACCCGATCCTCGGGCCGGATTCGGTGCTGGCGTCGCGTGTCGCCCTGGTGGCCAAGGCCCAGAGCCAGGCCAAGTACGACGACATCCACCGCGCCTTCATGAAGTTCCGCGGCCGCCTCGACGAGAAGGCCATCTACAAGATCGCCGGCGAGCAGGGCTTCAATATCGAGCAGTTGAAGAAGGATATCGGCGGCGCCGAAATCGAGAAGCAGCTGAAGAAGAATTTCGATCTGGCCCGTTCCCTGGACATCGGCGGCACGCCCACCTTCATCGTCGGCGACCGCGTCATTTCCAGCGCTCTCGACCAGCAGACCCTGAAGCAGTTGATGGATGCGGCGCGTCGCTCGGCGCCCAAGCAGGGCGGCTGAGCCCATCGCTTCACCGTTACCGACGGCGAAAGCCCCGACCGCAAGGCCGGGGCTTTTTCGTGTTCAGGCCTTGGGGGCGGCTCCTTGCCCATCGTGCCCGGACGGAAGCGGGACCGCCCCCGGAGCAAGGGCAAAAAAATCCCCGGGGATCATGGGATCCCCGGGGGCGTAGGGTGGAGTTCTAAAGTGTCTTAGTAGATATCGTGCTGCGTGTTGTACACGTTGAACTTGCCGGTCGGGGTGATCAGCTTGGGATCCTTGATCACAGCCTTCACCTTACGGGTCTTGTCGTCCATCACGACGATCGCCGACGGATCGGTCTTACCGGCCCAGATCGAGAACCAGACTTCATCGCCCTTCTCGTTGTACTCGGCCTGCACCGCGCGCTTCACCGCCTTGGTCTCCGGCAGATCGGCGAGCTTGGCGATGTTGATGACCTCAGGACCCTTGTCCAGGTTCTTGATGTCGTACACGGTCACCGACTCGGCCGCGGCCGCTTCGGGGAACAGCGGGGCATCGGCCCACAGGTTGTTCGACTTGGGGTGGGTCTTGACGAACAGCGAACCGGCACCGTGGTTCTTCAGCTCGGCGACGACCTTCCAGGCCTGATCCTTGTGCTTGGCCGGATCGGTACCGATCAGGGTGATCACGTCCGCACCCAGGTGCGAGGTGGCCCACACCGGACCGAACTTGGGATGGACGAAGTTGGCGCCACGGCCCGGATGGGGCTTGGACTTGGTTTCGACCAGGGCGGCCAGCTTGCCTTCCTTGGTGTCGACCACGGCCACCTTGTTGGAGGCGTTGGCGGCGACCAGGAAGTAGCGCTTGGAGGCGTCCCAACCACCGTCGTGCAGGAACTTAGCCGACTCGATGGTGGTTTCCTTGAGGTTCTTGATGTCCGAGTAGTCCACCAGCTTGATCAGGCCGGTTTCCTTGATGTTGATCACCCACTCGGGCTTGATCATCGAAGCGACGATCGAGGCCACGCGGGGCTCGGGGTGATACTCGCCGTCCACGGTGATGGAACGGGTCGAGACGATCTTGAGCGGCTTCAGGTCGGCGCCGTCCATGATCACGTACTGCGGCGGCCAGTAGGAGCCGGCCACGGCATACTTGTCCTCGAAGCCCTTGAACTTGGAGGTTTCCACCGAACGGGCGTCCATGCCGATCTTGATGGTGGCGACCACAGCCGGGGTCTCCATCCACAGATCGATCATGTCCAGCTTGCCGTCGCGGCCGATGACGTACACGAAGCGGCCCGAAGCGGACAGGCGCGAGATGTGCACGGCATAGCCGGTCTTGATGATGGTCCAGATCTTCTTGGTATCGCCGTCGATCAGGGCGATCTCGCCGGAGTCGCGCAGCGTCACCGAGAAGACGTTCTTCAGGTTGACCTTGTTGAGCTGCTTCTTCGGACGGTCTTCCGGCTTCACCGTGACCTTCCAGGACGCAGTCATCTCCTTGATGCCCCATTCCGGCGGAATGTCGGGGGTCATCTGGATGTAGGTGGCCATGTTCTTGATTTCATCCTTGGTCAGGATGTCATCGAAGTTCACCATGCCACCGTCGGTGCCATTGGTCAGAATCTTCTCGAGGCGGGCCTGGCCCAACTTGGTCGTATTGGCCGGCTCGAGGTTCTTACCGGTAGCGCCCTTGCGCAGCACGCCGTGGCAGCCGGCGCAACGCTCGAAATAAGTCTTCGAGGCGGCTTCCTTGGCTTCCTTGCTCAGCGTCGGCGCTTCCTGGGCGAACGCAGCCCCACCCATCGCGAACGGCAGCGCCGTCAGCAACAATGCGTTCCGAACACCCTTCCACATACGGCAACCCTCCCTAAATACGTCAAACTACACCGTAGCCGGGAGACCCAGAAGGAACCGCCGGCCAAAGCACTAAAGGTCCGGGCACAATGGGCTTCCAGGGACGTTGTGAATGTGACTATCGTCAAATTCCGTCGAGGAAACTCTTGAAAGCAGGCCTTCAGCACATCTCAGTTGCGGCCGCTGCCGGCTTCGAAGCAGGCCCGGCGCAATAGGTCTACATCGTCTATCCGGACGGCGTTGCCGGAAGTATGGACCCCCAGGACACGCAGCCGTCCCAGCACCCTGGACAGGCTTTCGCGGCGGATGCCCACCCGGCTGGCCAGGACCTCCTTGTTGAAGGGCAGCAGCACCTCGACCCGGCCCTCGGTGGCCGGGGTCTGGGCCAGCAGGAACTCGGCCACCCGCTGCCAGGGGGTCAGTTCCTTGAGGTCGGAAATCTCGCCCGCCAGCCGGCGGTTCCACTTCACCAGGGCGGCCAGCATGCGATAGGCCAGGGCGTGGTCCGAATGAAGGGTGTAAAGGAAGGCGCGGCGCCCGACCCGGATCAGGGTGGCGTCCTCGATCACCTCGGAATGCAGGGGGAAGCGTCCGGTGGACAGCATGGCGGCCTCGGCGAACGAGGTGCCGGGACCGAAGATCTCGACGATGCTTTCCCGTCCGTCCTGGGCCAGGGCGAACAGCTTCACCGCTCCGTCGAGCACGATGTAGAAGCAGTCCGCCTCGTCGCCGGCACCGAACAGCAAGGTGCTGCGCCGTCGGGTGATGGTGGCCGAATCCGCCAGCAGCCGGTTCAGCACATCGGGAAGGATGCCGTCGAACAGCGGCAGGGCGGCCACCACCTCCTGGGCGCTGCGCAGACCTTTGAAGACGCGTTGCGGCGTCGTCAGGGTCCGGTCGCAATCGGCGGTGGGGCCTTCGCAGGACGGGCGGCAGGGGCACGATGCCGGGCCGCCCGACTCCCTTGATACCATCGGTCTGCTAGGCGGTGAACGCAGCGCTGTCGCCATAGGTCCTCAGCTTCGCCACATCGGCGATCTCTACCTTGTCGGTGCGGCTGGCCACCACACCCTTGTCGCGGAGTTTAGCAAAAGCCCGCGACAGAGTCGCCGGGTCCATGCCCAGGTGATCGGCCAGATGCCGCTTCTCGTAGGGCAGTCGCACCACCGCCCGGCCCGTGACCTCGCCGGCCAGCGCCAGCAGGTAGCTGGCCAGACGCTCGGCGGTGGACTGCATCTTCAATTCGGTGATTTCGCGCACCTGCTCGCGCAGATGCCCGGCCATGGCCGAGATCATGGCGATGGCCACCTCGAAATGGGCTTCCAGATAGGTCGTCAGCAGGCTGGCCGGAATGGCCAGCAGCGAGACCGGGCCGGCGGCGCGCGCCGTCGCGGCATGGGGCGCGCCGGTCAGCACCGCCTCCTCGCCGGCCGTGTCGCCGACGGACAGGCGAAGCTGGGGCGATGCGGCGGACGGGTCGATCAGAATTTCACCGGACAGGACCAGGAACAGGCTGTCGGCGGCGGCGCCCTCGGCGAACACCAGGGCGCCGTCAGGCAGCGTCAGTGTGCGGTGACCCTCCAGAAGGGCGGCAGCGTCCGTGGCGGGAATCGCCGAAAACAGCCGGCTTCGCCTCATCGCGCACAGGGTGTCGGAATCCATCGTCCCTCCCGCCTTCGGGGGCTCAAGACGATGGTGCCCCCGAACATTCATTATCATCTCTCTAAAAAGACCGGGGCGACTTGATCTTGGTTAAGGGGGTAGGGGTGGGGGCGGAACCTTGCAGCGCACAATGACGACTTTAATTGACATAAGTCTAATGTTTTGGCTCAAGCAAAACCCTGGTAAATTGATCAAGATCACGTCTATTGCCGGGCGTGATGATTACAGTCCGTCACATTCCGGAGCCCGCGCGTGCCGTCCGGAGGGCGTCCGCGCAAGCGGACAGGAGGAAGGCGCGGGCCTGACCGGAGATGTGTCGGGGACGCGGGTGCCGTCGGAAACTCGCCCCGTGTCCCGATCAATCATTGCCCAAGGTCAAGTCGGATTCCGATCCGTCCATGGTATCGGTTCCGCTTGAGGGAGGGCAACTCGGGTACGCTGGGGAGCGCAATGGCTACTGAATCCTTGCTCGGAAAACTGCTGAGGATGAAAATCCTGGGAGCGTCGCTGTTCGGCGCCGGGGTGATCTTCGTCGGCGGCATCATGTTCTGGGGCGCCTTCAACACGGCAATGGAAGCCACCAACACGCTTGGCTTCTGCATCAACTGCCATGAGATGAAGGACAACGTCTACCAGGAGTACGTCAAGACCGTCCACTACACCAACCGTTCCGGTGTGCGGGCCGCGTGCTCCGACTGCCACGTCCCCAAGGACTGGGTCCACAAGTTCATCCGTAAGATTCAGGCCAGCGGCGAGGTGTTCCACTGGCTGATGGGCTCGGTCAACACCCCCGAGAAATTCGACGCCAAGCGCTTCCAACTGGCCAAGCGCGTCTGGGCGACCATGAAGAGCACGGATTCGCGGGAATGCCGCAACTGCCATGCCTTCGACCAGATGAATCCCGCCGTGCAGAAGCAGCGCGCCAGGAAGCAGCACGAGAATGCCCAGGCCGAGGGCGGCACCTGCATCGACTGCCACAAGGGCATCGCCCACAAGCCGGTCCATCAGCTGCTCGAGCAGGAAGAGGAGCAGAAGGCTGCGGAGGAGGCCAAGAAGAAGGCCGAGGCCGACGCCAAGAAGGCCGCCACCGCCGCCGCCGCTCCTGCTTCGGCTCCCGCTGCCGCTCCGGCCGCCGCGCCGGTCGCCGGTGGCGTCCAGTTGCCCCCCGTCACCGGCAAGGCCGTTGACTGGAGCAAGGCGGCCGAGACCAAGACCGTGCTGTTCTATCCCGGCCAGACCGCCATGGAATGGATTCTGACCGGCACCGATCACGGCGGCACCCGCGCCTTCAAGAAGGGCGACCGCTGCTTCGAGTGCCACAGCAACGAGACCGCCGACATGGGCGCCAAGATGGTGTCCGGCGCCAAGGCGGAAAAGACCCCCATTCCCGGCAAGCGCGCCGCCATCCCGCTGTCCATCAAGGCGGCGTACGATGCGGACAACCTGTACATGCGCTTTGAATTCCCGGCCGGTCCGCACAACGACGTGCCGTTCGCCAAGGGCGGCAAGATGGACCCGGACAACGAGGTCAAGGTCGCCATGATGATCGACAATGGCAAGGTGGACATGGCCGCCCGCTCGGGCTGCTGGACCTCCTGCCATTCCGATGCCCGCGACATGCCGACCGCGCCGGACGCCGGGGCGTTGGGCGCCGCCAAGGGTGTCGACACCTCGCACGGCTATGTCACCAAGTACGTGCCGGAAAGCCGCACCCAGTTCGACACCACCAAGCGCGACAACTGGGACAAGGTGAAGCCCCAGGCCGAGCTGGATGCCCTGCTGGCCGGCGGCACCTTCCTCGACCTGACCCGCTGGAAGTCCTCGGGCGCCTCGGAGCAGGGCTACGTCCTGGCCGAGCGCGTGCTGAAGCCCGGCAACGACGTGGCCTATACCGGCAAGAAGGAAGGCGACAAGTGGGTGGTGACCATGGTCCGCCGTCTGAAGGCGACCCAGCCGGGTGAGGTCAACCTGGTCGCCGGCCAGTCGTACAGCGTCGGCTTCGCCGTGCACGACGACTTTACCGCCGGCCGCTTCCACCACGTGTCCGTCGACCTGAAGCTGGGCCTGGACGCCGAAGGGGAGATCAAGGCGGTCAAGATGTAGTACTGTCAAGCGACGGGCCGGATGTGGAGTGGGGATTCCCGCATCCGGCCCCTTTTTTTCCTGGGAGGGAAAGACAGATGGGCAAGATCGCATTTCGTGCCGCCGCGGCGGCTTTTGTCGTCTCGACCCTGGCCGCCGGTGCGGCCCTTGCCGCCCCCAAGGCGGTCAACTGGGATGGCATTCCCGTTTCCGAAACCATGCTGTTCTATCCCGGCCAGACCTCCATGGAATGGATTCTGACCGGCTCGGACCACGGCGGCGTGCGCGCCTTCAAGAAGGGCGACCGCTGTTTCGAGTGCCATTCCCAGGAAGCCCAGGACATGGGCACCAAGATGGTGACCGGGGCCAAGGCCGAGAAGACCCCCATTCCGGGCAAGCGCGCCGCCTTCCCGCTCAGGGTCAAGGCGGCCTATGACGCCGAGAACCTTTACCTGCGCTTCGAATTTCCCGCCGGACCGCACGCGGACGTGCCCTTCGCCAAGGGCGGCAAGCTCGACCCCGACAACGAGGTCAAGCTGGCCATGATGATCGACGGCGGCAAGGTGGATATGGCCGCCCGCTCGGGCTGCTGGACCACCTGCCACTCCGACGCCCGCGACATGCCGACCGCGCCGGCCGCCGCCGCGCTGGGCGCCGCCAAGGGCCTCGACACCAAGGCCGGCTACGTCACCAAATACATTCCCGAAAGCCGCACCCAGTTCGACACCGCCAAGCGCGACAACTGGGATAAGGTGAAGCCCCAGGCCGATCTGGACGCCCTGCTGAAGGCCGGCGGTTTCATGGAATTGCTGCGCTGGAAGTCGTCGGGCGCCGCCGAGCACGGCTATGTGCTGGCCGAGCGCGTGCTGAAGCCCGCCGCCGCCGCCGACCTGTCCGCCTCGGGCAAGAAGGACGGCGCCAACTGGGTGGTGACCATGACCCGCAAGCTTGGCGGCGGCCAGCCGGGCTCGGTGGCGATGGAGCCGGGCAAGAGCTATACTGTCGGCTTCGCGGTGCACGACGACTTCGCCAACGGCCGCTTCCACCACGTGTCCCTCGACATGAAACTCGGCCTCGATGCCGAGGGCGAGATCAAGGCGGTGAAGCTGCCCTAGGCCAAAACCCATCAGGAGGCCGGTCATGACGCGTCGATTTCTGCTGATCCTTCTCGGCGGTGCGGCCCTGGTCCTGACCGGCCCGCCCGCCTGGGCGGCCGACGCCGCCCGGGTAAGCATGGACAAGAACCTGTTCACGCCCCAGGTGCTGAAGGTCAAGCCGGGCACCACGGTGGAATGGGTCAACGACGAGAAACGCACCAGCCACAGCGTGTTCTTCGAAAAGGAAGGGCTGGCGGAATCCGACCGGCTGTTTCCGGGGGAAAGCTGGAAACGGACCTTCGACGCGCCGGGTATCTATCCCTACCGCTGCGGGCCGCACCCGGAGATGGTGGGCACCATCGAAGTGGCGCCGTGAGCAACAGGGGGAGCGGGGAAAGCATGGCCGATGAGCGTTGGGCCGACGAGAACAGGCCGCTGGTTCATCTGGTGGGAGCGGGGCCGGGCGATCCCGATCTGCTGACGGTCAAGGCCATGCGCCTGATCCAGTCGGCGGACGTGGTGGTCTATGACCGCCTGGTGAGCGACGGTATCCTCGACCTGATTCCGCCGGGGACCACCCGTATCTCGGTGGGCAAGGCCAAGGGCCACCATCTGCTGCCCCAGGACGAGATCAACGACCTGCTGGTCAGTCTGGCCCGGCCGGGCCGCCGGGTGGTCCGGCTCAAGGGCGGCGATCCCTATATCTTCGGTCGGGGCGGCGAGGAATCCATCTATCTGGCCCGCTACGGCATCGCCACCGAGGTGGTGCCGGGCATCACCGCCGCCGCCGGTTGCGCCGCCGCCACCGGTATTCCGCTGACCCATCGCGAGGTGGCGCGCAGCGTCCGTCTGGTCACCGGCCATTTGCTCGAGGACCGGACGCTGGACCTGGACTGGGAGCGTCTGGCCGATCCCTCCTGCACCCTGGTGGTCTATATGGGGGTCGGCACCGCCGGCCCCATGGCCGATGGGCTGATGGCCGCCGGCCTCGATCCCGCCACGCCGGTGGCCGTGGTGGAAAAGGGCACCACGGCGGCGCAGCGTGTCCTGCGCGGCACCCTGGCGGAATTGGAGGCCGACGTGGCCCGCTGGCAGGTGGAGCCGCCGGCCCTGCTGATCATCGGCCGCGTGGTGGCCCTGGCCGCCGAACAGGAAGTGGCCGAGTGGTGCGGCGCCGTCGAGGCGTAAGGCGTTCTTCGACCGGCCTCTTGCTCAACGTCAAGCCCTCGGGGCACGGGGAATGCTATTGCTTCGACCAGCCTGTGGGAGGGCTGAGGATGCGTTTGTTTGCGGCACTGACGGGTACGGTGGTGATGGCGCTGGTGGCATGGCCCCTGGCAGCCGAGGTTGTGCCGGCTGAAGTCGCGCCGGCGCGTCAGGCCAAACTCAAGGACATGGTGGCCCAGGATTGCGGTTCGTGCCACGGCATGACCCGCCACGGCGGCCTGGGCTCGCCCCTGCTGCAGGAAGACTTGGCCAAGCTGTCGGCCGAGGCGGTGATCGACACCATCCTGGAAGGGCGCCCCGGCACCCCCATGCCGCCGTGGAAGGCCATGCTGAGCCGTGAAGAGGCCGCCTGGATCGCCGCTTATCTCATGGGAGATCTGAAATGAAGCGTATCGCCGCCGCCTGCCTGGGTCTGGCGCTGCTGGCCGGATGTTCCCCCGCTTTGCGCGGTACCGGCGATCTCGGCCTGGTGGTGGAGCGCGCCGACGGCCGCCTGATGGTGGTCGAGAACAGCACCTCGACCCAACTGGCCTCGGTGACCGGCCTGGGCGACCTGTCCCATGCCGCCCTGGTCTATTCCAGTGACCAGCGCTACGCCTTCGTGTTCGGCCGCGACGGCGGCCTGACCAAGGTGGATATCCTGACCGGTTCCATCGTCGGGCGGGTGATGCAGTCGGGCAATTCCATCGGCGGCGCCATCTCGCAGGACGGCTCGCTGGTGGCGGTGGCCAATTACACGCCGGGCGGCGTCAAGGTGTTCGATGCCGCCACCCTGGAGCAGGTGGCCGATATTCCCGCCATCGGTGCCGACGGCAAGCCCAGCAAGGTGATCGGCATCGCCGACCTGACCGGCAAGCGCTTCATCTACACCCTGTACGACGCGGGCGAGATCTGGATCGCCGATCTGGCCGATCCCAAGGCCCCCAGGATCACCAAGCACACCAATATCGGCAAGCTGCCCTATGACGCGCTGATCACCGGCGACGGGCGCTGGTACCTAGCCGGGCTGTTCGGCGAGGACGGCATCGCGCTTCTGGACCTGTGGAACCCCGACAAGGGGGTGCGCCGCATCCTCGACCATTACGGCAAGGGCAAGGAAGCCCTGCCGGTCTACAAGATGCCCCATCTGCGCGGCTGGGCGGCGGCCGGGGATGAAATCTGGCTGCCGGCCATCGGCCATCATCAGGTGCTGGTGGTGGACAAGGGCAAATGGACCGAGAAAACCCGTATCGACGTGGCGGGCCAGCCGGTCTTCGCCATGGCGCGGCCCGACGGACGGCAGGTGTGGGTCAACTTCGCCGTTCCCGATTACTCCAAGGTCCAGGTGATCGACACCCAGACCAAGAAGGTGATCAAGACCCTGGAGCCGGGGCTGGCCATCCTGCACATGGAATTTACCCCGAAGGGCGAGCGGGTGTGGCTGTCGGCGCGGGATTCCGACATGGTGGTGGTCTATGATACCGAGACCCTGGAGAAGGTGGTGGAAATGCCGGCCGCCCGGCCCAGCGGCATCTTCTTCACCAACCGTGCCAACAAGACCGGGTTGTGATGATCGAGCGAGCGCAAGCGAGCGCGGGAGCATTGAGCGACCCGGAGCGCGGCGGAGGAGCCAAGGGCGCCAAGGCGCCCGCCCGGCACTTGAGGGGCTATGAAATGGACCAACTCGACCGGCGTCTTCTCAACGAGTTCCAGCAGGACTTTCCGCTGGCGGCGCGGCCCTATGCCGTGCTGGGCGAGCGTCTGGGGCTGGACGAGGACGAGGTGATGGATCGCCTCGCCCGCCTGATGCGCGGCGGTTCGGTCAGCCGGGTGGGCGCGGTGTTCCGGCCGCACACGGTAGGCGGCTCGACGCTGGCGGCCATGGCGGTGCCCGATCATCGCCTGGACGAGGTGGCTGATCTGGTCAATGCCTTCGCCGAGGTCAACCATAATTACCAGCGCGAGCACCGCCTGAACCTGTGGTTCGTGGTGACGGCCCCTTCGGGGGCGCGGGTGGCCGAGGTGCTGGCCGAGATTTCCGAGCAAGCCGGGCTTCAGGTCCTCGACCTGCCGCTGCTCGAGCATTTTCACATCGACCTGGGATTCGATCTCAAATGGAGCTGAGCGACCGCGATCTCGCCCTGGTCTCGGCCCTGGCCGAGGGGCTGCCCCTGGTCTCCCATCCCTACAAGGCGGTGGGGGCGCAGTTGGGCATGGACGAGGCCGAGGTGATCGGGCGTATCCAGGCCATGCGCGACACAGGGATCATCCGCCGCTTCGGCATCATCGTCCGCCACCACGAACTGGGCTTTCGCGCCAACGCCATGTCGGTGTGGAGCATTCCCGACGGAGTGGTCGGCGAGGTGGGGCGCCGCCTGGGCGATGCGCCCGAGGTGACGCTGTGCTATCGCCGCCCGCCCCGGCTGCCCGACTGGCCCTACAATCTGTTCTGCATGATCCACGGCCGCGACCGGGGGGCGGTGGAGGATACCATCGCGGCGCTGGTGCGGCGCTTCGATCTGGCCGAATATCCCCATGCGGTGCTGTTCTCCACCCGGCGCTTCAAGCAGACCGGGGCGCGCTACGGACGGCCCATCCCCCGGGCGGCGGCGGCGGAGTAGGATCGGGTCATGGACGATATCGACCGCGCCATCATCAATTCCCTGCAAGGTGGGTTCCCCATCTGCGACCAGCCGTTCGGCGCCATCGGAGAGCCCCTGGGCCTGACCGGCACCCAGTTGATGGCCCGCATCCGCAAGCTGAAGGAAGACGGCATCATCTCGCGCTTCGGCCCCATGTGGCATGCCGAGCGGATGGGGGGCGAACTGACCCTGTCGGCCATGAAGGTGCCGGCCGAGCGCTTCGAGGAGGTGGCCGACATGGTCAATTCCTACCCCGAAGTGGCGCACAATTACGCCCGCGAGCATGCGCTCAACATGTGGTTCGTGGTGGCGACCGAGAAGCCGGGCCGCAAGGCCGAGGTGCTGGCCGAGATCGAGGCGCGCACCGGCATTCCGGTGCACGACATGCCGAAGATCCAGGAGTTTTACGTGGGCCTGAGGTTCGAGGCATGACCACCGCTCTCGACCCCGTCGACCGTGCCATCGTGGTGGCGACCCAGGATGGGCTGCCCCTGGTGGACAAGCCCTATCACGAGGTGGCGCGCCAGGTGGGCGTCTCGGCCGACGAGGTGATGAACCGCATGGAGCGCCTGCTGGCCGACGGCGTCATCCGCCGTATCGGAGTGGTGCCCAACCACTATGCGCTCGGCTACAAGTTCAACGGCATGACCGTGTGGGACGTGGCCGACGGGGATATTCCCGAGGCGGGGCGTCGGGTGGGCGAACTGGATTTCGTCAGCCATTGCTACCACCGGCCGCGCCATCTGCCCGACTGGCCGTATTCCCTGTTCGCCATGATCCACGCCAAGGAGAAGGCCGACGCCGACGCCCTGGTGGAGCGCGTCGCTACGGTGCTGGGTGATCTGTCGCGCGGCCATCTGGTGCTGTTCTCGTCACGCATCCTCAAGAAGACGGGCCTTCGTCTGTAGGAGTTTCCGGTGTTCCGTGTTTCCCAGTTCATGCAGGAACTTGTCGCCCCCACGAATGTGGGGCCGCGTCGCGACCCGCCGGGGCCGGTGGTGATCTGGAACCTGATCCGCCGCTGCAACCTCGCCTGCAAGCATTGCTATTCCATCTCGGCCGACAAGGATTTCGCCGGCGAACTCACCACCGACGAGGTGTTCGGCGTGATGAAGGATTTGAAGTCCTTCCGCGTGCCGGTGCTGATCCTGTCGGGCGGCGAGCCCCTGCTGCGTCCCGACATCTTCGACATCGCCATCCGCGCCAGGGAGATGGGCTTCTATACCGCGCTTTCGTCCAACGGCACCCTGATCGATGATCGCATCGCCGACCGTATCGCCGAGATCGGCTTCAATTACGTCGGCATCAGCATCGACGGCATCGACGCCACCCATGACCGCTTCCGGGCGCGCCAGGGGGCCTTCGCCGAATCCATGGGCGGCATCCGCCGTTGCGTGAAGAAGGGCGTCAAGGTGGGCCTGCGCTTCACCATGACCATGGACAATGCCGCCGAACTGCCCCAGGTGGTGGATCTGATGGAGAGCGAGGGAGTGGCGAAGTTCTACTTCTCGCACCTGAACTATGCCGGGCGCGGCAACAAGAACCGCCTGGACGACGCCACCGTGCAGGTGACGCGCACCTCCATGGACTATCTGTTCGACACCGCCTGGGCCCATGCGGCGGCCGGGCGCGAGCGGGAATTCGTCAGCGGCAACAACGACGCCGACGGCCCCTATTTCCTGTCCTGGGTCCGGCGCAACCACCCGGACAAGGCGGAGCACATCGCCGCCAAGCTGGTCCAGTGGGGCGGCAATGCGTCCGGCATCAACGTCGCCAATATCGACAATCTGGGCGAGGTGCATCCCGACACCATGTGGTGGAACCACAAGCTGGGCAACGTGCGCGACCGGCCGTTCTCGGCCATCTGGCCCGATACCTCGGATGCGCTGATGGCCGGCTTGAAGGCGCGGCCCCGGCCGGTGGAGGGGCGCTGTAAGGCCTGCGCCTATCTTGATATGTGCAACGGCAATACGCGGGTGCGGGCCCACCGGGTGACCGGCAATACCTGGGCCGAGGACCCCGGATGCTATCTCAGCGACGAGGAGATCGGGCTGGCATGAAGGCTTCTTTGATCGCGGCGGCGCTACTGCTGGCCGCCCCCGCCTTCGCGGCGGAAGACGCGCCGCGTCTCTATGCCGAGCATTGCGCCGCCTGCCATGGTGCCGACCGCCTGGGCGCCATCGGCCCGGCCCTGCTGCCGGAAAATCTGGGGCGGCTCAGAAAGGCCGAGGCCGAGACGGTCATCGCCAACGGGCGGGCGGCGACCCAGATGCCCGGCCATGCCGACAAGCTCAACCCCGGGCAGATCAAGGCCCTGGCCGACTACGTCTTCACGCCGCTGCCCGCCGTGCCCCGCTGGGGTATGGAGGAGATCAAGGCGTCGCGCGTGCTCAGCGTCAATCCCGACCTGCTGCCGGCCAAGCCGCAATGGAACACCGATCCCTTGAACCTGTTCACGGTGGTGGAGACCGGCGACCATCACGTCACCATCCTGGACGGCGATTCCTTCAAGCCGCTGGCCCGCTTCCAAAGCCGCTTCGCCCTGCACGGCGGCGCCAAGTATTCGCCCGACGGCCGCTTCGTCTATCTGGCGTCGCGCGATGGCTGGATCACCAAGTACGACCTTTACACCCTGCAGATCGTCGCCGAGATCAGGGCGGGGGTGAACACCCGCAACGTCGCCGTCTCCCATGACGGGCGCTTCCTGATGGTCGGCAACATGCTGCCCCATACCCTGGTGGCGCTGGATGCCCGCGACCTCGCGCCGCTGCAGGTGATCCCGGTGGTGGGCGACGCCGGGGCGACGTCGCGCGTCTCGGCGGTCTATACCGCGCCGCCCAGGTCCAGCTTCGTGGTGGCGCTGAAGGACATCCAGGAAGTCTGGGAGATTCCCTACGCCGACGATGCCGGGCCGGTGATGAACGGCTTCGTCCATTCCTACGAGAAGGGCCACGAGGAGGGCATCAGCCCCGGCGGCCGCTTCCAGGCGCTGCGTATCCGCATTCCGGACCATCTCGACGACTTCTTCTTTGACCGCACCTACGAGCGGGTCATGGGCGCGTCGCGCGACGGCACCAAGGGGCTGGTGGTCGACCTGGACATCAAGCGCAAGGTGGCGGAGATCGACCTGCCCGGCATGCCGCATCTGGGCTCGGGTATCATCTTCAAGAAGGACGGCCGCGACTACATGGCCACGCCGCACCTGAAAGAGGCGGTGATCAGCGTCATCGACATGGAGACCTGGAAGACGGTCAAGCGTATCCCGACCCTGGGGCCGGGCTTCTTCATGCGCAGCCACGAGAACACCAGCTATGCCTGGATCGACGTCTCCATGGGCAAGGAGAAGGACGCCATCCAGGTCATCGACCTCAATACCTTGGAGATCGTCAGGACGCTGCGCCCGGCGCCGGGCCGCACCACGGCCCATGCCGAGTTCGACCGCTCGGGCAAGCACGTGCTGATCTCGGTGATGGAGGCCGAGGGCGAACTGATCGTCTTCGACGCCGAAAGCTTCGAGGTGGTGACCCGCATGCCCATGAAGCGGCCGGTGGGCAAGTACAATGTCTTCAACAAAATTACATTTTCATCCGGGACAAGCCATTAAGGTGGCGGCCATATCTAAAACGACATTGAAAAACAATATGTTAGTGAGAACACTAATATGATACTCGTTAGGGTTATATTCCCGATTTTGACCATATAAACCCAGCTATTCCTGATTTTGTGCTACTATAATGCTACTGGAATTGGTCAGGAAAAAGCCCCCTTCAAGGGGGCTTTCGGGGTTACCGATTGCGGTTAGTTGGTGTGGGTGGTGGGGTGTCATTGCTGGTAATCCACCTATCTAACTCCACTTGGTCGTATCTAAGCCTGTTGCCGATCTTATGCGCCTTGGGTGGGAGTCCTAAGTTTCGGCGGTTGTGTAGGGTCTTGATCGCTACACCTGTGTATTCTGCGGCTGCTGCCGTTGTAAGCCACTTTGCCATAACCACCACCACTTAAGCCCCGGTTCCTGTGTGGGCTTTTATCTGGGGTGGGGTGTATCCCTCGTCTACGCCATTAGGGTTGTGGATAGAAAAATACTTTACTTATACCAATTAGGGTTGTGTCTTGTACGGCCCGCCGCCCAGGTCATAGGAATAATTCACTTCGGCCCCAGCGCCTTTGCCATCGCCAAAACCTGCTCTCTGGCCTTCGGATCGGTGATCGAGAAATAGGCCCGAACCAATTCGAGGGTTTCCCGCTTGGTCATGGGATCATCGTCAGCGATATCGACTGACTTGGTGACATTGCCCCGAATCACCTCGACCGGTGATGCGGCCTGGGCAGTCTCAGAGATTTCCTCAAAGAAATACCCGACTCGAACATCCAGAACTCGGGACAGATCAAACAGCCTGGATGCCCCCACCCGATTGGCTCCACGTTCGTATTTCTGGACCTGCTGGAAGGTCAGCCCCAGGCACTCCCCAAGCTTCTCCTGGCTCATGCCCAGCAGGGTCCGGCGAAGCCGAATGCGGGCACCAACGTGGACATCAATGGGATTGGCACTACCATCGTCTAATCGGCCACGAGTTGACCGACCAGCCTTCTTGGCAGGTTTGATGGTGACTGATGGCTTTGACCCCTTACGTGGCGGCATAGCGATCCCTTCCGTCATAATCAGGTGGCTGATTTGGGCTTCCGGTTCGTCCGGGAATAGCCCAGCCCAATAGCCTTCGCAAACTCTGATCGGCGTGCTGCGTATTCCGGGGCGACAAGGGGATAATCCCTCGGCAATGCCCACTTGGCCCGGTACTCGTCCGGGGTCAATGCATGGCCGGTCAGGAGGTGTCGCTTCAACATCTTCTGATGGCTCCCGCATTCCAGGCAGACAATGTGATCCGGGGTCACCGACCGCCTCACCGAAACGGCTGGTTGCTGCTGTTCTGGCTGTGCTGGCTGTGCTGGACCAGTGGAATCCGTGCCAACCAAGGTCGAATATACGGACTTGATCAGGTTGGGAACTTCCGATGCCGCCAAGGCGTTGCCCCCCATGTAAGCGGCCACGATTCTGGTAGTCAGAGTTTTGAGATCATCGGTCATTGACGGTTTCCTTGATGCTCTTTCCGGCGGTGAATTTGGGCGACTTTGCGTTCAAGATTTTCACCATATGGGCGATAAGTTCATCCTGTACGTCTTGATGGCACCGGACGAATGCGATAGCGTTTCAATGTGGTATCCCCCCAATGCGGCCACATCTGGATGGACCCTCCCCCCTAAACTCAAATCCATCCAGCACGATCCGGCGGTGGAGTTCTCGCCAGTTCGCCACCGCCGATCTGCTTTACGGCTCACTCTGCGTCACCGGAACAGTCTCAAAGAACTCCCGATCCTCCAGGGTTCGGATGGACACCATCAGCGTCTCATGCCGGTTCACCAGCCGGGCATGGGGAACGCCATCAACGGTCGTCCAAAGTCGAGAGACCTCCCAGACTTTCCTGGTGAGGTCATTGGCTTTCATGAAGTGATCGCCGACCTGGATGGGGGGAGGCTTTCGCCCGAATATCGCCATTACTGCCTGACCTCAGCTTGCCGCATCGCGGGTTGCTTGGATGTGTCCAAAGAATTTCCGGTCCTCGGACAGCATGTGTTTTGCCACCACGTTGTAAGCCAGGAAATTGAACAAGTCACCCAAGGCTAGTTCGCCGGATGTGTAATTGGAATCCAACTCCCTGGCATGGTCGATCAGCCCCTGATGGGATTGAGTATGGCTCTCTGGACGACCTGTCCCGCGAGTTCCTCTGGGTCACCTGGGCCATACTCACCGCGTTGGGCATTGAACCGGGCCAGAGATTTCATGGAGGGCAGACCGCCTTCAAACAGCTTGTCTGGGAAATCCAGCAACCGTCTGAACAGGGTGTTACAGGCAATCATTTCCAGGTTCTGATCGAACAGCGTTACGCCACACGGAAGATGATCGATGATCGACTGGATTATGTGGCGGCATTCTGGGGAATTGGCGAGCATCAACAGGCCGTTGAGGCCGTTGGTTTCAACATCCTGGTTGGCCCAATTGTCATTCATTTCGGATTTCAGCCGATCTCGCAATCTGCAAACAATAATTCTATCAAAAGTATGGCGAACCTATGTCCATTGGGTCAATCCATCGTGCACCTGGAAGCTCCCGTTGTTACAAGTCGTCTCAATCCATAGGCTCGTTAAAATTTGCAACAGTGCCCCCTCTTTGTGGGATGCCAGTGCCGCTATTCTTGCTGACGGCGACCGTTTCCTGAATGATCAGCCTGAACATCGATTGGGGGGAGGCGAGCATGCGTTGTCCTTTTTGCGGACATGACGACACCCAGGTGAAGGATTCCCGCCCGACCGATGACAATGCCTCCAACGGTCAAACGCTGGACCGGCATTTCAGTTTCTGTGGGGATCGGCAGTACCAAAACGCTGGCAAAATTGGCGAACCGATTGGCGAAAAAATCTAAAAGAGCCAACGGAACACTCGACCTGACCAACGACCCGAGATGGGTTGATGCCGCGCTGAAGCAGACGCCGGTCGGTGATGTCTGGGGTATTGGCCGCCAGTACGCGGCCCATTGCGGAGTCAACGGCATCCGCACTGCATTCGACCTGACGCAGCAATCAGATGGTTGGATCAAGAAGACCATGGGGGCGGTCGGACTTCGCACCGTGATGGAATTGCGAGGAACGCCGGTCCACACCTTAGACACCGCGCCATCAGATAAACAGACCACCTGCTGTTCACGGTCGTTCGGTGAGGCGGTAACCGATTATGATCAGGTCCGTGATGCGATTGTGACCTTTGCCAGTCGGGCCGCTGAAAAAATTCGCGGTGAAGGACTGGTGGCCGGGGCACTCCAGGTCTTCGCCTACACAGACAGATTCCGCCCTGACCAGCCTCAGTTCTCGCTCAACGCCATGATCCGGTTGTCGCCTCCAACCTCGTCCACGCCGCACATCATTGGTGCGGCATTGAAAGGGTTGGAATCTGCATGGCGCGATGGCTACGGATATAAGAAGGCCGGGGTGATAATGCTGGATTTGGTTCGACCCGAAGACATCCCGCGTGATCTGTTTTCGCCGCCGCCAGATGCAGGGGTAAAGCCCAAGGCGCTCATGGCTGCCGTGGACGGTATCAACAGCCGATTGGGCAAAGGGGCGGTTGGGTACGGATTGGTCTCGAAGGATGCACCATGGCAAATGCGATGTGACAATCGGACGCCGAGTTATACCACCAGTTGGGACGAACTGCCGGTGGTCAAGTCGTGAAGCTATGCTGCTACCGAAGCAGCCTGAAAGGACCGATATGCTGACCTTGGATGATCTGGCCGATGTGAAGCGGATGATTTCCATCGACATGGAAACCACGGGAATTCGCACACCTTTCAGGAAGCCTTCAGTGGTTCCTATCGTCGAGATTATCTTACTGCTGAAGAGTTCAGTGTTGCCTCAAATCGGCCATCTCTGATCCGCAGCATCCGATCGAAGTGATCGAAAATCTTCTCGTCATGGCTCACGACGAGAACGGCGGCATCCTGCTCTCGGGCCACCTTGCGCAACAAATCCATCGCGATTACCGCCCTTTCAGAATCCAGGGCGGCAGTTGGTTCGTCGGCCAGGATGAGGCGTGGCTGATTGGCAAGGGCGCGGGCAATGGCAACCCGCTGCGCTTCTCCCCCCGACAAGATGGCCGGGTTCGCCAAGGCCCTGTTCTCGACCTCAAGGTAGGTCAGCAATTCATTGGCCCGGCTTTGGGCATAGTTCCGATCTCGTCCGGCCAGTTCAAGAACGACCGCAACATTATCCCTGCTGTTCAGGAAGGGGAGCAGATTATGAAATTGGAAAATGAAGCCGATCTTGTCGAGGCGGAGGCGGCGCAGATCACCCCGCGCCTTTTGCCCGTCAAACACCGGTGTGCCATCCAGGATAAGTTGCCCCTCGCTGGGTTCGATGATGCAGCCAATGACATTCAACAGGGTGCTTTTGCCGGACCCGCTCGGCCCAACCAACCCCACCACCTCACCCGATTGAAGGGTGAGGGAAATATCCACCAGCGCGTCCACCCGACTTTGGCCTTCGCCGAAATGCTTGGATACCCCGATAACTTCCACGAGGGTTCCCATCTCAGCCCCCCAATGCGGCGGTGGGTTCGATTCTGAGGGCGAGCCGAACCCCAAGCGAACTGGAAAGAAGGCAAACCAGCACGACGATCCCGGCCAGCATCATGGCGTCGTCCGGCTGTAACAGGACCCGACGCGGGAACTTGTCCGCGACGAGATTGACGAGGCCCCAGCCCATGGAAAATCCAATGGCTCCCATGGCGACCGACTGTTGGAGAATCAAGCCGACAATGATTCGATCGGATGCTCCGATCAATTTCAAGGTGGCGATCTCGCGGGTCTTGTCCATGGTCATCGTATAGATGATCAGGGCGATCACCACTGCCGATACGCACATCAAGATGATGGTGAAAAGCCCGATCTGCCGTCGAGCCTTCTCGACCACCGATTGGACGAGGATGGTCTCCTGCTGCGTCTGGGTGATGGTTCCCAAATGCTTCCATCGCCCAATTTCCCTGGCGACGGCATCCGATGCCACTTCACCGTCCAAAGTAGCCACGACGGCATTGATGGTGTCCGTGTTTGGGGGAGGAGCGCCGCGTGACTGATCTCGCCGGTAGGTGGACGGCTTGGGCAGAAATTGTAGGTCCTGGGCATCGCGTAGACTGAGGAAGATGACGGGGTCGCCGCCGGTCGATACGTGATTACGGGTCAAGCCGACCACGGTGAAATCGTCGCGGCCAAGATGAATGCGATCCCCCAGGACGATGCCGATGCGGGCATCGGCCACCAATTCGCCGTGACGGATACTGATCGTCCGCCCATCCGAAATCGTGGCCGGGCCGCCCATCCGACCCGGTTCGAATCCGACCACCTGAAGCCGCAGTGTCTTACCCTGGTAGCTTGTCTCGATGGTCTGGTAGGTCACTGAACCAGCCTTCGATACGCCTGGAATCCGGGCGACCATTTCACGGGTGTCGCCGGACATTCTGGATGCCTCGGCGAATGGCCCGCGTGTTCCAGCCTCTACCACCCAGATGTCGGCATTTGGGGCGCGGGCGAGTGACAACGCATCATCCACCAGACCGCGATAGATGCCGATCATCGACAACACCACCCCGAGCAACAGGGATAGGCCGAGGCAAGTCAGGATGAATCGCCCAAGCTTGTGTCGAATATCGCGAATGGCGAGGTTCATGGCTTTGCCTCGTCTACCGAGACCGAGCGGCCCTTGCGCAATCCTGGGATCAAACGAGTGATCACCTGGGCCTTCTCGGGAAGACCACCGGCGACTTCAAGGCGACCATCGAGGGTGCGGTGGGCGAAGGCAAGCTTCCGCTTGAAGAGCTTTCCGTTCTCGACGGTCCAGACAATGCCTTCGCGTCCATCAAACGCTTCAATGGCGGCCACGGGTACCAGCAAGGCTTGGTCGAGCAATGCCGTGTCGATGATGACTTCGGCCTGTTCCCCGAGATTCTGGGGGCAATCGGGGCACGCGACATAGATGCGGCGCTCCTCGGTGGTCCGGTCGCTCTCCACGTCGATGCGGGCGACCGTGCCAATGAATTGCTTGGACGGAGCGGAGCGAAGCTTGACCACGGCGGATTGACCAACCGCGATCCCCCCGGCCAGCATCTCGTCAACGTAGGCCAGTACCCAGATGGTTTCAGGGGAGTAGAGGGTGAAAACCACCTCGCCCGGCTGAACAACACTGCCAAGTTCCTTGTATCGATAGGCGATCCGACCATCGAACGGAGCGATAAGCGTATGGTGATCGAGGATGGCTTGGTTCAGGTCCAACTGGGCCTTGGCATCCGCGACAGTTGCCAAGGCTAGGGCGACCTCGGCGGAGGCCGCCTTTGCATCAGCCCCGGCGCTGACGGCAGCAGCATGGGCATCCCCGAAGGTTTCTTCGCTTATGGTTCCCGATGCCACCAGCGCCTTCCGCCTTTGGCTGACCTTTTCCTTCTGCGCTTGATTGACAGCAGCCTTCGATACCACCGCTCGGGCCGAAGCTGATTGCGCCATGGCTTTGTCGTATCCGGCCTTCGCCGCGCCGACCTTGGCCCGCTGCTCGGAATCGTCCAGATGACCAAGGATCATGCCGCTGGAGACGGTATCACCAGCGTCGGCCCGCAATTCGGTGAGCGTCCCAGAAAGGGTAAATCCTAACTTGGCAAGTGTTTTGGCCTCAATGGTTCCGAGGCCATATACCCTTATGGGAACATTGGAGGTCGGCACCGCAACCTCAACCGCCAAACTTCCCAGCATCATGCGTAGAAAAATGATAAGCGCGACACCGGCGGCGGCGATGGCAATTTGAGCGCGACGATTCCGAAGGAAGTGGATGTCCCTCATTGCAAATTCCCCCGGTGTCATCGGCCATGATTAGATTAGGTCACGATAATGTACAGGTCGCCCGTCGATCCCCAAACCCTCATTTTTTCCGTCAGAATCCAGGCAGACCTGTAGAGGTTTAGCGAGAACGCGTCCCCCCAGATAGGACGCCGCAGACCGGGGAGACGTTCAAGGGTTATTGCCCCTTGCCCGGCCAACCCCCGCCCATCGGCCCCTGCATCATCGGGGGGCCGCCCACGCCGGGACCGTAGCCACGTCCAGATGGTCCTGATTCGTAAGGCAACTTGGCCCCTTTTTCCGCTGCGCGAGACTGCATTTCCTCCTGATGACGGGTTCTAACCGCATCTCGCTCCTCTTGGGTCTTCGCGTTAAACATCTCGGATCGGGCTTGCTGACGTTCCTCTGAAGTCATGAGGTCGCGCCCCCGCATCACATCCTGGGCAAGTGCATTCTCGGTGATAGCGGGTAACGCGATTATGGCAATTGCCACAAAGCCAAAACCTACTCGCATCTCGGCCTCCTATCTTTGATCTTCATTGATCATAGGGGCCGTGCGTAACCAGATGATGTCAATTAGCTAATTTTAATGTAACGTTGGGTAACATGGTTCTGGCGTATTGGGGACGTATCGAAAATCGTACCCTGGCTGCTTAACCTTACTCCCCGGTTAGGTCAGCGCCACCCACCCCATGTAGCCGGTGTAAAGGCCGACCAGCAGGACCAAGCCACTGGAAAAGTAAGGGGCACGACGGGCAAGAGTACCGAACCCCGACCACCGCTGGGAGACATGGCGCAGGCTGAGGGCCGCCAGGGTGCCGGATGCCACCATCGTGGCAGCAAGGCCAATGCTGAAGCACAGAACCAGGGTGACGCCCAGGGTGATCTGCTTCAGTTGCAGGCACAGCAGCAGCACGGTGATCGAGGCCGGGCACGGGATCAGTCCACCGGTCAGCCCGAACATGATGATCTGGCCGGTGGTCACCTTCTGGTCGGTGAAACGCCGCCGAATGTCGTTGGCATGGGCCAGTTCGTGGGCATCCTGGTAGCCCGGCGCAGTCAGGTCCATCGCCTCGTATTCAGGATGGACATGGTGGCCGTGGTCGCGTTCGACGAACTCCACGTCGTAGTCGTGGCTGTGGCCGTCATGGGCCACTTTCAGCCGTGCGATGAACTCATGCGGCTCCGGGACTTGCTCCATGGATTCCAGATAGTCACCCTGGTTCACGAAGACGAAGAATCGGCGGCTGTTATCGGCTCGCTCGATTTCAACGGTGGTGACCACATCGCCGGGTGGAGGTACCGGCTTGCCATCCTGCTGGAACCGCAGGCGGAAACGGGGAGGAACACCGTCCTCGAACACCTCAATCGCCACGGTCCAGTGATCGAGGTCGATCAACCGGACCTCGTCATGGGAATGGCCGTGATGATGATCGTGCAGCTTCTCGGCCTGATGGTCGCGCCAAGTGCGAACCAGCATCCAAACGGCGACACCAATGATCAGAACCGCCGATCCCATCTGGAAATAGGGTTCGCTCTGTTCGGTGCCCCAGTTCGATCCGAAATGCAGCCCGACCAGAGCGACGGCCCAGACCACGGCGGTGTGGGAAACCGTCGCGGCCAGCCCCAGCAGCACGGCCTGCTTCACCGTCCCCTGGATGGCAATGATGAAGGCGGCCATCATGGTCTTAGAATGACCCGGCTCCAGGCCGTGCAACGCGCCAAGCATGATGGCCGAGGGGATGAACAACCACGCATGACCAGCACCTTGCTGGAGGAGATCGGCAAGCGGCGTCATCATCACCTCTACAGGTACTTGGTGATTTCCTTGAACTCCTCGACCACCGAGCGCCCCTCCCGAGAGACGGGGCCGACCGCTTGTTCCAGGCAATGGTCGATGTGGTCGTGGATCAAGGCCTTCTTGGCGTTGCAGAGGGCGCTTTCCACCGCCTGAAGCTGCTGGGCGATATCCAGGCAGGGTCGGCCATCGCCGATCATGGCGATGATCTTCTTCAAGTGCCCCTCGGCCCGGCGTAGGCGCTTGGCGACTTCGGAATGGGTTTCGTGGATCGGCTGCTCGGTCATGCGCTGACATATATCCCCTCCAGGGGGATAGGTCAACAAGGCGACCTTCTGATGCCACGGCAGGTCTCAATGAAGCAGGGTCATCTGAGGCATTCCAGCAGCGCCAATATCACGTCTCAATAGACCTCGATTTGACTTTTGAAACAAAGTCTCTATAGTCCTTTAATGTCTATTGATACATATAGAGGGCAACCATGTTGGTCGGATACGCACGCACCAGCACCCTGGATCAGAAAGCATCTATCGAGGCCCAGGTCCGTGACCTGACCGCTGCCGGGTGCGAGAAGGTCTTCTCCGAGCAGGTGTCGTCCGTTGATGTAGCCGCCCGTGAGCAACTTGCCATGGCCCTCGAATTTATCCGCGAAGGTGACACGTTGGTCGTGACCAAATTGGATCGTCTTGCTCGGTCCATATCGCACATGCTCTTGGTCGTGGACACCATCAACCGCAAGGGTGCCGCATTGCGAATTTTGGGTATGGGCATCGACACCAGCACACCGACCGGCAAATTGATCTTGACCATGTTGGGCGGCATTGCCGAATTCGAGCGGGAGATCATGCTCGAACGCCAGCGTGAGGGTGTCGCCAAGGCCAAGGCTCAGGGGAAGTACAAGGGACGGAAGCCGACCGCCATGTTGCAGGCCAACGAGGTGCTGCGGCTGAAAGCCGAAGGTCTTGGTGCGACCGAGATCGCCGCTCGGCTGGGAATTGGTCGGGCATCGGTCTATCGGGCGTTCCAATTGGGTCATGCCCCAAATCGAACATCACCCAATAAGCCTGATCAGACCCAAATAGGGCAATAAGGCCCGCTAATTACGACGATGCAGCGGGGTATACCCAATTGCATCTACCTAACCGGCATTATATTCCTTCAAATTCTTTAAGCCTCTTATCGAGAGATATTTTGAACAATCTATCAAACTCTAATTTTGTTAAAGTTCTTTCGATTGCACGATCTACCGCGCTTCGTATCGTTGGTATTTTTTTACATTTAAACTCATCCAGCCCTTCAAAATATTTTATTGCTCCATCCATGTTTATTGGTGGCGCATCTCCATTTAAGAAATGCCTAAGCTTGTTAACTATATTGTAGTCAGACTCTTCTGATTTAAGCTTTTTTGAAATATTGTCCTCATTCAAAACTCCGCCAACCTTTCCTGCGAGTTCAATCATGTTTCGATTCATAAATTGCCTGAATCCTTCATTATCAATTTCCTGAAGGCATGCAGGTCCGTCAAGAAGTCGGACGCCTTCTTTCTGCACCATTTCGCAGGCCGCCACTGAGTAAATTATTACGTTTGGTGATGGCACAATCAGAACGCGATCTCGCAGCGATTCCGCCGTTATGACATTTTGGAACCCCGCGAAACCCACTCCAGAAATGCAAATATCTGGCGTAGCATCATCAAATTCAAGAGCTTGAAGAAGTGCGGACCTGTGCCTCTGGTCAGTCTCGATAACTATTTGAACAGGCTTGTTGAGTTTCTCCGCAATTGCGTTGAAGCACGCCTCCTGCTTTTCCACATCACCAAACGGCGGAAACACATATCCGATCAGCCAAGGTGGTTGCATGTTCAACTCCAATATTCAATATAAACGGTTTTCATACCCCGGTGTGCGAACGGCTGTTGCTGACAATTCCATATCGGTCGCTACCATGGCGCTCATGAATTGAGTGAGGACAAATCCATGAGCGACTACTTTAAGGGGCGGCAAAACAGCAGAGAGAACGCGGCACCCCCTCCCGGTAACCTCGACCGCGAACTTGGCAGTCAGTTCGCCATGTTAGCCAACCACAATCTATCTGACGAGGAACGACATGCCGCTGCGGATCGGATGGTCTGGGTACTGAAAAAGTACCGGGCGACCCCGCCACAGGTTCGCTTCCGGCTCGTCAACATCGCGACCCCGAGTTCGTCGTTTTTAGCAGATGGGGTCGAACTGGATGACGAGGGCTATGTCATTGGCTCTTGGAATCCTCGGCTTGAAAATGTGGGAGGCAGCAATGGCTAATCCGACCACGGAAATTGCCTGGGCCACAGGAACCTGCAACCCATTCAAAGGGTGCAGCAAAATCTCCCCCGAGTGCGCGAACTGCTACATGACCGGGTGGGCATACCGCCATCAGCAGATGGGCACGCCCGGCTATGAGGACACGGTCAAAGGCGAAAAGGGCAAACGCATTCCGACCGGCAAGATCGGCGTTGTGAACAAGGAGATCGACGCCCTTCGCACGGTCAAGACCGAACGGCTCTTCGTCAACTCCATGAGCGACACCTTCCACGACAACGTCGATGACGCGACGATCCGCCGCGTATTCGAGGCAATGGACGCCAACAAGACTGGCACCAACTTTTTGATTTGCACCAAACGTTCGGAGCGTATGGCGGAGATGTCGGCAACATTACCCATCCCGCGAAGTGTTTGGATTGGGGTCACCTGCGGCTGCAACAAGTCTCTGCACCGGCTTGATGATCTGCGCAAGGTGCGGGCTGCCGTCCGATTTGTGTCGGTTGAGCCGCTGCTGGAACCCATTGATCTGACCCCATGGCTGGCCGATGGCACATTGCAGTGGGTGATTGTCGGCGGCGAGTCTGGTAAGGGCTGGCGCAAGATGGAAAAAGCATGGGCTGAGGCAATCCTACGCCAGTGCCAGCAATACGGTGTTCCATTTTTCCTCAAGCAGTGGTCTGCGTTCAAGCCCAAGCAAGACGTTGAATACCCGCCGACCATCGACGGTCATGTTTGGCATCAGTACCCCGGCCACGATGACGACCAACCGGTCCCCCCATCAGACCCCACGGGAACTGACCGTCCGGACAAAGACCCAAAACGGGTGGCCGCCGCCAAGAAGGCGTGGGAAACCATGCGGGCAAGGAAGGAGGTGCTGTCGCCGCCCCCTCCGCAAGAAAAGACAGCGGATGAGTGGGCAAAGGTCTGGCTGCTGGGGCCGAATGATCCTTTGCCCGACACACACTTCGAAAAGGCGGCCACCCAACTCATCGACTACTTCCGTCATGGCGGCATAGCTGACACCGATGATCTCAGATCAGTTTGGACTGCTCTTGGTGACTATTTTGACATCCGCCCCGTCCGTCCAAGCAGACCGCCCCCAGTTGGAGACCGAACAAAGACGGTTGATGTGGTGGACCCGTTTGGTGAGGTGATCGCTGTTCCCTGGGAGTACCACCATTCGGAATTCGCCGGGGTCGATTATCCCTACTCACGTCATGTCAGTTGGTTCGAACGGGAACACGGACGGATTGTGATCGACCGCTTGGTTGCCCGGATGGTGGTCGAAGAGAGCCAAAGCGAGCGAAAATATCTGCATCGCCAAATCGCCGAAATCAATCGCTATCTTCGTCACCGACCGAAGATACAACGGCAAAAATGGTGTCAATTCGAATACGAAGAGCCGTGGACGATCGATCCAAATGAGGTGAAAGCCATTTTGGAACGCGAAACACGAGGGCTTTTCCATGTCACCGTGGGCTTCATCGGCCACTACTCCATCCGTCCATCATTCTGGATTTCGGTCAAAGGTGACGTGGTCATGATCAGCCTGAGACAGTTCATTCGAGGGCTTGATGGTCGGAAGATCGCGGTCAAACCCAAGGAACGGTCTGCACAGCCACCCGAAATCAATAGCTGAAAACAGGAAAGGTCGATGGCGTTGAGGGCGAGAATTATCCCGCCCTCGTCCATGAAGCCTACGCCGCCGCCTGATCCGCCTGAGCCTGCCGGTTGCGCTTGGCCTTCTCCTTGGCGACAGCGATCTGGGCGTCGAATTTCCCCTCCTTGATGGCCGTGGACACCTGGGTCAGCACCGCCACCACATCCTTCTCCGATTTCCCGGCGACGATGGTCGGCTTGCTCACCTCCAGTTCCACGACGACGCTGTGGCCGTACTTGACCTGGACCATGAAGATGCCATCGGCCACCTGCCACCACCAGGGACGCGGCGAGGTGCAGATGGTCTTGCGCACCGAATTTCCGGCTTCGTCCTTGATGTACTTGGTACGCTCGATCCGAAAACTCGGGTCATTGAGCAACTTCATCTGCTGTTCGATGCCATCGAGAACCACCTCGCGCCCCGACTTTTTGCGGGTATCCGCGACCAGAGGACGCTTGGCATCGGAGAACTTAAAGTTAAGTACGGTCATATCGCCCTCCATATCAATGTTGATAAAACGATATGGCCGCAATAATTTGGAGTCAATACATGTGCTGAAAATATTTTATGAAGAAACGCGGCTCCATATTTCAATCCACGTGTCTGCTTTTAGTTTTTCAAGTGCGTCGATGCCGCCTTCGTATTCTTCAACCTGATTTCTATTGATGCATCGTGATGCCTCGTCCTTGGTGGTGTCAATGATTTCATCGATATTCCGCGTCAACGCCAGAAGTGCATCTGTGGACGGTCTGCGATTCCGCGAAATCGACGATGATAAGTAACTTTGGCCTCTATTCATCAATCCGCCGAATTCGCGTTCATTGCTTACTATTCCAAGCTCCTTGACCTGAGTATATATATCTTTCAATCCAAACATCGACTGCACTCCCGCTGATATTGCAGGTGTATTTATCAAGCTGCTGCGTTCCCATATGCAGCCCACGTCAGGTATCGACCAATCAGGTGCTTGGAATTATTGCGGCCACTCCGAATGGTCGGCCCGATTTCATTCTTGTCCAAACCGGCTGCAAAAGCCGCCTGTTCCAGACGAGATTCCACCATCCATGAATCAAGCAACCCAGCACTTGCCATGGCGAACCCATGGAGTGACGCCCGGTATAGGCCGTTGTTTCGACCCAGGACCACATCACTGATGGCCGCGACCAATCGGTCGAAATACATGACAGCCTTCGGATGGTCACCGGGGATGGGCAATTCATCAGGAACGGCAACCAGGACCGGCGGCGGCATATCGACGGGCAGGATGTTGTTCTGCACCCAGAGGGTGGGATTGATTGGATCACCCTCGAAGACCTGGAAAAATCCATCACTGCCATCCATGGGTTTGCATGGCAGGTACATCATGTTCTCCACCGACAGCTTGGTCGGGTCGATGCCATGGCATGGCTTTGCTGATCCCCGTTTCCGTTGCCGGGGCGAGCAATAGCCATTGGACTGAACCACCTTGATGATCTGCTTGCAGATGGCATCGTAGGTCTCGACCATCATGTACCCGGTCGTCGGCATGAAGACGCGATATCGGGTGTCGTTGGTCGAGGAAGCCGTGTTGTAGACCACCATGGTTTTCCCAGCGAACATCTTGGCGAATGCGTGATAGGGCATATCTCCGTCATCAATATCGAGCCAGATTCCCCAAGAGATCACCGCGTTGTCCCTTCCTCTGCTTTTGTCGCCCAAGGTCGGATTGAACAAGGTCGGGCTGATCAGCATGTTGCTGTGCTTGTCCTTGTAGGTCAGCCCATGGCAATGACGAAGCCAATCGATCATGTCGTCCATGGACCTGATAAAAACATGACGGGAGGTATCGGTGTCCCGGATATGGCGGAACAATGTTCCAGCGAATAGCTCTCGCTCCAGGATCGATAAATCCATGAAGTCAGAGGCAGAGGTGTCTTCTAACTGAAAATGGTCATGTTTCGATGTAACGTTTGGTGAATAATATATATTCGCCAATCGTAACGGTGAAGTTTTACCATTTTGTATTTCCGGCAAGATGTTTGCCAGTACAACTTCCCGAATTTGCTCATCTTTTCTCTTGCGATATGCCCGACTACGGTCTGAATTATCCGCATGAAGCCGAATTCTGTGGCCTTTGCCCTTCTTTGTGAGCGGAACACCTGGAGCTTGGGCCATGGTGCAACCGGGGAACTGGTCAGCCAACCACTGGGCTACACCGACATCGGTGACCACGACTCGAACCGGCACATCGCAATGAAGATCACGCAGACTGCACCGCATCACAGCTTGATAGACGGCTTGATGGCAGATCGCATCCCTGATCTGGTCAGGGATAATGCCGAAATTCGATAGGAACCGGCATTGCATTGGCGTCGGCAAGAACGAGGCTACAACCACGACATTGTGAAATTCGGAATACCCATTGAGGCCATGAGGTTTGTGAGGCAACGCGGTCGCGGCCAACTCGGCGAATAATTCCCCAGCAGCATCCTCCGCGTCCTTGTTCACCAGATAGAGGAAGGGTTGGTCCTCTATCAATTCGGCGGCCTTGGTAAGTCCGAGGACGGTATTGCTGATTTCAGTACCATCGACGGTGACCTTCTTGCTTCCCAACTTTTTGGACCAGCTATCTTCGGCCAGATAATGAATGGAAACCCGATTTCCGTTCTGGTGATGTTGAAACCGAAGGGCATTGGTCAACCGGCGATGTGGTTCGAACACAGCCCCCTGAACTGCCCATAGGTGATGAAGCAGCGACTCCTCAAAGTGTGCCCCCATGATGATGGCCGATGCGAACTTGGTGAACGCCGATGGCTTCAGAACCCCAAAAAGGTACAGAGGATATTTGCCGTTTTCGGTGTCACCGGCCACCGTACGTTCGATGTTCTCCCTGATGGCGAAGACATCATAATCCGGGTCCAGAATGGCTCGGGCTATGGCCTTAAATTCGGCATCAACAGCATCATCGCCATCGGCAAGACGGCGAAGTTTGGCAATGTCTACTGCGGACACCTTGACAATATCGGCGGAAAAATCCTGCCAAGATATGGCCGAGGTGATGATCTCATGATTGTGTGGAAGGTGCCGACAAAACATCACATCGGGAGCAGGAATCTCATCGACGATCACATGCCAATGTTCTGGCCGGTGGAAATATGGCAGCCGCAGCAAAGCCTGCTGGGTCAGAAAGAGAACCTGCCCACCATCACCAGGGTTTTTTAGATGGCTCATGATGGAGGTGATCACCTGTCCATCTTCGCAAGTGCTGCTGTCGAACCGGTAGACCGGCACCGGCTTCTTTCGCCGTGATCTGGCTCGTTCCTGAGCCTTGGCAAACCACTCATCGATGCAGGCGCAGGAAGGTTGGGCGATGATCACCTTTTCGCCCATTGCCGCCATGGCAATCGCCTCGGAAACGGCAGCATCAGTTTTTCCGGCACTTGCCGGTGATGAAACAATGTAAAAATTAGCGGAACTCACAACGTCACCTCTGAAAATAAAAAACCCCATGACGGGTTCCAATCGCCATGGGGTTGTGTGCCAATGTGGTGACGCGGGCACGGATAAACTTATAAACAACAAAACTCGTCCTGCATCACCATGGCGTCAACAAGCTGGAACCGACGCTATGTCTATTTATGCTGGCTCCGCTTTTTGATGCAATTTATCGTTTTTTACAAGATGCGACGCAGTATTTCTTGTCGCAGCCGATGCCGGACTGAATCTTTCGCACCAGATTCCATCGGAATGGAAGATGTGTCACGACGGGGGTACGGGAAATTTCGCGCCGCTTAAAAGTAAAATAATCTATCAGTGATCATGAGCATTTTTGCCAGAGGTTGATGGCATTGACAAAATCATCAATGTAACCGCGATATAGCAGTTAACTACCTATGAAACGATAAATTGCCAAAACACCAGTGCGGGCCGGAAACTCCATTCATCGACGCCAGACGGCGGATCGATCAACAACTTGAATGGAATTTACAATGTACGAACTATCTAAAATTAGCCCTGACGCATTTGCCTATCTTGTTGAAGCAGATGTTGTAACTGATGACGCATCAAGCCAATTGCCCTATCTTTCTGGCCTTATAGAGTATTACCGTGCATGCACCGCCGGTGTCGATGAAGATTGGGCTGATGAATTTCAAGACGATTTTGCGGGTGCGGCGAGACTGATATCCGAACTGAATAGCTCTGATTTTGAGTACGTTCGGGGTTTGGTGAGAGGTTTCGTCATAGTAAACGGACGGTCCAGCCACACCGCTATGGCTATTTGGGATCGGTATATTGCTACGCTTCGTCAAAACGCCAGCCAATCCTGACCGCTCTTGCCACCCACCACCCTCATATTTGTGGCGCATGGATCAGGTCCATGCGCCACAATACGTTCAGGGAAAATGGGCGAGATCATCACCGTGTTTAAGGCTGACCGATTCCAGGCTCATAACCTACTTCATGCATGAGCAGGCGCTCGATGGCGCGAACAGCCGACCGCAACATCAGGATGGCACGTTGTCGTTCATCTGAAATCTCGGACTTGGTTGGGGGTGGGAGCGATACAGCTTCTTCGGGTGAAATTGGGTCAAAATCGTAAAATCTCATGAGGGCACCTCGAACTGGATGGATGTGGTGGTATTTATCCTTCCAGGCCCCCAAGCGCTCTCCTGCTGTCGAACGGCGAGAACGATTCATGGACGCCAAAGCGACCATACCAGATCGAACGCCTGCGACTCTCCCGTACCCGGCCTGATTGCCTGTAGGGATTTCACGACCCACATCACCGCGTTTGGGCTATCCAGTCCTTTTTGCCGCGCCTCCTGGATCAAATCCTCTGCAAGTTGCCGCAGATCATCAGATGCTTTCATTGGTTCCTCGCGCTCGGCTTTCGTCCATGCCGCCCATCATCGTCAGGCATGAGATCAATTTGATTTGGCCTTTACGCAAGATTTTACTCAATCGTATTGATGAACGCGCTCCCATCATGCCTAAAGAAGCATGTGTAACGTGCAGTAACACGCCTTCCGTTATCAAGGTCAAACTTAACTCTCTGCGTAACGTCACCAGCAATCATATTCGCAGCCGTCTCGAGGTCTTTGGCAATAATGTCCTTGCTGTCATCGTATGTCATCTTGCCGAAGCGCATGAGCTTTTCCCAACCTTCATCACCATTTCCAAGCATGTCCAACATGGTTGCCGCCGATATCCCGCCAATATGCGTGACATCATATAATTTTTGCTTTTCCTTATCGGTCATGCTTCTGATGGATATTTCATATTCGAAGAACTGAACGGTCTCTGGATTTGATGCACCTTGCAGCACCTTTTTCTTGCACGCAGCCAGACCCATGTTTCCTTTAGAATCTTCAGCTAAAGCGGACTTCCCCTCTGAGGCGGGAAAAGCTGGGGGTTGAATGGACGTTTTCGGCTGATCGGTGATGTTCGATATCCTTTGCTTCGCATTCGGTGTCGATTGAGAGGACAGCCATGCTCCCGCTCCAAGCAGACACACCGCGATGACCGCGATAACGGCAACCTTGCGGAAACCCATGGCTGAAGCTGGCTGAGGAAGAGGTGGGGCGGCGGGGACAACTGCGGAGTCGGGTTGAAAGAGCCACAAAGCATGAACCATCAGCGCGGTGCCGATGATCGCGGCCAGCAAATTGACGGCGGGCAGGGCAAAGAGGCCATAGATGATGGCTCCGAGAAGCATCAGCGACCAGCGGTTCGCCTTTCTGACCTCGGCAACTTGAGAGAGCGGTAACCGCCGTAGCGCCACGGTGTCGAAATAGCATCTCGACATGAATCCGATGTTGGCAAGGGCCACAATCACCACGCCGATCAATCCAACGGGATTCGGCAGCAACGACACGCAAAAGCCGATGCCGACGACGATGCAATAGCGCAGACCAGCGAACAGCAGGGAAAACGGGATTCGGATGTTCGAGACGAATTGCTCGCCGGATTTCCCGTACCACCGCCGCTCAATCGAGCCGATGAGGCTGTTCTGAAAAGTGCCGGTGAATATGGCGGTGGCGATGAGCGGGAACGAGGCTTGAGAGAATGATATGGTGACATCCACCATCATCTTCTTGACGTATTCAGACGTGTTCGAGATGGCGAGTTGCGCCATTTTTTTTGCGAACTTGGCGATGAAATCACTGCCATCAATGACGCCACTGGCGTATGCCGCCAAGAAATTATGTGCCGCCTCAATGAACATCTTCGACACGATGTTCGCCATGATGGCACCGAACATGACCGTCACAACGAAGATCACAGCGGATGTGCCGATGGACGGCCAGAATCCGTGCTGAGATTCGGGCAGAATGATCTGTTCAAACCCCCTATCGACGACGGCCAGGAGATTTCTCGGGGCTGCCGGTTTATCTCGCATATCGCTTGCTACCCGTCTGTCAGGTGGTGTGATCTATGATCGACGCCAGGATGCCGTGGGCGACCTCGCCTGCTGCTTCTCCCCCCACATGGTCGGCAACGTCCACCACCAGCGACGAGGCATCGACCCCGCCTTCCGGCGCGAGATGGCCGAGTTCGAGTAGGAGCTTGGTGGCGTGGCCGTGGGCATCGGTGGCATCCAGGGTCACGTCGATGCCGGACTGGCCGATATGCACATCGATCCCGTCGATGTGCGAGATCGTGACCACTTCCGGGGCCGTTTCGGCGCTGGCCGCCTGCTGACCATCGGCAAACAGATCGGACACCTTCTCCTTGGCCGCGTCGATCACCTCCTTGATCTTGTCGCCATTGGCCTCAGCGATCCGGGATGAAACGGTGCCGAGCGCGGCACCCAGCGCGGCGGCAACACCAGCTTTCAGATTCTCTTTGCTCTCAGTCATGATCGACCTCCGTCATCGTGCGATAACCAATCCGTTCAGCTTGTGGGCGAGGTAGGCCGCACCTCCGAATGCGGATGGCAGGAACCTGAACGTCTGTTCGACACCAAGAATGTTTCTTGAGTAATTCCTGATGGACATGCGCAGTTTGGGAACAACGAGGATTCGACCGGCGATCCACATCGCAAGGCCAACAATGAATCCAACCCCACCCATGTAGATTGCCTTGGTCGCAACCCCCGCGAACACCAGCCCATATGCCATCAACCAGCCAAGCGACATGAGATAAAAGCCGGTTATATTGAAGACGCTCCTTCCGGCCATCATGTTGAAGATGTCTCGGCGCTTGAACATCCAGTAGGCACCCGCCGCCCCCATGGTTATGAGATTCACCACGTAGAGGTACAGGGGATTCAACCGGGTTATCTCGATCTCGTCGGTCACGTTCGAGATGAGGGCCTCCTTCGGGGACGTGAACTGCCCGCGCTCGTCGAGGGACCATTTGACGGCATAGGTTTTGTCGAATCCGGCGACGATACGGATGCCGTATTCCTTGGCGCGTTCGCGGATTTGCAGCGCGAATGTCTTCGCACTGGCTTCATCGGGATACAGTTTGGTTGACTGCCAGTTGGAACCGCCGTCCACGGATATCTGCACGATGAAGTTGACCATCCCACCGGCGGTGGAAGGGAGAGGTGGTGGTGGCGGCATCAAACCGCTGGACATGGGCAGCGGCGGCGGTGGGGGAAAACCAGCCACCTGACCCGAAGCCATGGAAGGTAGCGGCGGTGGTGGTGGCGGCACCGAACCACTGGACATGGGCAGCGGGGGAGGTGGAGGAAATCCCGCCCCCTGACCCGAAGCCATAGAAGGCAGCGGCGGTGGCGGTGGCACCGAACCACTGGACATGGGCAGCGGCGAGGGAATGGTTGCAGCAGACTTGGGTGCAACCTGAATTGGCCCGGTGGTGGATAGCTGTCGATAAACGTGCTTTTGCTTCACCCCGTCATATCGACCAAGAAGGACGCGAACCTCCTCGCATTGGCCCCGTGCGACAGTCTGCCCAACTACGGTCAGGGCTATGGCCGGGTCTTCACCCTCATGCCGATGGACTGTCTTCCAGGTATTGCCCTGGCGAGCCTGGATGACGATGTGAGGTTGCGTACCCATGATTTCGGTGCCAATCATCAAAGTCTAAAGACACAACTTCTCCTCAGCGCCAGTCTCAATATTATAACAAGATACAATGCTATTCGTATCGTGATCGATCACATTTAAGTTAGGAGTGAGGCCGTCCAAGCTGGATATAGAATATTCTATCTTGGTATTTCCGTCACACTGAAATGCAACGCCTCGCGCCGTCTGACCGCTTCTTTTAACGAACGATTTGTCGCTACATGCGGTAACCGCCAAGCACGATTTCCCAGTCTTTCTAATGAGTGATGTAAGCTCATTTTTTACTTCTTGATCGCACATGCTTATGGGGGGTGTGGCTTGCATTTCCTGCCTATAATATTTTACTGAAAGAATTCCAATTGCTATTACTAAAACGGCAACGGCCCCTGCGCGTGCAATTCTTATCGCCGTCCACTTTGGTTTTCCCGTGGTCGGCAATGAAGAGGCTGGCAAGGCTCCCGACCCTACCCTCTCGAAAAGTCTGGACAGTTCAACCACTCGACCGGCCTGCTCCCACTCGCTCCCTCCAACCGGCACGACAAGGGTGGATGCATTGACTCTTCCTTCCTTCACCAACCCCGCGATTTGATCGCGGGAAAAAGGGCCGGTCGGTGAATTGTTCTGAGCGATGTAGAACATGACGGACTCCAAAGCGTCTTCATTTCCCTCAAGTCCGCCACGATTGAGTGGCGGCAGATTAAAAATCACAAGCAAACACCATGAAAACACATTGATATTCTGAAGTTATTTGGCGCTCGCCAATCGCACATCCTGCACCTTTTATGTTAATTTCGTCACAGAGTAACGCATTGACCATGCTAATGTTTTTGCCGATGGGCGCGGCTATGCTGCGGACTGCCATCACATAGCGCTTCAATGCCTGAAATGCTGATTTTTTCCTTGCATAACTTGCACGATAACTTTCAGACTGATATCATCTTCGGTGCATTTTCTTCGATATTCTGGCAGCCTCACGGGTGATCGGGTTCGCCCAAGGCGCGATCTTCGTGACGGGGGTGGGAATGAAGCAGGCGAAGGTCTTGTCCGACCGCGAGTTCCGACGCGTGCTGACGACCATCACCGAGATGAAATACGCCGCTCGAAACCGAGCCGCCGTCATGCTGTCCTATTTCGGCGGGTTACGGGTGGGTGAGATCGCCGCCCTTACCGTGGGCGACGTGGTGGACACTCGGGGCGAGATCAAGGAGCGCATTCTGCTGCGGGCCTCCATCACTAAGTCCGCCGAAGCCAGGGCCATGTTTGTCGGAACCAAGCTCCGTCCAGAATTGGAGACCTATATCGCGGGGTTGAATGGTGATCGACTGAATGGGTTGTCCCCCTTGCTGGTGACCCAACGAGGTGGGGCATTCACGGCCAATTCTCTGTGTCAGTTGTTCGCCCACGTCTATCGTGAAGCGGGTGTTGACGGGGCCAGCAGCCACTCCGGTCGGAGGTGGTTTATCACCCGGCTTGCTCACAGTGGCGTTAGCGCCAAGGTCATCATGACTCTGGCCGGTCATCGGAATCTTTCCACCACGCAGCGGTACATTGAGGTGAACGATGAGATGCTTCGCGCGGCTGTTCGGAAGCTGTAGGTGCGCGGCCCTATTGGCCGCCGCAATGGTGGTGGCCGTCATCGCCCCGTGCTTGGCTCAACAAGACCCGCCTCAGTACAAGAGTGAATATTTTCAGGAGCGCCCTGGTGACCCACCACCGCCTTATGCCCGCCGTCTTGGGATCGGGGGCGGGCAAGGTCATCCAGATCAAACTGGCAATCTGCCTCCTCCACTGACCTACAAGGAAATCGATAACCCCGAATTTTGGCGCCGTGAACGTGATCTGGTCATGAAGAAGGACGCCACCAGGAAGAATCTTCATGAACGTGGTGAAGCGTGTTGGAAAATCCGTGAAGGGGCCAATCGTATCGCTGAAACCAGTATGAAGTGGCTTCAGGATCATGATGTCCTCGTGGGTCAGTATATCCCGCACGGTGTTGTCATGTCTGAATCGCGGGATATCCAAGAATACGCCGAAGTAACAAACCGTGATATCCGGTATGCAATGAATGATGGTGCTGAAGTAGCGCTCTGTCAGGAGATCGCTGACTATGGAGTTGGGCGGATTAACAAGCTCATGCGCAAGTATCCGTCTGATCCGAACTGGGTATCTGAAACGCGCCCAGAGCTACCCGGCTGTACGCCAGATGGAAAGCCGCCTGCTCTGACCGATCAGCAGAGGCAGGGGTACTTTTTCACCGGCTGTCCGTAATCAGGCTTCTCGCTGTTTCAGAATCCCGGCTTCGATCCCGGCTGCCATCACCACGTCACCGAGTGGTCCCCGAACCTCCTCGGGGAGAGACACAGCGGTTTTCCATGAGCCGTCCGGGGCGCGATATTTCGGCAATGATACCTCGGTGCCGCTACCGTCGGCCCGCACCTGAATCCCATGAATCACGATCTCAACGCCATCGAGAACGATGGCTGCGTCGGCCATCATTACTTGACCTTTCCCGGTCGCAGCCGATCCAAGAAGGAGTTGATGTTATCGATCAGGTCATCCTCGGCCTCACCGACAATCTCACAGCAGAACTCCGCCAACGCACGCACCATGATCATGCGTTGCGTCTTCGAATCATCAACCACCAGAATGCGCTTGACTTTAGTCATATAAAACCCCCGCCAATCACGCCCTTTGTATTAAACATTAGGCATGATTTCCGCTCTTTTCAAGGGATATGCCACTTTCAAAAGCCTTCAAGGCCATCATTCAAATGCAAACCCGGAGCGGCGCACTCAAACAGTCAAACGTCCGAGAATCCGACAATCCCAGGGCCAGCAGGGTGTGATGTGTTGACGCCCCCTGCTGGTCGTGGAATCGATACCATCAGAATTGTTGAGGAATCCAAAAATGAACAAAGCTGAACTGATTTCGAAGGTGGCTGAAACCACAGGGATGACCAAGGTCGATGCCGATAAGGCCGTGGACGCGGTGTTTTCTGCCATCACATCTGCCTTGAAGTCTGGTGATGATGTCCGTCTGATTGGTTTCGGGGCGTTTTCGGTGTCCAATCGTGCGGCTCGCCAGGGCAAGAACCCGATGACCGGGGCGGCCATTACCATTCCTGCTTCCAAGGCACCGAAGTTCAGCGCCGGGAAGGCCCTGAAGGACACCATCAACGGCTAAGTGAGATCGTCATGATCACCAGGACCGCCCAGATCGTCGCGGCCTATGTGGGCAACAACACCATCCAAGTCGCCGAATTGCCCGACCTGATCCGCAGCACCTATGCCGCATTGATCGCCATCGGCAACCCTGTGGAATTGCCCCAGGAAGGTCAAAAGCCTGCGGTATCGGTCAGAAAATCGGTGACCCCCAACGCCCTCATCTGTTTGGAATGCGGCAAGTCCCAGTCCATGCTCAAGAGGCACATCATGACCGCCCATAGCCTATCCGTGGATGATTATCGCTCGAAGTGGTCGTTGCCCGCCGACTACCCCATGGTGGCTCCCAATTACGCTGCCCATCGCTCGGAACTGGCGATCAAAATCGGCCTTGGCCGTAAGCCCAAAGCAGCAGCCAGTGTTGAGCCTGAAGCAGCGACGGATACACCTCGGCATCGCTATCCCGCTTCGAGGTGGTCAAAGCCGACCGAATAAAGGGGAACAATCTTGCGATCCATCGCCATCCTGCTGTTCGTGGCAGGTATTCTCCACTTCTTCCTCCAGGTACCCCTGGTCATCGCGGCTGGCGGTGCATTCGTGCTGTGGGTGATCTGGAAGCTGAAGTGGATCATCCTCGGCATCCTGGGGCTTGAGATGCTGTTTGGCGGCGGTGATGGATCGGACGCTTGATGGCAACCGATCTCGATAAACTGAAGAACCGCCTACAGGCTCTTCGAGCCAAAACCATTGCCAATGGATGCACCGAGGAAGAAGCCTTGGCGGCGGCGGCCAAGGTTGCTGAACTGCTGGATCGACATGACCTTTCGGTCAGTGACCTGGAAATCAGGGAGGAGCAGTGTGAACAGTCGGTCATCATCACCAACCGAAAGCAGCGCCAACCAATCTCGGCCTGCATTCCGGCCATTGCGGAGTACTGCGATTGCAAGGTGTGGCGTGAAAAGGACGACACCGGAATCCGGTACGTGTTCTTCGGCCTCAAACCCAGCATCGAGATGGCCCATTACGTCTACGATGTGATCGCCACGGCCATGCAGACCGCCTGGGTTCAATATGCCCTTGCCCAGCGAATTCTCCGTTACGGCAAAGACGAAAAGGGATCGTTCATGTTCGGCATGGCGGTGTCGATTGGGCAGAAACTGATCGCCATGAAGGCCGAACGCGATGAAGCCAACCGGGTCAGCAGTGGTCGTGATCTGGTGGTGGTCCGCCACGCCATCGTCGAATCAGAATTCGCTAAGCTGGACCTTAACCTGCGACGTGGCAGGACTTCAGGGAAAAGGGTCGCGGCGGGTGGGTGCATTCGAGGCCGGTCAGGCTGCTGGTAATAACATCGCCATCACCCCTGGTGTCGGAAACAAGCAGACGAGCAAATAGGAAGACTAAAAGGCCAATCGGATTGGAAATTAAGTCTATATATTACGAATATCTAATGGTATGACTTGTGTGTAACGTTTGCCGAATAATATATATTCGCCAATCGTTACATATAACCCTTACCATTTTCTCCATGTGAACCTTCTCCCAACAGAATCGCCTTGGAATTTCCTGGTTTTGCGACCAGGACACGCTGCTGCTCTCGCAGCATAAATAGTCATGGAGGTGATGCCATGATCATTAACAATCAAAATCAATTAGTGAGAAACTGCAACACATGCGGCAGATATAATTTCTTGATTATGCACAATTACATTATCCGCTGTTCAAATTGCGGATGCGTTTATGCGCCAACTGAACACCCACAACATGACATCAATGAACGGTTGACTGCTCTTTGCGCCCGATTTCCGTACCATTCATCATTTGCCATGGATCGCGAGGGATTTGTCGCTTTGACCAAAACGGCGGCCAATTCCTATGGACAGGTGGTGATGACCGACAACGGCGGCGGCGAATTGAGCGGCAAACACCTCGATGTCGTATTTTCCTACCTGGGCTACGCAGAAGTCATGGTCTGGTGCGAGGATAATGCTGATCTTAAGAATATAAGAATGGAGTGTCGCAAATTAGAAATGGATAGCGATGATGAAGAGTGAGTGCAAAATCATAAAGTTTCCCAATGATCGATCAAAAAACCCTGACGATCACGCCAGAACCTGCCCGCACTGCGGTGGAATAACTTTCTGCGTGACCTTATCCGGCAAACTGCGCTGCTTTGAATGCGAAGAGTTCTACGAAATCAAAAATTGATCTCATAACTGTTTGTGGTCATTTGAAGTACGTCACCATCTGGATCAACCATGGTGATAACTGGGCCGAGTTTCAGGGCGGCGCGGTCAGCAATCCCAACCGTGGTCCCAGTCCAAACCTTGATGGGAGCCTGAGCCACCATTTCTATGCCGGGAGCCATTCCAATCGATGTGTAGGTGATGGCGGTACCATGGAACTCCAGGGTGACCCGGTTCCCGCCGTCGCGCATATCGTAATATCGGATGTCGGCATCCTTGAGTGGCATGCCAGCAACATAGAGCCGAACCTCTTCAAGCGCAGTAAAATGGCCGAAATCGGGCTTGGCTGACACCATTCCGCTGATCGGAACCAGCACGATGCTGACCGCTCTCGGGTGGGCTGGAATTGAGCAGATGTCGTGCATAGGAACCTCCATTCGACGGTGATGGAGGTATTTATCCTGAGAGGGCGAACGTCCCTTTGCCGACATGCTGATTTTGACGGATGCCTTCAATCAGCGCCTTATTCGCTAATCCTCCATGGTCAGGGATGCCAGCAATTCTCCAACCGTGTTGATACCATCAAACAAGGCGGATTTCTTGTTTTTAATGTAATGCAACATGGTGGTCATGACATTGCTGTGTCCAACGTTTTCAGCAACAACAGCCATGGGAACGCCGCCATCAACGGCAATGTTGATATATAATGATCGCAAATTATGAGGCTTCAAGTCCGGCAGGTCAGCTTTGGCACCAATGAGCTTAAGGTATGTGTTGATAGATGTTATGTGCTTGTGCTTGTGACCTTCGCGACCTGATGGGAATACATAGACGCCATTTTCCCGATTTTTGGCTTTGCGGACTTCGGCGGCACGGGTGAGCAGTTCCATAGCCGTATCTGATAGCCGGATATAGCGGGTCAGGCCGTTCTTTCCCGGTTCAGCCTTGGTGATCAACCTTTTTTCGTAATCAATCTCATCAAACATTAAGGTCTGAATTTCATTGCGACGGGCACCTGTGTGTAGAATCAACTCTGATGCCGCCGTTGCGATTGCATTTATATTTTGGTCATCGTAGCTATCTTTGATGGCCTTGATTAGCTTGGTAATATCATTGGCCTCAAGGGCCATCTTGTAGCCGTTCTTAGACTTCCTTAGTTTGAATCCAGAATCAAGTAATGCTCTTTTGACCTTAAAGGCGGGGTTATATGTGTTGGCGGGGAGTATTTCGCGGGTTATAGCATAGTTCCATGCAGCATTGACGTATGTGATGATGTTGTATGCGGTTCCTGGTTGATCATGGTAGTTTTCTTCAATCCATTTAATGAAGTAACCACGGGTAAAATCTTTCACCAACCATTTTCGGTGCTTTGGGTAGATGTGCTTATCCAGAAACAGCCTCAAATTGGTGCGGGATGATTTCGCCATTTTCTTTTGGGCGTAGTCCTCAAATACATCTTCTATGGTAACGGCTTCGGCGGATTTTTGGGCTTTGGTCTTGGGGGATTCTCCGGCCTCAACCTGCCCCGTCATCTCAAGTGCTTTCAACCGTGCTTGGTTGAAATCCATCGAGGGGAAAGAGCCTAGGGTAACTTGAGTGCGGCCACCGCCTCGGACCATCCTGTGAAAAAACCATGTCTTTTTACCCGATGCGGATATCTTCAACCCGAACCCGGTAATGGTGGTGTCCCAATAATAGGTGTCCTTCCCTTCGGTACCGCTGGTTCGCTCAGCGAAGGTCTGGTTCAGTTTGGTCTTGGGCATGATCTGTGCCTTGGTTGATGGGGGCTAAACCCATCGTAGCATCATAGGATGGCAATCTGCTACTGGAGTGCTACTGATGCCAAGTTTCACCCAAGAAAGTTATTTAAAATAAGGGCTTTGGTCCGTGGTAAAAAATTGTCTTCAATAAGATCAATTATTCAAGTGGCACCAGCCATTAGCCGGCGGTGAGGGAGCCTCGTCGCCCAGCAGGGTGGTGAGGCAATCCCCCCAGCGCCGGGCGAAGCCTTCGCTGTCCAGCGGCGGCGGTGCCGGTTCGTAGACCGCCACGTGGGGAATGGCCGGGCGGCGGATGGTGCGGCGGATTTCGTCTTCGCGAATCCGCCCCTCCTCGGCATCCGTATCCAGGACGACCACCGCCAGCCGGGTGGGGTCCTGGGTCTTGATCACGTCCATGAACTTGTAGTCGTGCCACTGACGGCCGACCCGCGCCGTCTCGCCGCTGACCGTGGCATCCAGGGCGATCACCGCATGGATGCCGCCGCCGTCCACCGGCGTCGACCACGAGGAATTGGCGATCAGCGACACCCAGGCGCCGAACGAGCGGCCGGCCAGCACCACGCGGGAATAGCCTTCGTCGCGCGCCGCGCGGGCCTGGGCGAACAGGGCCTTGCCGAAATCGTGCTCGCGGCGGAAATCCACCGGCACCCGGTTGATGCGGACGGTCCAGCCCTCGTCCCGGAAACGGGCCAGCACGGGCGGCAACTCGGCGGGCGCGTCCGATCCGACGGTATAGAGGATCAGGCGGTTCTCGGCACGGCTGGGCGTGACGGTAAGGACGGCAAGCAGCGCCAGGAATACGGCCGGAAGGATGCGACGGGTCATGGGCACACCATGACACCGGCGGCTGACGCCAGCCTATCGCCAGTCATTCTCATCACCACGCCCCCGGCGCGGCGCGCTGCGAGGCGAAGCGCTCGGCCAGGAAGTCGAGGAAGCTCCGCACCTTGGCCGACAGTTGGTGGCGCTGCAGGTAGACGGCGTGGATGTCGGCCTCGACCCCCGACCAGCCGTCCAGTACGCGGACCAGCTCACCCGAACGCAGATAGGGCGCGATGTCCCATTCCGAGCGCAGCAGAATGCCGTGCCCGGCCAGGGCCCAGTCCACCGCCACCTCGCCGTGATTGGCCGACAATGCCCCGCTGACCTTGACCGAGGCCGCTCCCTCGGCGGAGACCAGATTCCAGGTGTTGAAGGCCCGGTCGTTCTCGCGGATGACGATGCACTGGTGGTCGCGCAGCCCGGCCGGGCCGTGGGGAGCCGGATGGGCGGCGAGATAGGCGGGGGCGGCGCACAGCAGGCGGCGATTGGCGGCGATGCGTCGGTGCAGCAGGCCGGAATCCGGACCGATGCCGAAGCGGATGCCGATGTCCATGGCCTCGGCGGCGAGGTCCAGCGGCCGGTCGCTCAGGTGCAGGATCACCTCCACCTCGGGATGCAGACGGACGAAGTCCGATACCGCCGGGCCGAGATGGCGCCGCCCGAAGCCGAACCCGGCATTGATGCGCAGCATGCCGCGCGGACTCTGAAGTCCCGCCGTCAACTCCCGTTCCAGGCTTTCGATATCGCCGAGAATGCGGCGGCCCTCCTCCACATACTTCTCGCCCTCGGGCGTCAGGCTTTGCCGCCGCGTGGTCCGGTTGAGCAGGCGGACGCCGAGGCGGCCTTCCAGGGCGGCGAGGCGGCGGCTGACGGCGGGGGGCGACAGCCCCATCTCGCGGGCCGCCGCCGTCAGGCTGGAATGGCGGGCCACCAGGGAGAAGAAGGCGATATCCAGGCTGTCGTTCAAGGCCATGACGATTGATGCTCTGTGCGCAAGAGTATAGTGAAGTTGACGCCATTGATTGCGGCCATGGCAAGGATAATCATCGGGCATCGTTTCCGTGGAAAGGTCGCGTCGGTGTCCGTTTCCCTGCTTCTGACCCTGATGCCCCTGCTGTTGCTGGGCGGCGCCCTGGGATTCCTCGGCGGCCTGTTCGGCATCGGCGGCGGCATCATCGCCATTCCCCTGCTGGTCACCGCCTACGGCATGGATCAGGCCATGGCCCAGGGCACCGCCCTGGCCATGATGGTGCCCAACCTGCTGGCGGCGTGGTGGCGCTATATGCGGCGCAACCCCGTCGACCTGGGCAGGGCGGCGCGGCTGGCCCTGGTGGGGACGGTGACCACCTATGGGGCGGCGCAACTGGCCCAGGGGCTGGACCAGCATGTGCTGCGCCTGCTGTTCTCGGCTTTCCTGGCGGTGTTGGCGGTGCTGATGATCCGCCGCCGCGTGGATGTGGGGGCGGCAACGCCGCTCCGTCTCCGGCTGCTTCCCCTGGTCGGCCTGGCCGGTGGCGGCAGCATGGGATTGCTGGGCGTGGGGGGAGGGCTGGTGGCGACGCCGATCCTGTCGCGCTGGTTCGGGCTGGACCAGCGGGTGGCGCAGAGTCTGGCTCTGGCCCTGGTTCTGCCCTGTTCGGCGGCGGCTCTGGCCTCCTATGCCCGCGCCGGCAATGTGAACTGGACCATCGGCGGCGCGCTGGGGCTGGGCGGGCTGGTCAGCGTCTCGGCCGGGGTGGCCCTGGCCCACGCCTTTCCCGAAATCGTCATGCGGCGGTTGTTCGCCGGCCTGCTGCTGGCTTGTTCCGTCGCCATGCTGATCGGGCGGTGATTATTCCGCTACCGCCCGGGCTTCCTCGACCCGGTCGGGCAGGGTGAAGAAGAAGGTGGTGCCCTCGTTGGGAGCCGAGGTCAGCCACATACGGCCGCCATGGCTCTCGACGATACGCTTGCAGATGGCCAGCCCGATGCCGGTGCCGGGATAGGCGGAGCCGGTATGCAGGCGGCGGAACACCTCGAAGACGTAATCGTGGTACTGGGGATCGATGCCGATCCCGTTGTCGCTCACCGCGAAACGCCAGCCCTCGCCGTCGCGCTCGGCGGTCACCCGGATGGAGGGAGCGCTTCCGTCGCCGCTGTACTTGAGGGCGTTGCCCAGCAGATTGTGGAAGACCTGATGCAGCTGGCCCTGGTCGGCGTGGACCTTGGGCAGCGGGGTGATCTGGATCTGGGCGCGCTTATGCTCGATGGCTGGGCGCAGGCTCTGGAGCACGGTACCCATCAGTTCGGTACAGTCCACCTCGCCGATGCTCAGGCCGGCGCCGCCGGCCCGGCTGTATTCCAGCAGATCGCGCACCAGATTGGACATACGCAGGGCTTCGTTGACGATGAAGCGCAGATAGTCCTTGCCCTCGTCGCCCAGGTTCTCGAGACACTTGCGCTCCAACAACTGCGAGAAGCTGACCAGCCCGCGCACCGGCTCCTGCAGGTCGTGGGCGGCCACATAGGCGAAACGCTCCAGCTCGGCGTTGGTGCGCGACAATTCGGCGATCACCTGCTGCAGGTCGCTTTCCGCCCGGGTGCGCTCGTGGATTTCGTGCTGCAGCTCGTCGTTGCGGTCGTGCAGGTCCTGCACCGACAGATTCAGTTGGCGGGCGATGTTGTCATAGGCCCAGCGCAGGCGGTCGATCTCGTCGCCGTGCTCGGGAAAGCCCAGCGTCTCGTCGAACAGCGAGGCCTGGGAGAGCAGGGATTCTGGCACCAGGCTGCTGACGTTGCGGGCCAGTTCCTCGATCCGGCGGGTGACGATGCGGCTGAAGATCACGTACATGAACGCCGCCACCAGGAAGGTCTTCAGCGCGTTGCTCACCAAGATGGTGATGGCCTGGCCCATCAGGCGGTCGTAGATGCCGTCCAGGCTGGCCGACACGTCCAGGGTGGCGATCTGGCGCATCTCGCCCCGGATCTCGCGCGACAGGGTATATTGACGGTTGAGCAACCGCTTCGACTTGACGGCTCCGGACTTCCACACGTTGCGGCCGTCCAAGGTGGTGATCACCGCGTATTCCACATGGGACAGCCGGGTCAGGGCGTCGAGGGCCAGGGTGATCTGCCGCTCGTCGAAGGTCCAGACGCTGCCGGTAATGGGCGGGAGGAAAATCTGGACGTTCTCCAGCTGATCGTCCATGTCGGCGCGCTGCTGCTGGTATTCGCTGAACAGCTGATAGGCGGTCGCCAGTAAGGCCAGAAATGAGCTGAAGGCGACGATCAGGACGATCAGGCGGCGGCCGATCCTGTTCTCTCGCCCTTTCTTGCGCAGCATCATCATCATCATGATGATGCAAGCCTACCCGCATCGCCGGGGCGATACGAGCCCAAAACATTTGCATAGCCTACTTTAGACTAAATTTAGAAACCCCTTCGACCCGCAGGGTCTCGGCGATGGCTTCCAGGCGGGCCATCACCGCCGGGGCATCGGGATAGGTCCGGCTGAGGATCAGATAGACGTCCAGCCGGTCGATGACGTCGAATTCCAGGTCCTTGATCGGGTGATCGGCCAGCACTTCCTCGGCCGGCCCGGCATAGTCCAGCAGATAGTCGGCCCGTCCGCGCTCCAGCATGGCGAAGGCGGATTCGTGGCTGACGGTGCCGTTGTTGCCGACCCGGTTGGCCGGATTCCTGATGAAGGCCAGGATATCGCCATAGCTGTAGCCGTGGACGGTGATCACCTCCTTGCCGGCCAGCCCCTGGCGGGTGGTGATGGGGGGCAGGCCCTTGCGGCGGTACACCCGCAATTCGGTGCCGGCCACCGGCCGTTTGCTGACCAGACAGCACTTCTCCAGCGCCGGTCCCTTGACCAGCATGGAGAAGTCGGTCTGTCCGTCGCTCAAATATTCGAACAGGCGCGCCGCCGGCAACCCGCGCGCCCGCCAGGGGATGCCGGCCTGCTGGAACAGCGGCGCGGCCAGGCGCAGCAGCGGATTGTCGGGCTCACCCTTGGCGTCCAGCCGGGTGGTCCAGACCGACTGGTCGGGATAGGCATATTCGATGGTCCGGGGCTCGGCGGCATCGGCCGGCGAGGTCGCGGCCATGGCCAGAAGGCAACCCGCCACAAGGACGCAATACCGGCCCTTGATCATCCCCGCCTCCCATCCGTCCCCAATAAGGCAAGAATAGCGCACCGGCGGTGGTTTCTCAATCCGGCCGGGACATGCCTGGGCGCAGGGTGTTTCCCTGTGGTTTTCCCGCCGGGGCGGGCCTATCCTCGGCCGGATGTGGCGAGGCAGGAGGGGCCGGCATGTCCATGGACCAGGAACTTCACGCCGGGCTGGAACCGGGCCTGCGCTTCGCCATGCTGATCGGCCCCGAGGGTGGCGTCCGCGACCTGCGCTGGTCCGAGGTGGAGACCTGGCGGCCGGCCGACGGCTTCCTGTGGGTCCATCTCGAACGGGACGAGCCCAAGGCCCGCGACTGGCTGTGCGAGCGTTCCGGCGTCGATCCCCTGGTGGCCATGGCGCTGACCGCCGAGGAATCGCGTCCCCGGGTCGAGGACGTGGGCGACGCCCTGATGGTGGTGCTGCGCGGCGTCAACAAGGCGCGGGTCGGCGAGGGCGAGGACCCGACGGCGGAAACCGAACTGGTGCCCGTTCACATGTGGATCGAGGCCGACCGCTGCATCTCGCTGCGCGACAGGGCTCATTCGCTCAATGCCCTGCGTGATCTGCGGCTGGCCATGATGATGGGCAAGGGGCCGCGTACCGCCGGCGCCCTGCTGGCCCGCATCGCCGAGAAGGTGGTCGATCATCTGGGGATTCTCACCGACGAGATCGAGGATGGCATCTCGGACCTGGAGGACCGCATCGGCGAGGGGCTGGCCGGCACCGACCTGCGCGAGGACATCGCCTCGGCCCGGCGCAAGGTGGTGCAGTTGCGCCGCTATCTGGCGCCCCAGCGCGATGCCCTCTACCGGTTGCGTCACGACGACGCCAGTTGGCTCGACCCCGAGGCCAAGATGCGCCTGCGCGAGGTCAACGACCGTCTGCTCCGCCATATCGAGGATCTGGACGAAATGCGCCAGCGCGCCACCATCCTGCACGAGGATTTCACCAATCTGGTGGCCGAGCGCGCCGCCCAGTCCTCCAACCGCCTGACCGCCCTGGCCGCCATGGTGCTGCCGCCCAGCCTGCTGGCCGGCATGATGGGCACCAATATCGGCGGTATCCCCGGATCGCAGGAGCCCATGGCCTTCCTGATCCTGTGCGGCGCGGTGATCGGCATGATGCCGATCACCTATCTGATCCTCAAATGGATCAAGTGGCTGTAGGCCGAAGTGCTTCGCGATAATTCGTTTCTATTTGTCACGTTTGTAAATCCGCTGATTTGCCTATGGTAGCCGCGGGGTCGGTCCGACAATGGACGCGGGGACAGATGACGAAGGCCGATGATCGCGGAGCGGAGGATGTGGGGTCCTTCCCCAGCCGCAAGGGTAAGGGCGGCTCCGGACTGGGCCAGCCGCAGGAGGCCTATGTCGCCTTCGCCTTCGCCGCCGCCGACCTGCTGATGGAAGCCGATCATTCCGGACGCATCGTCTTCGCCATCGGCGCCTCCATGTCGCTGGTGGGCCGGCCAGCCCGCCTGCTGGCCTCCATGACCCTGGCCGAGCTGATCCGTCCCGAGGACCAGTCCCGTGTCCGCAACGCCCTGAAGCGCATGGCCGGCGGCGACCGGGTCCGCCACGTCCTGCTGCACGTCACCTTGCCGACCGGGGGCAGCACCCCGGTGGCGCTGTCGGGCTATCCCCATCCCGACCGCCAGGACCGCCTGCTGCTGGTGCTGACCCATTCCGGCACCCTGATGTCGCCGACGGTCCGCCACAGCGAGACCGGCCTGCTGGGCCGCGAGGGCTTCGAGGCCCTGGCCGGCGACCTGATCAAGGAAAGCGCCAAGGACGGCGACGAATCCTACCGCATGACCCTGCTGGACCTGCCGGAACTGGCCGAGTTGCGCAGTAAGGTCGGCGCCGAGGCCACCGCCGACTTCATCGCCCGCTTCACCGATTACCTGCGGCAATGCTCGGTGGGGGGCGGGGCCGCCGCCGATCTGGGCAACAGCAAATACGGTGTGATCCACGGCCCAGACGTCGACGCCGGCGAGATCGAGGCGGCCATCAGCGGTCTGGCCCGGTCGGTGATGGGCGCCCCCATGCATCCCGAATCCGCTTCGCTGGCCATCGACGGCGGCGGCATCTCGGCGCAGGAGGCGACCAGCGCCCTGATCTACACGCTCAACCGCTTCACCAACGACAGCGACGCCACCATCCATGAATTGTCGGCCATGGCGCGCCCGACCCTGTCGCAGACGGTGGCCAAGATGCGCGAGGTCAAGCGGACCATCGGCCGGGGCGACTTCCAACTGCACTTCCAGCCCATCGTCGATCTGTGGAGCAACGCGGTCCATCACTTCGAATGCCTGGTGCGCTTTGGCGAGGACGGCAACTCCCCCTACAGCACCGTGGTGTTCGCCGAGGATACCGGCCTGGTGGGGGAACTGGACCTGGCCATCTGCTCGCGCGCCATCGAGTTCATGCGCAAGGGGGTGGGGGCCGAGCCCAGCCTGCGCTTCGCCGTCAACCTGTCGGGCCGCTCGCTGTCCAGCCCCAGCATGGCGGCAAGGCTGCTGCAACTGATCCACGGCGCCTCGGACCTGCGCGGGCGGTTGCTGTTCGAGGTGACGGAAAGCTCGGCCATCGCCGATCTGGTGGCGGCCAATGCCGTTATCCAGGAAATCCGCGGGCGCGGCCATCCGGTGGGTATCGACGATTTCGGCGCCGGGGCGGCGGCCTTCCACTATCTGCGCGGCCTCAAGGTCGACCACGTCAAGATCGACGGCTCCTATGTGCGCGAGGCGGCGAGCAAGGGGGAATCGCTGCCCTTCCTGCGCGCCATCACCCAGTTGTGCCGCGAATTGCGGGTCGCCACCATCGCCGAGCATATCGAGGACGAGGCCACCGCCAATCTGCTGCGCGTCTACAACGTGCGCTACGGCCAGGGGTACTATTTCGGCAAGCCCATGCAGCCGTCGCGGCGGCACCACGGCAGCCGGGCTCCCTGGGCGACGCCGCTGATCCAGTGGCGCAACGGCCTGCTGTTCTTCGGCAACGGAACCGGCGCCGCATCCGGAGGCTGAAGCCGGTCTAAACAGTCACGACTCGCATGTTGAATTCCACCGCCGCCGGGCCTAATGAAGCCCGGCAAAGGTTTGGGGGTGGATGGTGTTGGCGTGGACGGAAAACCTGAGTGTCGGCGAGCCCACGCTGGATGCGCACCATCGCCATCTGTTCGATCTGCTGGCACGGATCGATGCCATGGCCGGCGCGGGGTTGGCCTTGGATGCGGTCCAGGCCGTGTTCGTCGAACTGAACCGCTACATCGTCTATCACTTCTCCGAGGAGGAAGAGATGATGGAGCGTGCCGGCTTTCCTTTCCTGGAATTGCACCGCCATTCCCATCGGACCATCGCCATGCGGGTGGCCGATATGTCCGCAGCCCTGTCCGTCGCCAATGTGGAGCGGGTCGCCCGGGAACTCCACGGCTTCCTGACCGGCTGGCTGGTGCATCACATCGAAATCGAGGATTTCGAGTACCGGCCCTTCCTCGGCGGCGGCGAGTAGGGCGGTCGCCGGGGCCTGGACAAGTCCGCCGCGAGTCTCTCTTCGCACCTGCAAAAATATTGTTGCATATAGACCCTTGATTGATATTTCAAGGCTGCCCTGCTATGTTTTCCCGCATAAAAAATAAGAATATTCCCGGGTGGCGAGGAGGTCCGATGGCACCCCTTACTCAGGGTCACGAGACCGGAGTTCCCAGCATCGATGCCGGAAACGAGGGATTGCGCTTCTTGCTGGGACGGGTGTTCCAGCCGGGGGTGGAGTGCCGTCGCGGCGCCGCCGGACGTGGGGAATGCGATTTCAGCCGGTGCGCGCGCATCCAGGCGATCATGCGTTACGTGGAGCGCAATTTCGCCCACCAGGAACAGGTGATGACGGAATTCGACTATCCCGACGCGCGGCGCCATCTGGACGACCATGCCGGACTGCTGGACCATCTGGGGGTGATGCTGCATGCCCAGGTCTGTGCCGACAAGGATGCCGCCAAGGTTCACGACTTCATCGCCCACTGGGTGGTGGAGCACGCCCAACGCTGCGACCGTCCGCTGGGCCGCTGGGCGGTGACCCGCCGGGTGCTGGAGCCTAAGAGATAGCGTAGAGCCGTTGTAACCTCCGAGCCGCGCCGCTACTCTGCCGGCCATGAGCGAACCTGCCCCGGCGGCGGCCGAATCCCCCCTTGATCCCGAACAGCGCCTTGCCGCCGAGGCCGAGGCGGAATCCGTGCTGGTCCTGGCCGGGCCGGGTACCGGCAAGACCACCACCCTGGTGGGGCGCTACGTGCACCTGCTGGGCCAGGGCGCGCAGCCGGCCCGCATCTTCGTCTCCACCTTCACGGCGCGGGCCGCCGACGAACTGCGCGGCCGCATCGGCCGCCGGCTGGAGCAACGGGGCCAGGACTTCGACGCCGAGCGCTTTCGCCGCATGCCCATCGCCACCCTGCACGGCATGGCGCTGCGGCTGCTGCAGCGCCATCCGCCGCCGGGCTGCCCGCGCTTTCGCGTGTTCGACGAGCAGGCCTGCTCGCGGGTGATCGCCCGCCATCGCCTTTACCTCGGCGATGACGTCCGCAAGCCCACCGATGTGTTCGGCGCCTACAAGGACCGGCTGATGGACCCGGCGGCGGCGCTGGCCGAGGCCAAGGCCAAAAACGATGCCGCCCTGCTGGAGGCCGCCGAGGCCTACGGCCGCTATCAGCGCGCCCTGGCCGAGGAGGGCGGCTTCGATTTCGGCGACCTGATCATGGAACTGGTGCGGGGGCTGGAGACCGACGAGGCCTATCGGGCGCGTCTGGCCGGCTTCTTCGACCATCTGCTCATCGACGAGTACCAGGACATCAATCCCGCCCAGGAACGCATGCTGCGCCTGCTGCGGTCCGAGGGCGCCCGGCTGTGGGCGGTCGGCGACGACGACCAGTGCCTCTATGCCTGGCGCTCCGCCGACCCGGCCTTCATCCTGGGGTTCGAGGCGGCGTGGCCCGACCCGGCCCTCTATCGCCTGTCGCGCAATTACCGCAGCACCGCCACCATCGTGGCCGCGGCCGCCGCCCTGATCGGCGGCAACCGTCGTCGCCACGTCAAGGATCAGGAACCGCACAGCGCTTCGCGCCTGGCCCTGACCATCGCCGGCCTGGACGACGACGAGGACGAGGCCGATTACGTTCTCCGCGTGGTGAAGGGGTTGGCCGGGCGCGGCATGCCCTGGCACGAGATGGCGGTGCTTTACCGCGCCGGTCACGTGGGCTCGCGCATCCAGATCAAGCTGGCCGAGGCCGGCGTCCCCCTGGTGGTGCGTGGCGCCGGCGAGTTCTGGCAATTGGGGCCGGTGCGGCTGGTCGCCGGGCTGGCCCGCCTGCTGGCCGCCCCCCATGACATGGATGCCAGGGCCATGCTGGGTCACGGCAAGCGTGTCGACCGGTTGTTGAGTCAGGCACCGGAGAAGATCGACGCCGACGTGCCCTGGCCGGCTCTGTGCCGTCAGGTGGGGCGGCTGGTTTCCGCCACGGCGCGGCCGCCGGGGGAGGAGGGGCTGCAATGGCGCGATCTGGCCTTCACCGCCGCCGATCTGGCCGCCGAATGCGAAAACGTCGCCGCCTTCATCGCCAGGATGGAAGAGCAGCGCCGGTCGCTGCGCCGCGCCGAGACCGGCGGCGACGCCGTGGTGTTGTCCACCATTCACGGCGCCAAGGGGCTGGAATGGTCGGCGGTGGTGGTGGCCGGCTGCGAGGCCGACCTGATGCCTCACGAATCCTCGCCCGATCTGGAGGAGGAGCGCCGCCTGATGTACGTGGCCGCCACCCGGGCCAAGCGCTGGCTGGTGCTTTCCTTCGCCGCCGAGCGGCGCAAGACTGCGGCGCCGTCACCCTATATTGCTGAAATGCTGGCGGGTCTCGACACCGATCAGATCCGTTATCACGACACCTTGAGCCGCACGCGTCTGCATGCCGGGCCGGTGGCGCCGGAAAAGGCGGAGAAGCCGCTCAGGCTGCGCCCGGAACTGAAGGTTTCCGCCGGGATGCGCAAGGGGCGGCCCCCCTTGGCGCGAACCCGGGGATAGGGCCTTGGTCAGGGGTAGGGAGTGTTTGATTTTCCCCCGTGAACAAGGCATCCTGCCTAGCGCTGTCCAAGGTCCGGGGGGAGGGGGCAAGTCCCGCCCAAGTTCTGGGAGGACGATGCGGAGGCGATATTTTATCGCGCCGCTTTTTTTGCTGCGATCCGTCCGCGCTTCCTGCGTTGGCCGGAGGTCCCGGCGGACGGCGAGTGGTGAATGTTCACGAAGGTCAGGGCGGACTCATGGGCGATACAAACATGACCAGAGGCGAGACCGAAGCGGTGGCGCAGGGGACGGGTGCCACCGAGGCCGAGGCAAGGGAAACGGCGGCCTCCCTGGCGCCGCCCCTGGCCGTCTTGCGCCCCGATCCGCTGCCGTCGGGTGACGAAGTTACCGCGCCGGGCGGCAAGGCCGCCCGGATGATCGGCCTGCTGGTCACCATCGTCTGGGTGGTGCTGTCCGGCTATTGGGCCAACACCTCCATCGGCTGGGGCAACCTGCTGTTCATGCAGCCGCAGGAAATCGGCGGCATGGTCGGTGCCGCCTTCCTGCCGCTGGCCTTTCTCTGGCTGCTGATCGCCTATTTCGACCGGGGGCGCGAGCTGCGTTCGCTGTCCACCGACATGCGCAGGCAACTGTCCCGCCTGACCTATCCCGCCGAGGGTGCCGAGGCCCGCGTGTCGCTCATCGCCGAGTCGCTGCGCGCCCAGGCCCGCGACCTGACGCTGGCCTCCACCGAGGCCGCCGCCAAGGGTGAGGCGGTGCGCGAGATCATGGCATCCCAGATCGAGGCCATGACCGGAGTGGTCGGCCGCGTCAACGACGAGGCCCAGACGGCGGTGGAGGCGCTCCGCAAGGAGGTCGACCGCCTGACCCAGGCCGCCGATGGCGCCACCGCGCGGGCCCGCGAGGTGGAAACCCTGCTGCGCATGCAGACCCAGGACCTGACCACCGTCACCGACACCTCGGCCCACCGCATCCGCGAGTTCGGCGAGCTGCTGCGCGGCCAGATCGAATCCATCGACACCACCTCGGCCCGCGCCGCGTCGCGCGCCGACACGGTGGCCGAGCAGGTGCGCACCCAGGCCGAGTCCCTGGATCACGTTTCCCAGGCGGCGGTGGCGCGCGCCGAGCAGGTGGTCGCCATGTTCGAGCGCCAGAGCAGCCAGTTGGGCAGCTCGGCCGAGCAGGCCACCACCCGTACCGAGGTGGTCGCCAATTCGCTGGCCGAGCGGGTCGAGGCGCTGGAAAGCCTGTTCACCCGCCAGAACACCGATCTGGATCAGGCCGCCGAGCGTCTGGCCGAGCAGACCAGCCGCATCTCGGCTTCGCTGCAGCAGCAGGCCACCGGCCTTGACCAGATCACCGAGCGCGTGCTGTCCCGCGTCAAGATCGTCGAGGAGGCCCTGGGCGTGCAGTCGCGCGAGCTGGGCTCGGCCTCCGACCAGGCCATGGGCCGCTTCCGCGAGATCGAGGAAAGCCTGGGCCGTCAGGCCGAAAGCCTGCGTGTCGCCGCCGACGACGCCTCCACCCAGCTGGGTGCGGTGGGCGAGGTGTTCGTCCAGCGCCGTGACGACGTGGATGCCGCCGCCGAGCGGGCCATGGCCCGGGTGCGCGAGGTGGGCGAAGCCTTCCAGGGCCAGACCCGCGCCGTCGCCGCCGCCTCGGACCAGATGACCGCCCGCGGCCGCGAGGTGTCCGAGACGCTGCGCCTCTATATCGAGGACCTCAACAAGGGGGCGGAGAAATCCGCCGCCCAGGCCGAGAACATCCGTACCTCGCTCAGGAAGCAGGCCGACGAACTGGCCGACGCCGCCAACGTGGTGTCGACCCAGTCCAAGCTGTCGGAAGCCTCGCTGAACCAGCAGTCGCGCCACCTGATCGCCACCTCGGACCAGGTGATGGCCAAGGTGAAGACCATCGCCGACACCCTGCGCCAGGGTACCAACGACCTGATCGCCATGTCGAGCCGGGTCGGCGTCGAACTGGATGCGGTGGGCGAGGCCCTGCGCCTGCGCACCACCGACGTCGCCACCGCCGCCGCCAAGGCCAGCGGCGATTCCGCCGGTGTGGCCGAATTGCTGGAGAAGCGTTCCGAGCAGTTGCAGGCAGTGTCCGATCAGTTGGGCTCGCGGGTGCGTGCCGCCACCGAGGTTCTGCGCAAGCAGACCGAGCAGGTGGTCGCCTCCGCCGATCAGGCCGAGGCTTCGGTCGGTGCGGTGGGCGAGGCGCTGCGCGTCCAGGCCCAGTCCCTGGCCCGCGTCGCCGACGATTCCAGCGACGTGCTCAAGGCCTTCGGCTCGGCCATCCAGCAGAACGCGGTGCAGTTGGGCGAAGCCGCCCAGCAGGTCTTCGCCCAGTCCCAGACGGCGGGCGACGCGCTGCGCAGCATCAGCCGCGATTTCGAGGAAGCCTCCAACAAGACCGCCGCCCAGGTTACCGCCGCCGGCGACATGCTCCGCGCCGGTATCCGCGAGCTCACCGCTTCGGCGGAGCGGATCACCGCCCAGGTGCGCTCGGCCGGCGACGGCCTGCGCCGCCACGCCAGCGAGATGCAGGAAACCACCGAGCGGACCGGCGCCAAGCTGGAAGCCGCCTTCGAGATGGTGCGCACCAAGTCCAACGACTTGGGCATCACCGGCGACCGTCTGGCCCAGCAGGCCGAAAGCTTCTCCAACAGCTTCTCGCGTCAGGTGGAGGAGTTGGTCAACGCCTCCAAGCTGGCCGAAATCCGGGGATCGCAACTGGAAGAGAAGCGCGCCCAGCTGTCGGTGGAGCACTTCCTGCAGAACGCCGCCTTCATCGTCGAGAAGCTGCAATCCCTGTCGGTGGACATCGGCCGCATCTTCAACGCCAATATCGACGAGAAGGCCTGGCGCGAGTTCCATGCCGGCGACCAGTCCATCTTCGTGCGCAAGATTCTCAAGAATCTCGACAAGCACCAGATGGCGTCCATCAAGAACAAGTTCGAGGATGACGGCGATTTCCGCGAATACGTCACCCGCTATCTGGCGGAGTTCGAGGCCCTGCTCAATCAGGCCCGCAATTCCGATCACCAGGACGTGCTGACCGGCACCTTCACCTCGTCCGAGGTGGGCAAGCTGTATCTGGTCCTGGCCCGCTCGCTGGGCCGCCTGGAATAGGCTCGGTCCGAGGTCGAATGAAGACGGCGCCGGAGCGATCCGGCGCCGTCTTGCTTTTTGGCGTCGCCATCGTCGAACGGTCATTGCCTTGGCCCCCCGTGCGGGGACACGGAAAAGACGGTCAAACCACCAAGACACCAAGGACACCAAGAGGGCGGAGCAGGTAGCAAGGCCGTCCGAAACTCAAACCGGACGACCGTTGATCAGGCTGGGGGGAATGGTGAAAGCGAAGGCTACCCCAGCACCGCCCGCAATGCCGCCAGCCGCGTCTCCAGCGTCCCGGGCGCGTAGGGAACCGCCGGAACGGCGCCCCACACCGGCTTGGGCCAGGCGGCATCGTCGGTCTCGCGGGCGATGACGTGCACGTGCAACTGGGCCACCACGTTGCCCAGCGCCGCGATGTTGATGCGGTGGGGGGCCACCGCCCGGCGCAGCGCCGTCGAGGCGCGGGTGATCTCGTCGAGCAGGGCGTGCTGATCCTCGGCGGCCAGATCGGTGATCTCCACCACGCCCGCCTGACGGGGCACCAGCACCAGCCAGGGATAATTGCTGTCGTTCATCAGCAGAACCCGGCAGAGCGGCCACTCGGTCACCGGGACGGTATCGGCCTGAATTCTGGGGTTCAGCTCAAACATGTATAGCGTCTCCACGTTGCGCGGGTGTAGGTGTTCAAGGTATCAGGAAGCGCCGCTTTCGAAAGGGCTTTTCAGATGCGCCGCAACCGCACCAATCCGTTTCAACGGCTGTTCTCGACCCTGGGCCTGTTACTGCTGATCCTGGCGGTTGGTATCGGCGGCCTGGAGCTGGTGGCCGGCTGGGCGGTGAAGCTGATCCGGGACAAGCGCCCGGCCTTTGCCGCCCAAATGTCCGATGCCGACCTGGGCAAGCTCTACAATGCCGAGGACGTGGGGCGCTATCGCAAGATCCTCAAGGAGGAGTGGCGGCAGTTCGATACCGTCTACACTCCCTTCGTCGAATATCGCACCGCACCGTATCAGGGGGAGCATTTCACCGTCTCCGACGACGGCGTTCGCGGCAATGGCGCCGGACGTCCCGATCTGGGCGCCGAGGGGGCCAAGGTCTTCGTGTTCGGCGGTTCCACCACCCTGGGGGCGGGGGTCGCCGACGACGAGACCATCCCGGCCTATGTCGAACAGGCGCTGGGCGCGGCGGGGCGGGCCGACGTCAAGGTCTTCAATTTCGGGACGGTATCCTATTACTCCACCCAGGAGCGCATCGCCCTGGAGCGGCTGCTGACCGCCGGCATCAAGCCCGACGTGGTGGTGTTCGTGGACGGCGACGCCGATTTCTATCACTGCGCCGTGCCCGACAGCAGCGCCTGGAACGAGCGTCTGTCCCAGATCACCCTGGCCCGGTCGCGCCTGCCGCTGTGGCGGGACCTGGCGGCCCGTTCGCACGTGCTGCAGATGATTCGCCATCTGGCCGGCGACAAGTCGGTGCTGGTGCGCGAGTGGGGGCGGTTCTGCGACACCGATGCCGAAGTCGACGCGGTGATCCGCCGCCTGGACGCCAACCGCCGCATGATCGACGCCATGGCCGAGCGGCTGGGCTTCAAGGTGCTGTTCGTCCAGCAGCCGGTTCCCACCTATGCCTACGACAACCGCAAGCGCCCGTTCCCGGTCAAGGAGGAGGCGCTGGGCTATCACATGAACGCGGCGCGCGGCTATCCCCGTCTGGCCGAGATGAGGGCCGCCGGACAATTGTGGGACAAGGGGCTGCTGTGGCTGGCCGAGTTGGAGCCGGCCGGAGGCAATGCCTATATCGACGCGGTGCACTATTCGCCTGCCTTCAACAAGGCCATCGGCGAACGCATCGCCACTGTGCTGGTAGAGGGCGGGACGCTTCCCGCTGGTAACTCTCGGTAGTGTTTCGCGGCGCAGCAAATCTGCAACATAATTCATTGCCTTGACGCATCGGTGCTCTGCAATTCCTTTTGTTGCACACACCGCCCGAGGCGGACAGAATGGCCGCAATCAACGGGCGGGAGCCTTGGGGCGGGGGATCGCCCGAAGGGGCCGTCGAACACGATAAAGTCTGGGAGGACGCATGGTTTCGGCCAAGCCGGGCAAGACCATTGCAGCAACGGCTCCGGCGGGTGGAGCCGGGGTGTGGGATGACGCCGCTTTCCGTTGGAACGAGGCCCTGGCCGAACTGGCGGGAGCCCCCGACGCTGCCCTGAACATCGGCGCGGTCTGCTCCGACCGGCTGGTCGGTCTGGGGCGCGGCGGGCAGACCGCCGTCCGCTGGCTGGGCCGCCGTCAGGACCGGCGCGACATCACCTATGGGCAACTGGCCGAGCAATCGGGGCGTATCGCCCGCGTTCTGGCCGATCTGGGCTTGCAACCGGGCGAGACCGTGGCCGTGCTGCTGGGCCGGGTCCCCGACCTGTACGGCGTGGCGCTGGGCATCTGGAAGGCGGGCGGCATCTATTGCCCGCTGTTCGCCGCCTTCGGTCCCGGCCCCATCAAGGCGCGGCTGGAACTGGGCAAGGCCCATGTTCTCATCACGTCCGACGAACTCTATGCCCGCAAGGTGGCGTCGTCGCGTGCCGCCCTGCCGCAATTGAGCCACGTGCTGCTGATCGGCGAGAACGGCGCGGCACCGTCCGTGTTGGAGGGCTGCGCCGACCTGCGCACCCTGATGGACAAGGCCCAGCCCATGGCGGCGGTGGCGACCACGCCCGACGCGCCGGCCTTCCTGCACTTCACCAGCGGCACCACCGGCACGCCCAAGGGCGTGCTGCACCCCCATCGGGCGGTGCTGGCCCATCTGATCACCGGGCGCAAGGTGTTCGGCCTGACCGAGGCCGACGTATTCTGGTGCACCGCCGATCCCGGCTGGGTGACCAGCACCTCCTACGGCATCATCGCGCCGCTGGTGTGCGGCGCTACCCTGATCGCCGACGAGGCCGAACTGGAGCCCCGGCGCTGGTACGGTATCCTGCACGACGAGAAGGTGACCGCCTGGTACACCACGCCCACCGCCATCCGCACCATGATGCGCTATGGCGCGGCACTGGCGCGGTCCTACCGCGAGAATTCGCTCCGCGTGGCGGCCAGCGTCGGCGAGCCCCTCAACGCCGAAGCGGTGATGTGGGGCCAGAAGGCGCTGGGCGTGCCCTTCCTGGACACCTGGTGGCAGACCGAGACCGGCGCCATCACCATCGCCAACGGCCCCGGCACCGACCGCCGGCCGGGCAGCATGGGGCGTCCCCTGCCGGGGGTCGAGGCGATGATCATGCGCTGCGAGGGCGGCACGCCCAAGGCGGTGGAGGATATCGACGCGGTGGGCGAACTGGCTATCCGCACCTGCTGGCCCTCCATGTTCTCGGGCGCCCTGGGCGAGGAGGCCCGCTATGGCGAGTGCTTCCGCGACGGTTGGTACTTCACCGGCGATCTGGTCAAGCGGGACAAGGATGGCTTCATCTGGTTCGTAGGCCGTGCCGACGACATGATCAAGTGCGGCGGCCTGCAGATCGGCCCCTTCGAGGTGGAAGGCTGCCTGATGGACCATCCGGCGGTGGCCGAGATCGGCGTGGTGGGCAAGCCCGACATGCTGGTGCGCGAGGTGCCGGTGGCCTTCGTCTCGCTCAATCCCGGCTTCGAGGCCGGCGATGCCCTGCGTGCCGAGTTGCTGTCCTATGCCCGCCAGGAACTGGGCGCCGGCATGGCGCCGCGCGAAATCCATTTCGTCGAGGAACTGCCCAAGACCAACTCGGGCAAGATCATGCGCCGGGTCTTGAAGGCCAAGGCCATGGGTGAGCCGGACGGCGGCGACATCCTGTCGACCCTGCCGCCTTGTCCGGGACGTTACGACGACGAGTGACGGCTCCGAGGCTGCCATCCTTCACTCCGCCCGGAACGACAACGGGCGGGACGAAATAAAAACGGGGCCGAAAGGCCCCGTTTCAGTTTCCGCGTCGCCTCTATAGCGTAATGCCCAAAATGTGCATCACGCTATAGGCCTTATCATTTTCCCTCGCCGGGCGGGCGCATCCGCGCCCTTGGCCGCGCCCTCAACGGGCGCTGGAGCGGCCCGCCTCATATTCGAGGCGCGTCGCCTCTAGCCCCGCTTGCCGCAGGGACAGCCGCCGGAACCGCCTGCGCATCCGCCCTTGCCCTCGTCGACCAGCTCGCGCACCGTGGAAACGCACTTGCCGCAGCGCGGCTTGGAGTCGAAGTGGCGGAACACCGCCTGCGGGCTGCCGGCCCCCTCGGTGACGGCGGCGCGGACCTGGCGGTCGGTGAAGCCGTGACAGAGACAAACATACATAGGGGTGCCTCCTGCGCTATTGCCGGGTGCTGGAGCAGATGGTGCCGGCATCGGCCGTGTCGCTCACCGATGCGATCCCTTCCAGGGTGCCGGCGCACAGGCCGAGCAGCAGGGTGAAGACCAGCAGGCGAACCGAAACCATCCGACGCTCCGTGGCGTGTTCCATGACCTGATGCAGATGATAATCACTCGCATCGCTGATGCCAATAGTTATTTCGGATGATACGCATTCGCAAATAGCGGGGCTTCGCCGCCGTGGGGGCGGCAGGGGGCACTATGGCCGGCGCGGACAATCTCCGATGCTGTCGTCGTCGGCCGTGCGGCGGGGAATGACGGCCCCCAGGGGCATCGGTCCCTGGCCGTCGCCCCAGTTCCAGGACTCGAGAACGATGGCCTTGGCGGAAATCCGTCCCCGTACCGTGTACGGGGGCCGCCCATCGGAAACCAGGGTGAACTCCAGGGCCGAGGACACGTCATCGGCGATCACCCGCGAGGCCTGGGCCGGCCCCATGAGCGGGCCTTCGGACCATTCGATGGAGAGGTCTTGTCCTTTGGCAGTGGGGGGGAGCCTGATGCGATACCCGCTGGCGTCGCCGCTGGCACTATCCCGGCATAGGGAGGAATAGACCCGCGTCTGCGGTGACGCCGCCGCCGCCACACTGCCGCCACTGGCCGCGATCATCGCCGTCAACAGGGTGATCTTGCCGAATTTGCCCACGCCAACTCTCCCTGGCGGTACTGTGATGACCTTCCCGCCATAGGTTATGACCGGATGGAGTGTATGGGCAATGCCCCGATGGGCCTGCCCGTACTGGCGGACGGGCATGGGCTCGTGTAGCTTCGCCGTTCCGATGGTGTGAAGGGTGACCGATGACCTTCGAACAGGGGCTGGCGTTCACCGTTCTGGGCGCCACCATCTTGATGTTCGCCCTGGACAAGCTGCGCTACGACCTGGTGGCGCTGCTGTCGCTGTCGGCTGGCCTTTTGGCCGGGCTGGTGCCGCCGGAAAAGGCCTTCCACGGCTTTTCCGATCCGGTGGTGGTGGTGGTGGCCGCCGCCCTGGTGGTCAGCGCCGGCATCGAGCGCTCGGGCATCATCGAGCACCTGATGAAGCCGCTGTCGGCGCTGAAATCCCCCGATGCCCTGATCTGTACCCTGGTGGCGCTGGTGATGGTGCTGTCGGCCTTCATGAAGAATATCGGGGCGCTGGCCATCTTCATCCCGCTGTCCATCCGGCTGGCGCGGGCCGGCGGCATTCCCGTCTCGCAGATTCTGATGCCGCTCAGCTTCGCCTCGCTGCTGGGCGGCGTGATGACCCTGATCGGCACCTCGCCCAATATCATCGTGTCCAGGGTGCGCATGGACCTGACCGGCGCGCCGTTCACCATGTTCGACTTCACTCCCGTCGGGCTGGGCATCTGTCTCGCCGGCATCGGTTTCCTGACCTTCGCCTGGCGGGTGCTGCCCCGTGACCGCCAGGGCAGTGGGACCGGGGCCGGGTTCCGCATCGAGGATTACCTGGCCGAGGTGCGCATCGAGGCCCATTCGCCGCTGATCGGCGCCACGGTGAGCGATCTCGAGCAGTTGTTCTCCGGCGGCGCGGTGACCGTGGCGGCGATCATCCGCGACCAGGGGCACCGCTATGTTCCCGGCGGGCATTGAGAGTTCTCCGAGAACGACGTTCTGGTGCTGGAAGGCGACCCCATGGCGCTGAAGCCGCTGCTGGATTCGGCGGGGCTGGTGCTGATGGGCGGCGGCGGTCTGGGCGGCGAGGACACCACGGTGATGGAAGCGGTGGTGATGCCCAACTCGGCGCTGGTCGGCAGTTCCGCCGTGCGCAGCGCCATGCGGCGACGCCACGGCATCGCCCTGCTGGCCATCAGCCGGGGCGGACGGCACATGATCGAGCGCCTGCGCCAGACCGAATTCATGGCCGGCGACGTGCTGGTGGTCGAGGGCAATGGCGAGACCTTGCCCGGCACCCTGGCCCAGTTGGGCTGCCTGCCCCTGGGACAGAAGGCCATGCCCTTCACCCGCAAATCAGCCTGGCTGCCGGTGGGCATCGCCTTCGCCGCCATGCTGTCGGTGGCTTTCGGGGTGCTGCAGGTGGCGCCGGCCTTCTTCATGGCGGCGGTGGCCATGGTGCTGCTGCGCTGCCTGCCGCTGCGCGACGCCTACGAGGCCATCCACTGGCCGATCATCATCCTGCTGGGCGCCCTGATCCCCATCAGCGACGCCATGAAGAGCACCGGCGCCTCGGACCTGCTGGCCGGCTGGCTGGCGCTGGCCGCCTCGCAGGTGCCGGTGCCCATGGCGCTCGGCGTGGTGCTGCTGGCCTCCATGCTGCTGGCGCCGTTTCTCCACCATGCGGCCACCGTGCTGCTGATGGGGCCGGTGGCGGCGGGCATGGCCGTCAAGCTGGGTCTGGCCGTCGATCCCTTCCTGATGGCGGTGGCCCTGGGGGCGGCCAGCGACTTCCTCACTCCCATCGGCCACCAGTGCAACACCCTGGTGATGGGTGTCGGCGGCTATCGCTTCGGCGATTACTGGCGGCTGGGATTGCCGCTCAGCGTCATCGTCGTGGTGTCCGGAACCCTGCTGATCCTGACCTTCTGGCCGATTTAGCCCCGAGCGATTTACATTGACTTCGCGGGTGCGAAGGCGCAGGGTCCGCCGGTCCGGACGATTCGCGTCCGGCTTGCTCGCGGGCAGCGCGCAACGGCTTGGTCCCCAGATGGATCGCCTTTTCGCCCCGAGCCTTCTTTCCCTTGCCCATAGCTTCCTGGCCGCGCGTCCGGGAGGAGCCCGACGGGAGCCGCATCATGCGTCGTCCGTCCTGCCGTCCGTCCCCGCCCCGTGTGGGCCCGAGGGATGACGGCTTGTTGATGAAAGAGACCTGATGACCGTTCTGTTTTCCGAACTCGGCCTGGCCGAGCCCCTGCTGAAGGCGCTCGAGGCCGAGGGCTACACCACCCCCACTCCCATTCAGGAACAGTCCATTCCCCACCTGCTGCAGGGCAGCGACGTGCTGGGTCTGGCCCAGACCGGCACCGGCAAGACGGCGTCCTTCGCCCTGCCGCTGCTGCAGCGCCTCGACCAGTTCAAGAAGCGCGCCATGCCCAAGAGCTGCCGTATCCTGGTGCTGACCCCCACCCGCGAACTGGCGGTGCAGGTCGGCCAGAGCTTCAAGACCTACGGCTGCCATTACCGGCTGCGCCACGCCCTGGTGTTCGGCGGCGTCGGCATGGTGCCGCAGATCAAGACCATGTCGGGCGGCGTCGACGTTCTGGTCGCCACTCCCGGCCGTCTGCTCGACCTGATCGACCAGGGCGCCATCCGCCTGGACTCGGTCGAGGCGCTGGTCCTGGACGAGGCCGACCGCATGCTCGACATGGGCTTCATCCAGCCCATCCGCAAGATCGTCGCCATGGTGCCCAAGCAGCGCCAGACCGTGCTGTTCTCGGCGACCATGCCCGATTCCATCGTCGGCCTGGCCAATTCCGTGCTGCACACCCCCGTCCGTGTCGAGGTGACCCCCGTCTCCTCCACCGTGGACAAGATCGACCAGAAGGTGCTGTTCGTCGACCGCGAGCACAAGCGTACCCTGCTGACCGACATCCTGGCCGGTGACGACGTCAAGCGCGCCCTGGTCTTCACCCGCACCAAGCACGGCGCCAACCGCGTCGTCGAGCTGCTGGAGAAGGCCGGCATCACCGCCGACGCCATCCACGGCAACAAGAGCCAGGGCGCCCGTCAGAAGGCCCTGGCCGATTTCCGCGACGGCCGCATCAAGGCGCTGGTCGCCACCGATATCGCGGCGCGCGGCATCGACGTGGACGGCATCACCCACGTCATCAATTTCGAGCTGCCCAACGAGCCGGAAAGCTATGTCCACCGCATCGGCCGCACGGCGCGCGCCGGCGCCTCGGGCATCGCGCTCTCCCTGTGCGACGGCGACGAAGTGGCCTATCTGCGCGACATCGAGAAGACCATCCGCCAGGCGGTGCCGGTGGATTACGAGCACGCCTACCATGCCCCGCACATCGCCACCCGCGGCCTGCCCGGCGGGCCGCGCGCCACCAAGCCGCCCCAGCCCCATCGTGGCGGCGGCGGTGGCAAGAGCGGCCATCCGCAGCAGAGCCGCGGCGGCAATCCCCACGGCGAGCACGGCTCCCACGCGGCCAAGGGCCGCGATGGCGCCAAGCACACCCATGCCGGCAAGCCCGCTTCGGGCCGTCCGGCCGGTGGCAAGCCGGCGGGCAAGCCGGGTGCCGCCCGTTCCCAGGGTGGTTTCAAGGGCATGCCCGGCGGCAGCCGCAATGCCGCGCGGGGATAGGCTCCCTCGCGCCTTGGAATGACGTCATGCCCGGCCTTGTGCCGGGCATGTTCGTTTCAGGGGCTTGCCAGCGCCATGCGGGCGAGGCGGGGGGCGTTGACGCTGACCGGCAACTCTCCGCCCGTGATCTCGGCCAGGGTGAACCATCCGGCGGCCTCGGCGTCGTCGGCGGCCACCGGCTCCCCCTCGGCGCACAGACAACGCACCACGTTCAGGACGTAGTGATAGCGGATGCGGCCTTGCGGGTCGGGGCTGATGACCTCGAACACGTCGATCACGCCCCTGGCCTCGGCGGCCAGTCCCGTCTCTTCCGCCAGTTCGCGCAGGGCGGCGGCGGCCACCGTTTCCCCCACTTCCACCAGCCCGCCGGGAAAGCCCCACTTGCCGCGATCGGGCTCCTTGGCCCGCTTGACCATGAGCAGCCGGCCGCCGCGCTCGACCAGGGCCAGCACGCCGGGCAGGGGGTGAATGGGGTATTCTCGCGACATGAATTCCCTCGGCTTGTCGCTCCGGACAATAGAGCCTGCGGAGGTCCATGTCACTTCCGGACGGCTTGCCGGATGCATGGGGTGGCCCTACAATGGAATTTGTTTTGATCTAGGCCGTAAACTCATAAACAGGCTTCCCCTTCGTCGCGCGTCGTGATTCAACGATTCCCTCTGGCACGGAGGGCATTGATGGCACGGCGGCGGTACGAGTTGACGGATCACGAATGGTCGATCATCGAGCCCTTGCTTCCGAACAAGCCTCGCGGCGTGCCTCGGGTTGATGACCGTCGGGTCCTGAACGGTATCCTGTGGCGGTTCCGCACGGGCTCGCCTTGGGCGGAAGTTCCCGAGCGCTACGGCCCATCGACCACCTGCTACAACCGGTTCGTCCGCTGGCGCAAGGCGGGCGTCTGGGACCGGCTTCTGGAGGAAATCTCCAAGGCTTACGATGGCGACATCATCATGATCGACTCGACCTGTGTCCGCGTTCACCAACACGGGGCCACGGGAAAAAAGGGGCTCTCGACGATGGCAGCATGGGACGNTCCCNTGGGGGGNCTCACCANNNAAAWCSWCCCATGCTGCGCTCGTCGATGCGGAAGGCCGTCCCGTCACCCTGCGCCTGACCGCCGGGCAGGTCCACGACAGCGTCGAGGCCGAAGCCTTGCTCGATGGAGCCTTGGGCGACGGCTCAACCCTGCTGGCCGACAAGGGCTATGACAGCAACGCCATTCGGGCCTTGGCCGAGAAGAACAAGACCTGGGCCAACATCCCGGTCAGGTCCAACCGCAAGGGCACCTTCGCCTTTTCCGCCTGGGTCTATCGCCAGCGCAATCTGGTCGAACGCTTCTTCAACAAGATCAAACACTTCCGGGGGATCGCCACCCGCTATGACAAAGACCCACGGAATTTCCTCGCCGCCGTAAAGCTCGTCGCCCTGCGCATTTGGTGCGCCGCGTAATGAGTCTACGGCCTAGCTCCGTGATGAGCCAAAACCTGTCGTTGCTTATGAACCAGGAATGCCCAAAGAGACCACGCGATGTAGATGTAATTTTTTATATCCGCAGGCTTATCGTTATAAAATCCAAGAAATTTCTCAATCAAAAGAGTCTCGATATTGAGCATGTCTGCCCCAAGCGCAGCTGCCACGGCATGCCTGGAACTTGTCAGTCCCTTTCGCAAGGTTTGTTTCAGTACCGTTTTGAATGTGTCAGACAGGGAAAGCTTGTGAATGTCGAGGATGGAATCGCTATCGATCAGAACGTCAGCCTCATGAGGAAATACTTCCCGAATTAGAGCTTCAGTTTCTGGGTCGAGCTGGCTGTTCTCCGCAATTACCGCCAGTTTCTCGAAAAGCCGAATTATCAGAAGACCATGCTTGCGCATCGCCTCTTCTTCAGGCGGTAGGCCGTCAATCGCTTCTTTGACGCGCTGTACCATAGCTTTCTGTTCATGGGGTTCGCGGGTGGCGATCTTGTCCACGGCTCTCGCGATCATGGAGTTGAAGCTGAAGCGCAAACCGGGAAGCATTTCCCGCAGTGCAGCATCGACGCCCTTCCCCTCCCCACTGAGGTAATTTGTGACATCGGCCAGCAAGGTGTTGGCGAGCGGAAATTCAATTCCAACAGAGCGATCAACTCCGGCCCCAGTGATAAGCAGCCTGCTGGTCATTTCCCTCTCCTTGTTGTGGGTTAAAATATGCCCAATTTATGAGGGTAATCAATTGGTGTTATGCAGTCATTAACGTTGGTGCGTGTTTCGACTCTTGGTTAGAGGGTAAGGCTTGGCCTTCTGCCGGCCTGGAGCCCAAGATGGCAGGCAGGACAAAAGCCGATCATTCCTGAAGCCGTACCCCTATGACCGGTGCGACGGCTTTCAATTTCAAACCGGAATACTCGGTTTTGAACCCCGCAATAATCGGCGGGGAATCGTGATGGGGATTGAGATTTTCCAGGACCGCGAGATCGCCGCTGAAACGCAGACGCTTGAAATAGGTTTCCTCGCCTGATGGGCCATCGAGGACGGCAACCACGGCCTTCCCTTCCGTCGAGCTAATGCCGGATAGGGTCGTTTCATGTTTGCCGCAAAAGATGGTTTGGCCGTCCAAGGCCAGGGGATTGGCGCTGTCGCCTTGGACAACCCATGCACCGATATCACCAGTCAAAGGAGCCAGCTCACTCTCGGCGGCAAGGGGAATGACATCATCGACAGCTCCCGACATCCCGACCGGTGGAATTTGGCAAGATGCCACCGCGACAATCTTCCTGACCACGCAATGGGCTCGGGGAAGAATAATCGGTGGGGCTGGGGATGCGACGCTGGAATTGATCGGAGCGAGAACCAATCGCCCAGAATTCTTTGAATCGAGGTGAACTCGTCCGACCCTAAGCCGTTTTCCGGCGGCGACGACAACGAGATCGCCATCCCTGGGATCGCCGAATTGCGGGTAGATCACCAAGTCCCCCGACTTTGCTATCGGGCGCAAATGATCGACCGTGAGCCTGGCCACGCCATGGTTCGGAAAATTCAGAGGCTTTGCGTTGCCTTCGGCCTGAACAGTCGCGATGCGTCCGTCTGTGGCGGCAGCCAAGGCGATGGTGAAGGTGCAGCAGACGCTGAACCCCGCCTGCAAGGATGCCGAGAATCCGTTTGTTAAGAACCGCTATGCCTCGCTCAACTCGGTGATCGAGGCGTGCCGCGAGGCTTTGACCGCGCAATCGGTCTGGGTGGCCCAATATCCGGTGGCGGCGGAGGCCGGGCATCTGGGGCTGGTCACCAAGCTGGTGCATGGGGGATCAGGCCAATGGCAATCGTCGCTGATGGTGATGCCGTTGCCCAAGAACGACCCGCAGGGCTACGGCTCGGCACTGACCTATGCGCGGCGTTATGGCCTGTCCACCCTGGTGGGCATGGTCAGCGAGGCCGATGACGACGCCGAGGCGGCCACGCCCCGGCAGGGTAAGCCTAACCGGCGCAATTCACCATCCGCCCAATCCGAGCCCGCCGATCCGTTGGCCGGGCTGCCCCGGTTGGATGGGGTGGAGTACCAGACCATCGCCGCCTCCAACGGCAGAACCTGTGACCTGCCTTGGAAGTTTCATCCGGCCGTAAGTAGAGCCTTGGGCGAAGTTACGCCGTGTGGCGCGGTCTGAGCAATGGGGCCGGGCTCGGAGCCCCGGAGGGGCGGAGAGGCCGGCCCCATTGCTTTGAGTTTGGCAGCGTGGGCCGCCGGTGTCTGGTAGCCCAGGGCCGAGTGCGGCCTGGTCGTGTTGTAGTCGGCGACCCAGGTGGCGATGACGGCGCGGGCCTGGGCCATGCTGGTGAACACCGTTTCGTTGAGCAGTTCGTCGCGCATGCGGCCGTTGAAGCTCTCGACGAATCCGTTCTGCATGGGCCTGCCGGGGGCGATGTAGTGCCATTGCATGCAGTGGTCCTGCGCCCATTTCAGCACGGCGTTGCTGGTCAACTCGGTGCCGTTGTCGGACACGATCATCTCCGGCATGCCGCCCCCGGCAGGCCCATGCAGAACGGATTCGTCGAGAGCTTCAACGGCCGCATGCGCGACGAACTGCTCAACGAAACGGTGTTCACCAGCATGGCCCAGGCCCGCGCCGTCATCGCCACCTGGGTCGCCGACTACAACACGACCAGGCCGCACTCGGCCCTGGGCTACCAGACACCGGCGGCCCACGCTGCCAAACTCAAAGCAATGGGGCCGGCCTCTCCGCCCCTCCGGGGCTCCGAGCCCGGCCCCATTGCTCAGACCGCGCCACACGGCGTAACTTCGCCCAAGGCTCTACTTACGGCCGGATGAAACTTCCAAGGCAGGTCAGCGGCAGCGGCCAGGGATCTCGATCTGCACGAGAGCATGTTGCGCAAATGGGTCCTGGCGGCCGAGATCGCCCATTGCCACCACGAGCGGTTTGACGGCAAGGGCTATCCGAGAGGATTGCGGGGCGAGGAAATTCCCTTGCCCGGACGCATCGTCGCCCTCGCCGATGTGTTCGACGCGCTGACCAGCGACCGTCCCTATAAGACCGCCTGGAGCCTGGACCGTGCCTGCCATCACATCCAGAACCAGCGAGGCCTGCATTTTGATGAAGCCTGTGTCGATGCCTTCTTCAGCACCATCAATGCCGTGGAAGCCATCATGCGCACCCATTCGGAGTGCGAACGTCCGATCGCCTCAGCCATATGAGAAGCGGCCCAATCTATGGACCGGCTCCAACCGGCCGCCCGACTTGCCCTTCGCCGGGAATTGGTCGATATTCGGCGCTTGGCTTAAGGATCGCCGAGTTGAACAGCGCCCCCCTCACCGATGCCGCCGCCCTGATCGCCGCCGGCCGGTTCGATGCGGCGCTGAAGCTGCTGATGCCGCTGCCGGAGGGGACACCGGGTCTCGACGCCCTGCTGGGAGCGGCCAGACTGGGACGCAAGGACGCCAAGGCGGCCATTCTCCATCTCGGCCGCGCCCTCGACGGCGCTCCCGGCGACGGCCGCCTCATACTGCTGCTGGGCAGGGCCCATCTGCTGGCCAACGACCCCGGCGCGGCCATTGCCCTGTTCGAGCGACTGCCCGCCATGCCCGAGCGGGACGAAGCGCTGGCCGGGGCCTATCGCCGCGATGCCCGTTTCGACGACTGCGTCCGCGTGGTCGAGGCCGCCCAAGCCCCCTCCGACCAGATGCTCTACGAGCGGGCCATGAGCCTGAACGGAATGGGCCATGCCGAACGCGCCCTGGCCGCCTGGGACGAGTTGATCGCCCGCGCCCCGCAATTGGCCGCCGCCTGGTACGGCAGCCACGGTCCGGCGCTGGACCTGCTGGGAACCCTCGAGGCTCTGCGCCGGCTGGAGCGCGCCGCCGCCTGCCCCAAGGCCAACGGGCGCTATCTCGCCATGGCCGCCGCCCACGACGTGCTGGCCGGGCGCCCGGCCCGCTCCTTCGGGGCCAGACATGCCCATGTGGTGGATTCCGCCGCCGCCCTGGTTCCCCATCTGGGCGAGGGCTGGCGGCTGTTCGGCATGAGCGCCGCGCTGCTGGCCTGGGCCTTGGATCAGGCGCGGGAGCCCGGACTGGTGCTGGAGTTCGGAGTGCGGCGCGGCGCCTCGCTGGCGGTGCTGGCCGCCCATGCCGGGCAGGAGGTGCACGGCTTTGATTCCTTCGAGGGCTTGCCCGAAGGCTGGGGCGCCACCCATGCCGGCGTGCTGACCACCGGCGGCATCCCGCCCCAGGTGGGAGACAATGCCCGGCTGCATCCCGGCTGGTTCGAGGACACCCTGCCCGCCTTTCTCGCCGCCCATCCCGGCCCGGTGCGCTTCGCCAATATCGACAGCGACATCTATTCCTCGGCCCGCACGGTGCTGGAGGGGCTGGCCGGCCGCATCCGGCCCGGCACGGTGCTGGTCTTCGACGAGTTCATCGGCAACCGCACCTGGCGCGACGACGAGTACCGGGCCTTCGCCGAATTCACCGCCGCCCACGGAACCATCTATCGGGTGATCGCCGTCAACCCGGCCACCAAGCAGGTGGCCATCCGGATCATCTGATCGGGTTCGGATTTCCGAAACCCGTTCCCTCGCCCTCGCCTTTGCCACGAGGTGGCGTTATCGTCGAGGCGGACCGGGGACGAACCCCGGCCGGACTGACAGGGACGGTGGCTCCATGACGCTTTTCGGCATTCCCCTCGAATTCGTGCTGTTCGCGGCGACACTGCTGGGCGTGGCGCTGCTGCACGACCACACGCTTTATGTCGGGCTGGCCGGGCTGGGAAGCATCTCGCTCTATAAGATCGCCGTCACCGGCTTCAAGACCGGGCCGGGTCTGGCCGGGTTCGCCGGCCATCTCGGCCATGAATGGGTGACCATCGCCAACCTGTTCTGCCTGCTGATGGGCTTCGCCCTGCTGTCGCGCCATTTCGAGAAGAGCCACGTCCCCGTCCTGCTGCCCAAATACCTGCCCGACGATTGGAAGGGCGGCTTCGTCATGCTGGTCATGGTGTTCGTGCTGTCCAGCTTCCTCGACAACATCGCCGCCGCCCTGATCGGCGGCGCCATGGCCCACCAGTTGTTCCGCGCCAAGGTGCATATCGGCTTCCTGGCCGCCATCGTCGCCGCCTCCAATGCCGGCGGTTCGGGCTCGGTGGTGGGCGATACCACCACCACCATGCTGTGGATCGCCGGCGTCTCGCCGGTTCAGGTGTTCGAGGCCTACGCGGCGGCCGGCGTCGCCCTGCTGGTCACCGGGGTCGTCGCCGCCAAGCAGCAGCACGCCCACTCCCCCATCCTCAAGACCAGCCACGCCCACACCCGCGCCGACTGGCTGCGGGTGGGCATCGTGGCACTGATCCTGATCTCGGCCATGGTCACCAATGTGGTGGTCAACACCCGCTTCACCCATCTGGCCGATGCCTTCCCCTTCCTCGGCGTGGCGGTTTGGGTGGCTCTGCTGGTCACCGTCAAGATCCGCCGTCCCGATTGGGAGATCATGCCGGAAACCGCCAAGGGTTCGGTGTTCCTGCTGTCGCTGGTACTATGCGCCTCCATGATGCCGGTGGAGCAATTGCCCGCCGCCTCGGCCATGACGACGCTGCAACTGGGCTTCGTCTCGGCGGTGTTCGACAACATTCCGCTGACCGCGCTGGCCATCAAGCAGGGCGGCTACGACTGGGGTTACCTGGCCTATGCCGTGGGCTTCGGCGGCTCGATGATCTGGTTCGGCTCGTCGGCGGGCGTGGCGCTGTCCAACATGTACCCGGAAGCCAAGTCGGTGGTGAACTGGCTGAAGCACGGCTGGCACGTGGTGCTGGCCTATGTGGTGGGCTTCGCCGTCATGTCCCTGCTGATCACCTGGCATCCCGACCTTCCGCTGTAATCCATGGCCACCCCCTCCTTACGCATCGGCATCGACCTGGGCGGCACCAAGACCGAGGCCATCGTCCTGAATCCGGCCGGGCTGGAGCTGGCGCGCGAGCGGATAGCGACGGCCAAGGGCAGCTACGAGGGCACCATCGCCGCCATCAGGGGGCTGGTCGAGGGGCTGGAATCCCGGCTGGGCGCCACGGCAAGCGTGGGGATCGGCATTCCCGGCACCGTCAGCCCCCGTACCGGCCTGGTCAAGAACGCCAATTCCACCTGGCTGATCGGCAAGCCGCTGGACCGCGACCTGGAGGCGGCCCTGGGCCGCCCGGTGCGTCTGGCCAACGATGCCGACTGCTTTGCCCTGTCCGAGGCCACCGACGGCGCCGGCGCCGGCTTCGCCACCGTGTTCGGGGTCATCCTGGGCACCGGGGTGGGCGGCGGTATCGTCGCCCATGGCCGCCTGCTGGCCGGCCCCAATTCCATCGCCGGGGAATGGGGCCACAATCCCCTGCCCTGGCCCGAGGATGGGGAACGTCCCGGCCCGGTCTGCTATTGCGGCCGCTCGGGCTGCATCGAGACCTTCCTGTCGGGGCCGGGGCTGGCCCGCGATCATGGCGAGGGACTGACCGCCGAGCAGGTGGCCGCCGCCACGTCTTCCTCGGCCGAGACCGCCCTGGCCCGCTACGAGCACCGTCTGGCCCGCGCCCTGGCCGGCGTCATCAATATCATCGATCCCCACGTCGTCGTTCTGGGCGGCGGCCTGTCCAAACTGGAGCGCCTTTACCGAAATATTCCCGCCCTGTGGGATCGCTTCGTCTTCTCCGATCACGTGGATACCCTGCTGAAACCGCCACTGCACGGCGATTCATCCGGAGTGCGGGGGGCCGCATGGCTGTGGCCGGGTCAGTATAAGACCTGATTAAACCCCACATTATTTGCAGTGCAACATGCGAGTTTTTCCAGATCAAAGAAAACAACTCCATGACTTCTCACATATATCAATCCGCTGTTTTCCACACCAGTTGACCAAGATCAAGTGTTGTCGGGCTATTATTTCGCATCCTGATGAGCGATTAGTCGGAACTCGTCGGAATGGACATGAACGCACAGCAGCGGGTAAACAGCGGCTCGGATGGACACAGTCTGCGGCCAGAGGACTTGGCGGCGGTTGCTCGCCTACCCCTGTTCTGCGATCTCACGCCGGCCGCCCTGGCCGAGATCACCGTCGAGGCGTCGGTGGTCAAGTATGCCCGCAATGACGTCATCTTCCGCCAAGGCGACGCCCCCAACGCGCTGCGCGTCGTGCTGGACGGTCAGGTGGGCCTGACCGGCACCATCGCCGACGGCGGCGAGACCATGGTGGAGATTCTCAAGTCGGGCGAGATGTTCATCCCGGCGGCGGTGCTGACCGAAAAGCCGTTCCTGATGAGCGCCGTGGCGTTACAGCCGTCGCGCATCCTGGCCCTGCCGGGCGAGCGGTTCCGCCGCGATGTGCGGGACAGGCCCGATCTGGCCTATGTCATGCTGACCTCGCTGTCCCGGCATTTCCGCACCCTGGTGCGCGAGGTCAAGGACCTGAAGCTGAAGTCGGCGGCGCAACGCCTGGCGCTCTATCTGGTCGGCCTGACCGCCAAGCGCGAGGGTTCGACCATCGTGCGCCTGCCCCACAGCAAGAGCGTCATCGCCGCCCGGGTCGGCGTGCGGCCGGAGACCCTGTCGCGCGCCTTCTCCCACCTCAAGGGCCATGGCGTGGTGGTGGACGGCAACGCCGTGTCCATCGCCGACATTCCCGCCCTGCGGGCCTATTGCCATGAGGGTGAAGAACCGATCTGACGGCCCGTCGCCGGGCCGCCCAGGGGTGAAAGAAGATGATCTGACGGCCCGTCACCGGGCCGCCTGGATAAGCGGATGATCTGACGGCCCGTAGCCGGGCCGCCTGGATAAGGAAATGATCTGACGGCCCGTAGCCGGGCCGTCGGGGCCGAGGGGGATTGGCGCGATACCGCCCCCTCGGCCGACGTCACCCTATTTCGAGGGAACGATGCCGCAGGCTACCCGCCCGCCGCCACCGCCCAGGGGCTTGGGCTGGTCGGAGTAATTGTCCGCCCCCGCATGGATGATGACGGCGCGGCCCTTGAGGTCGGCCACCTTCAGATTGGGCGCCACCACCGCATCGGTGGCAGTTCCGTCGCCGTTGACCGCCAGGGCCGGCAGATCGCCCAGATGCCCATGTCCCCACGGCCCCTCGTGCCTGGCCATCTTGGCCGGATCGTAATGGCCGCCGGCCGCCAGGCCGGGCACCATCTTGCCGTCCTGCTCCTTGGGCAGGCAGCTGGGATTCTCGTGGATGTGGAAACCGTGCGGACCGGGCGTCAGCCCCGACAGTTTGGGCTTCACCATCATGCCGCCCTTGCCGTCCTTGACCGTGACGGTTCCGATACCGGCTCCGACGCCGCTGGCATCGATGGCATTGACCGGAATGACCAGTTCGGCGGCAAGCGCCTGACCGGTGGCCAAAGCCAGCCCCAGGGCCGCGAAAAGCAGTGTCCGTCCCATGTTACCTCCCGCTATGGAAAAGCGGTTCCGCCAAGGCGCGGCGGCCCCTTCCATAGCAAGGTGATGAGCCGTTCCGGGATTATCAACCGGGCCTCCGGCATACGCCCCGCGAAATAATCCCTACAAATGTGACATTTTGCACGCAAGCCGGTTTCCATACGGCTAAACCCGTAATATAGTTTCCACCTCACCCCGGTCGGCGGGAGAAGGGGAGTCGGTCTTGACCCTGCGCAGCGCACCCGAAGCTTTTGAAATCCTGTTGGTCGAAGATAACCCGGGTGATGCCCGGCTGGCCCAGGAGGCCTTGAAGGAAGGCCGCATGACCAGCCGCCTGAAGGTGGTGGTCGACGGGGTGGAGGCCATGTCGTTCCTGCGCCGCGAAGGCCAGTACACCGGCTCGCCCAGGCCCAATCTGATCCTTCTCGACCTCAACCTGCCCCGCAAGGACGGACGTCAGGTGCTGGCCGAGCTGAAGGCGGACGAGGATCTGCGCCGCATTCCCGTGGTGGTGCTGACCACCTCGCAGGCGGAGCAGGACATCCTGCGCAGCTACGACCTGCACGCCAATTGCTACATCACCAAGCCGGTGGACCTGGACCGCTTCATCTCGGTCGTCAGATCCATAGAGGAATACTGGTGTTCGGTGGTCACACTGCCGCCTCGCTGAGCAGCACGCCATGAGTGGCTCTCGTCCCCCGCCCGCCGCGCTTACCGTCCTCGTCGTCGAGGACAACCCCGGGGACGCCCGTCTGGTCGAGCTTTACCTGCACGAGGACCCGGCCCGTCCGTTCAAGGTGGTCAAGGCCGCCCGTCTGTCCGAAGGACTGGCCGCGCTGCAGGCGCAGCCCATCGACGTGGTGCTCCTCGACCTGTCCCTGCCCGACTCCTTCGGCATGGACAGTCTGGCCCGGCTGCGCGCCGCCAGTCCCAGCGTGCCCGTGGTGGTGCTGACCGGCACTTCGGACGAGGGGCTGGCGCTGGAAGCGCTGCGCCAGGGTGCCCAGGACTATCTGGTCAAGGGCCAGGGCGACGGTGAACTGGTGCGCCGCGCCATCCGCTACGCCATCGGCCGCTCGGCCGCCGACGCGGCCCTGCGCCAGAGCGAGTCCCGCTTCCGCGCCCTGTTCGACAACGCCGGTACCGGCGTTATCCTGTCCGACGCCAAGGGCGGCTACGTCCACAGCAATCCCGCCTTCTGCACCATGGTCGGCTATTCCGACGCCGAACTGCAGAGCATGACCTATCGCGACATCACCCATCCCGACGACATGGACGCCCATGTCAAGATGCGCGAAGACATGATGGCCGGGCGCATCGACTTCTATGGACTGACCAAGCGTTACATTCGCCGCGACGGCGCCATCGTCTGGGCCCGCCTGACCGTCACCGCCATGCGCGAGGGACCGGGGAACGAGCTTCGCTTCACCGTGGCGGTTGTCGAGGACGTCACCGAGCGCAAGCGGCTGGAAGACCATATGCGCCTGGCCGCCACGGTGTTCGAGAGCACCGGCGAGGGACTGTTCGTCACCGACGAGAAGCGCCGGATCATTCATGTCAACCCGGCCTTCACCGAGCTGACCGGCTATCCCGCCGACGAGGTGATCGGCCGCACGCCGAAATTCCTGGCCTCGGGCCGCCACACGCCCGAGTTCTACGACGTCATCTTCAAGACCCTGGCCGAGACCGGCAAGTGGCAGGGTGAAATCTGGAACCGCCGCAAGACCGGCGAAATGTTCGCCGAGTGGCTGAACATCTCGGTGGTGCGCAACGAGCAAGGCGAGCTGACCAATTACGTGGCGGTGTTCTCGGATATCACGTCGCGCAAGCAGGACGAGGAGCGCCTCAGCTATCAGGCCAACCACGACCCGCTGACCCGCCTGCCCAACCGCACCCAGTTCCAGGAACGCCTGTCTCGCGCCCTTACCCGCGCCCACCGCAACCAGTCCATCGTCGCCCTGCTGTTCATCGACCTCGACTTCTTCAAGCAGGTCAACGACACGCTGGGCCATCTGGCCGGCGACTTCCTGCTGCAGCAGGTGGCCGAGCGCCTGACCTCCTGCGTGCGTCAGGGCGATACCGTGGCGCGGCTGGCCGGCGACGAGTTCACGGTCATTCTCGAAGACATCAGCGAGCCCCGCGACGGCGCGGTGGTCGCCCACAAGATCCTGTCGCTGCTGGCCGAGCCCTTCGACCTGCAGGGGCGCGAGGCGCGCATCTCGTCCTCCATCGGCGTGGCGCTCTATCCCTCCGACGGGGGCGACGCCCAGACCCTGATCAAGCTGGCCGACGCCGCCATGTATCGGGCCAAGCATCAGGGCCGCAACGCCTGCCGCTTCCATTCCGAAACCGTCAACGCCCAGGCCTTCGAGCGCCTCGCCCTGGAAGGCGCGCTCCGCCATGCCGTCGAGCGCCGGGAGTTCCTGCTGCACTACCAGCCCATCTTCGAGGCCCGCTCCGGCAAGGTGGTGGCGGTCGAGGCTCTGCTGCGCTGGCGCCACCCCGAATTCGGCATGATCATGCCCAACCAGTTCCTGCCCCTGGCCGAGGAAACCGGCCTGATCCTGCCGGTGGGCCGGTTCGTGCTGGAAGAGGCCTGCCGCCAGGCCAAGAGCTGGCTGGATGCCGGCCACGCCGGTCTCAAGGTGGGGATCAATCTCAGCAACCGGCAACTCCGCGCCCCCGAACTGATCGAGGATATCGCCGCCGCCCTGGAAAGCAGCGCCCTGCCCCCCGGTTCCCTGGAACTGGACGTGCCGGAAAGCGCCATCATCGACAAGGGCCAGGAGGTAGATGCCATTTTCACCCAGTTCAAGACCCTGGGCGTGCACATGGCCATCGACGCCTTCGGTTCGGGCTATTCGTCCTTCGCCTTCCTGCGCAAGTTGCCCAGCAACACGCTGAAGATCGATCAGAGCTTCGTCCGCGATGCCGCCTCGGGCGCCGAGGAATCGGAAATCGTCACCGCCATCGTGGCCGTGGCGCGCGGCCTCCACCTGTCGGTGGTGGCGCCCGGCATCGAGACGCAGGAGCAGTTGGACCATCTGGCCAAATACGATTGCGACATGGTCCAGGGCTTCCTGTTCGCCCACCCCATGCCGGCCGAGGAACTGACCGAATTCCTGCGCAGCGGCAAAGGCCCCGCCGCACTGCCGGTCAGACCCGCGACGGCCTGACCGGCGGAAATCCCTTGCCACGGCTTGGGACGGCAGGGACGGCGATTACCCCTTGACCAGGGCCTGAGCCACCACCATGCGCACCCAGGCGGCCCGCGACAGGCCCAGAGCCTCGGCCCGCGCATCGATCTGCGGCAGTTGGGCGTCCTCGAAGCGGATGATCACCGCCTCCTTCTTGCGCTTTTCCTTCTTCTTGGCCTTCTTCTTTTCCTTCTTTTCCTTCTTGGGCCGGGCGTCCTTCTTATCGCCCTTGGGCGCTTCGGGCTCCGCCGCCGCGACGGCGGGGGCGGCCGGCTTGGCCGGTTTGGCAATCTTGGCCGCCTTGGCCGCCTTGGGCTTCGGCGCGGCCTTGGGTTTCTCGGCCTTGACCGGCTCGGCCTTGGGCGCTTCGGCCTTGGGGGCTTCGGTCACTTGGGGTTCAGCCTCGATGGCCGCGGGCTTGGAAGCCGGGCTCTTGGGCTTGGCCGAGGCGGCAGCCTTGGCCTTTTTCTCGTCCGACATGGAATTCACTCCGCATTCCGTCAGCGCCCACCGCAGGGCGCAATGTGATCTTATATATCGAAGCGATATCGCTTTTCAAACATTTTCGCACCCGGTCATTCCGATGTGGCGCGCCCGTCATCCGCTGATAGACTGATCCCATCACGTTCCATCGTCAGGGAGGAGCCTAACATGGGCAGGATCGGGATCAGGGGGATTACCTTCGCGGCGGCGCTGCTGGCGGCCGGCGCGGCGCGGGCGGACATCACCATCGGCGTGGCCGGGCCGCTGTCGGGCAGCGAGGCGGCCTTCGGCGAGCAGTTCAGGCGCGGCGCCATGAAGGCCATCGAGGACATCAACGCCAAGGGCGGCGTGCTGGGTCAGAAGCTGGCGCTCACCATGGGCGACGATGCCTGCGATCCCAAGCAGGCGGTGGCCGTAGCCAACGAGATGGCATCCAAGAAGGTTCCCTTCGTCGCCGGGCATTTCTGCTCCGGCTCGTCGATCCCGGCGTCGGAAGTCTATGCCGAGACCGGCATCCTGCAGATTTCGCCGGCCTCCACCAACCCCAAGTTCACCGAGCGCAAGCTGCCCAACGTCTTCCGCACCTGCGGCCGCGACGACCAGCAGGGCGTCATCGCCGCCGAGTTCATCGCCAGGCACATGAAGGGCAAGGTGGTGGCCATCGTCCATGACAAGTCGGCCTACGGCAAGGGACTGGCCGACCAGACCCGCGACGCGCTGGGCAAGGCCGGCATCAAGGAAGCGGTCTACGAGGCCGTCTCGGCCGGGGAGAAGGACTATTCCGCCCTGGTGACCAAGCTGAAGGCCGCCAAGGTCGATCTGCTGTATTTCGGCGGCTACAAGACCGAAGCCGGCCTGATCGTCCGCCAGTTGCGCGACCAGGGGATGCAGACCCGGCTGATGGGCGGCGACGCCCTGGTGACCGAGGAATACTGGGCCATCACCGGCGCCGCCGGCGAGGGCACCATGATGACCTTCAGCCCCGACCCGCGCAAGAACCCGGCCAACGCCGAACTGGTCCAGTACTACCGCGCCCAGAAGTACGAGCCCGAAGCCTATACGCTGTACACCTACGGCACCATCCAGGCCTGGGCCCAGGCCGCCGAGAAGGCCAAGTCCACCGATTGGAAAAAGGTGGCCGCCGTGCTCAAGGCCGAGAAATTCGACACCGCCATCGGCCAGATCGGCTTCGACGCCAAGGGCGACATCGCCGCGCCCGGCTACGTCATGTATGTTTGGAAGGGCGGCAAGTACGATTACGCGGATTGACGCTCCAATCCGCCGGGTCTACCAAGACTATGGGCCGGTGGGTGCCGGCCCGTATCTCCCGCCGAGCCTTTGACCGTGCTTGCGGTCAAAGGGGAGAAGGCAAGCGCAACGCGCGCCGCGGCTTATGCCGCGAAAGCCCGAGCGAAGCGCCCGGCGACAGAGGGACTCTAGGCGCGTCGGCGCGCCGTAACCAAAGGGGGAGAAACGACATGCCTTTGTCCGACACCATCGAAGCCTGTGAACTGGCCCACCGGGCCTGTACCGAATCCGTCATCCACGGCATGCAGCAGGGCGGCCCCTCGGCCGAGTGGGAACTGATCCAACTGCTGCTGGACTGCGCCGACATCAACGAAACCGCCGCCGACTTCATGCTGCGCTCGTCGCGCCTGCACCACCTTACCTGTCAGGTGGCCGCCGAGGTCAGCGACAAATGCGCCAGCGCCTGCGAGAAGCTGTCCAAGGAGGACGTGCGGCTCAAGGAATGCGCCGAAGCCTGCCGCCGGGCCGCCACGGCCTGCCGCAAGACCATCAAGAACTAGAACTGGAGAATGAGGTGACGGACGAAACACGCATCGTTGGCGATCTGCCCAACCTTCGCATGGAGATCGTCCATCGCCAGGACCCCGACGGCGCGGCCGAGCATGTGACCATTCACCTCTCGGCCACGCCGTCCTTCCAGGCGGCCGAAGCCCTGCTGCTGGACAGCCTGTCGCCCGCCATGTGGGGCAATCCCCTGGCGCTGTGGACCACCATGACCCAGGCATGGTTTGCCCCCTGGACCCAGGCGCTGGGCGGCGGCAATCCCTGGCTCGACGCCCTGACCCATCGCGATTCCGACAAGTAGATGAACCCCGAGCGCACCTCCTGGCCCGCCGTCTTCATGGCGGTGGGGGCGGGCATCGCCGCCGCCTTCCAGGTGGGCAAGGCTCCCATCGCCCTGCCGTTCATCCGCGCCGAGATGGGCCTCGACCTGTCCCACGCCGCCTGGATTCTTTCCATCTTCGCCCTGATGGGGGCTGCGGTCGGCGCCGGCATGGGCACCATGGTGACCCGCCTGGGCTCGCGCCGCCTGCTGCCGGTCGGGCTGTTGATCCTGGCGGCGGGCAGTCTGGCGGGCGGTCTGGTTCCGGGCTTCACCGGCCTGTTGGCCAGCCGGGTGGTCGAGGGCATCGGCTATATGCTGGTGGTCATCTCCGCCCCCATGCAGATCACGCTCCAGACCACCGCGACCCAGCGCCAGATGGCCTTCGGCCTTTGGGGGGCCTTCATGCCGTTCGGCATGGCGATCTCCATGACCGCCGCCCCCGCCCTGCCGCTGCTCGGCTGGCGCGGGTTGTGGCTGGGCATGGCCGCCCTGTTGGTTCTCTACGCCTTGCTGGTGCATTTCCGCATGCCCCGGCCGCCTCGCCCGCCGCGCCCCCTCAACAGCCACGTCCTGGCCGACGTGATCGACACCCTGCGGGCACCGGGGCCGTTGCTGCTGGCCGCCGCCTTTGTCCCCTATTCCGCCGCCTACGCGGCGCTCACCGGCTTCCTGCCCACCCTGCTGATCGAGCGCATGGGCGTCACCCCCGGCACCGCCGGTCTGATGGCCGCCCTGGTGGCCGGCGTCAACATCATCGGCAACCTCGCCTCCGGCCCCGCCCTGCGGCTGGGGCTGCCCCGGCGCAAGGTGATGGCCGCCGCCTTCGCGGTGATGATGATCGGCTGTTTCGGCATCTTCCAGTCGTGGACGCCGCCGGCCGTGGCCTATGGCCTGTGCCTGATGGTCACCGGCTGCGCCGGCCTGCTGCCCGGCTGCATCCTGGGCTCGGCCTCCATCTACGCGCCGCGCCTGCCCCTGGTGCCGGTCACCCTGGGCCTGTTCATGCAGGGCAGCAACTGGGGGCAGTTGCTGGGGCCGGTGGTGGTGGGCGCCGCCGTCTCGTCCCAAGGCTGGCCTGCCGCCTCTTTCGTCCTGGGAGCGGCCACCATGAGCGGTATCGCCTTGGCACTGGCCTTGCGCCGGGCCGGCAAGGAACCTTAAACACCGCCCTCAGGCGCCGGGCGCGTGCCTCCGCACGCCTGGCTCCCGCCGCATAAGCGGCGCGGCCCCTTGGGCCTGACCAAAACTCGATGAGCTCCACTCATCGAGTTTTGGTATACTCCAACTGGTCCGACCAATAAGGCCCGTCCCCATGCCCCTTCCTACCGATCTCCTCGCCAACCTCGCAGCCCGTTTCGGCGAGCGCTTCTCCACCGCCCAGGCCGTATGCGAGCAGCATGGCAAGGACGAATCCCATTTCCCCGCCTGCCCGCCCGAGGCGGTGGTCTTCGCCCAGTCCACCGAGGAGGTGGCGGAAACCGTCAAGGCCTGCGCCGCCCATGGGGTTCCGGTGATCGCCTTCGGCACCGGCACGTCGCTGGAAGGACACGTGGCGGCGCTGAAGGGCGGCGTGTGCATCGACGTCACCGGCATGAATCATGTGCTGGAGGTACGGGCCGAGGACCTGGACGTCACCGTCCAGCCCGGCGTCACCCGCAAACAGTTGAACGAATATCTGCGCGACACCGGCCTGTTCTTTCCCATCGATCCCGGCGCCGACGCCTCGCTGGGCGGCATGGCCGCCACCCGGGCGTCGGGCACCAACGCGGTGCGCTACGGCACCATGCGCGAGAACGTGCTGTCGCTCCAGGTGGTGCTGCCCGACGGACGGGTGATCCGCACCGCCAAGCGGGCCCGCAAGTCCGCCGCCGGCTACGACCTGACCCGGCTGTTCGTGGGCTCGGAAGGCACGCTGGGCATCATCACCGAACTGACGCTGCGCCTGCACGGCATCCCCGAGGCCATCTCGGCGGCGGTGTGTCCCTTCCCCTCCATCGAGGCGGCGGTCAACACGGTGATCCTCACCATCCAGTCGGGCGTGCCGGTGGCGCGTATCGAGTTCCTGGACAAGGTGATGATCGACGCGGTCAACCGCTATGCCAAGACCGACCACCGGGTGGCCCCCACCCTGTTCTTCGAGTTCCACGGCAGTCCGCAATCGGTGCGCGAGCAGGCCGAGAAGGTGGAAGCCATCGCCGCGGAATTCGGCGCCGAGGGCTTCCAGTGGGCCACCGGCGCCGAGGAACGCACCAAGCTGTGGGCGGCACGCCACAACGCCTATTACGCCGGCGTGGCACTGCGCCCCGGCTGCCGGGCCTGGACCACCGACGCCTGCGTGCCCATCTCGCGGCTGGCCGAGTGCCTGCTGGAAACCGAGGAGGACTTGAAGTCCACTCCGCTGACCTCGACCATCGTCGGCCATGTGGGCGACGGCAACTTCCACGTCATGCTGCTGGTCGATCCGGCCATCCCTCAGGAAATCGCCGAGGCCGAGCGCATCAACCACCGCATCGTACGCCGCGCCCTGGCCATGGACGGCACCTGCACCGGCGAGCACGGCGTCGGCCACGGCAAGATGGCCTTTCTGGAAGAGGAATACGGGGAGGCACTGGACGTCATGCGCGCCATCAAACGCGCCATCGACCCGGCCGGCATCATGAATCCCGGCAAGATCATCATTCCCTGAAGCAAGAAGCGAAATCAGGCGGCCGCCGAACCCAGATCGGCGATGAAGGGATAAAGCTGATCGACGATCAGCTGGACGGTGCCGGTATCCAGACTCGGCATCATGGCGGCCAACAGGGTCGCGGCGGCACCGCGCTGGGCGACCGCGTCCAGCCCTCCCTTGCGGGCGTCCATCACCGCGTGGACGATGATCTCTCTGAGCGATGGGTCCATGGTCGGCCTACATAGGAAACAAGGTTGCAGTATCACTACTGCAACCTTGCCTCGTCCACATACGTAGGTCTACCAACGAACGGAAAGGAGTTGTGAGGGCGTGTGACGTGAAGAATCAATGCCTTCCCATCACATCGCGATAGGCGTGCCAACTGGCGTGACCGATCACCGGCAACGCCACGATCATGCCGACGAAGGCGGTGGCCATGCCGAAGAAGGTCACCACCGCGATGGTGGCGGCCCAGCCGATCATGGTGCGCCAGTTGACCCGCACGGCGTGCACGCTGAATTCCATGGCCTCGATGACGCCCACGTCGCGGTCGAGCAGCATGGGCATGGCGAAAACACTGATGGAGAAGGCGATCACCGCCAGTACTCCCCCGACCACGGCTCCCACCGCCAGGAAGCGGAAGGATTCGGGGCGCAACACCACGTCCGCGATGAAATTGTCCAGCGGCAGCGGCATGCCCGGCGGATAGAACAGGGCGAAGACCACCAGACCGGCCAACAGCCAGGCCATCAGCAGGATGGACAGCACCAGCCCCATATTGCCGACCTGATCCAGACGGGAGGTGACGCCGCCGATTACCTGGCCGAGGCCGACAGCCTCATTGGCTTCGTGACGGCGGCTGATCTCGTAGAGGAACACCGCCGCCAGCGGCCCCACCAGCATGAAGCCGGCGGCCAGGGGGAACAGCAACGAGCCCATATCCAGGATGTTGAGCACCACGAACAGCGCCATGCCGATCCCGGCGTACACGGCACCGAATCCCAGGCTGAGAGCGGGATTGCGCCAGACGTCGCGCCATCCGGCATTGAGCCATTCGGAAGCCTGGGCCGGAGTTACCAGCCGGACATCGGGGTGATGGGAGTGGATGGCCATGGAAATCATTTCGCCCCCTTGGAGAAAAGGAGTATTCCGCCTCCCCCACGCCCATGCGCAGGGCACTTCATGTTGTTATGTGGAAACAGTCCAAAGACTAAACAAGCCCTCGCCGGTGTTTACCCTCTCGACAATCGGCACGGGCCTCCCCAATCTTGAAGACCTTGGGAATTGTGAAGACAGGGCAATCACAGGAGAAGGGTATGAGGCTGACCTCCATGGCGCTGGCCGCCGGCTTGCTGCTGGTCGCGACGCCGTCACGCGCGGCGACCTTGATCACCGAGGCCGAAGCGGCCCTGCCCGCCGCCGCGGGCGGCGTAACCATGCGCGGCATCACCCGGGGACCGACCGTCAAGCTGGTCAATCCGGCGGAAACCAAGTCGCCTTTCGACCTCAAGGTCAAGTTCGAGGCCCATGGCGGCTCCGCCATCGAGCCGGGATCGGTCAAGGTGGTCTATCTGAAATCGCCCATCGTCGACATCACCGACCGGGTAAAGCCCTTCGTCTCTCCCGGCGGCATCGACATGGCCAAGGCAGAAATTCCCGCCGGCCGCCACGCCATCCGCATCGACGTCAAGGACACCGAGGGCCGGGCGGGCAGCACCACCCTGGATCTGACCGTCACCAAATAGGCGGGGCTATTCCCACAGCTTGCGCATGCCCGAGATGATCGAGGCGGCGCCGGTCACCACCGGCACCACGGTGCCGATGGTGCCGGCCAGGGTCTGGATGCGTTTTTCCAACTGCTGACGGTTCTCGTTTTCCGGCGCGGTGAGGCGGGCCAGCGAGCCGGCGACGCGCCGCACCAGGGAATCGGCGGCCCGCTCCGACTTGAGCGGCACCAGCCAATGGACGATCAGGGCGCCGGTAACGTAGCTGAGGAAGATGCTGAGGCCGTACTCCACCACCTCGCGCCATTCCCGCCCGTCCTGGGGCAGGATAGGCTGGGAATCCATCAGGCCGGTGATGGCCAGCATGCCCAGCACCGAAGCCGAGGAGATCAAAACCCCCAGGGCGATCTGCACCGCCAGCCGGTGGCGCCCCTTGAACGACGCCATGGCGGCGAACGGCAAGGGCAGCAGCAGCGACAGCAGGCGGATCACCCAGGTCTTGAGGTCCAGCACCATGACCACCAGCCAGTGGGCGGCCATCAGGGCGAGAATCGGAATCACCAGGGCCAGCAGCACACCGCGCAGCCATTCGCCCCAGTGTCCCCGCGATTCGGATCGGGATTCGGGCCGGGCCGGAATCTCCCCGGCCGGCAGGGCGGCCGCCACCTCGGCGGGCCGGGCCTCCAGCGCGGCCAAGCGCGCCCCGAGCGCCTCGGACTCGGACCTCGCGGCCTCGAGGACCTCGATCCGCGCCGCCATGGCACGCAACTGCTCAAGCACCGGCCGGACGATGGAAAGGTCTCGATGGCAGTGCTTGCAGACGACGGCCTCGTCCTTGATTTCCTCGGCACAGAATGGACAGTTCACCGGCGGCCACTCCCAACGGAATCGTACGACGAGCTTAGACGAATGCGCCGCCTTAGCCTATTGCAGTTGTGCAGGCGCCGCAAAACCAATACACACTTGAGCCAGCAATTGTCGAAAGAGGCTGATTTGGCGACCACGCGAACCAGAAAGACCACCCCCGGCAAGGCGTCGGCCAAGAACCTGCCGTCGCCTCCCAATGCCTTGTCGGGCATGGAACTGGACATTCTGGACGACATCGTCGGCTATCGCCTGCGCCGCGCCCAGGTGGTGGTCTATCAGGATTACGTCCGTACCGTCGGCTCGCTGGACATCCGGCCGTCGCAATTCGCCGCCTTGACCATCATCGGCGCCAATCCCGGCCTGTCCCAGACCACCCTGGCCGCCACCATGGGCATCGACCGCTCCGGGGCGGTGATCCTGATCGACGCGCTGGAGGGCAAGGGGCTGGCCAGCCGCGTCCCCTCGCCCGTCGACCGCCGCACCTACGCCATCATGCTCACCGAGAACGGCCAGAAGACCCTGGCCGAGCTGAAGCGGCTGGTGGCCGAGCACGACCTGCGCATCACCTCCAAGCTCTCGGACGCCGAGCGGACCGTGCTGCGCGACCTGCTGCACCGTCTCTACACCCCCGCCTCGTAGACCATAAATCCAGCGGAAACACCGGGAATACCCCACTTGCACCAAGATTGTTTACCTGGTCAACTGTTGTGTATCGCAAATATTTACCTTTACCGCATTTCTGAAGCCGGCTAGAGTGATGGCAATCCGGGAGTTACCCGCGTCACCGCGCTCAGGCGCGGCACAAAGATCATTTGGGAGTGCGTCATGTCCTATAATGTCGAGATCCCCTACGGCTGCTACTGGTCCACGCCGTTCGCACGCTGGCAGGGCGCTTACGCCAACCTGCATTCCATGGAATTCGCCGCCCACGTGGCCAAGGCCGAACTGGCCAAGCGCCAGATTCCCGCCTCGGTGTTCGATGCGGCGGTGATGGGCATTTCGGTGCCGCAGAAGCACTCGTTCTTCGGCACGCCGTGGCTGACCGCCATGCTGGGCGCCGGCCATGTGGGCGGCCCGACCCTTTCCCAGGCCTGCGCCACCGGCGTGCGCTGCCTGCAGGCCGCCACCCAGGAAGTGAACGATGGCATCGCCGGCGTATCGCTGGTGATGACCTGCGACCGCACCTCCAACGGCCCGCACGTGTTCTATCCCAAGCCCGCCGCCCCCGGCGGCACCGGCGATGCCGAGAACTGGGTGATGGACAATTTCGGCTACGACCCGGTGACCACCAAATCCATGCTGGTCACCGCCGAGAACACCGCCAAGGAATACGGCCTGAACACCGCCGAGCAGCACGATCTGGTACTGTACCGCCAGGAGCAGTACGCCGCCGCCACCGCCAATGACAGCGCCTTCCTGAAGCGCTTCATGACCCTGCCCTTCGACGTGCCGACCCCCAACTTCAAGAAGGTCGCCACCACGCTCGCCGGTGACGAGGGCGTCACCATCTCGACGGCCGAGGGCCTTGCCAAGCTGAAGCCGGTGATGCCCGACGGCACCATCACCTTCGGCTGCCAGACCCACCCGGCCGACGGCAACGCCGCCATCATCGTCGCCAATCCCGACAAGGCGCGCGAGCTGTCGAAGAACAAGGCCATCCGCGTCCGCGTCATGGGCTTCGGCCAGAAGCGGGTCGAGCCCGCCTACATGCCCAAGGCCCCGGCGCCCGCCGCCCAAATGGCCCTGGCCCAGGCCGGCATCAGCCTGTCGCAGGTCAGCGTCATCAAGCTGCACAACCCCTTCACCGCCAACGATTTCGCCTTCGCCCGCGCGCTGGAGATCGACGTGAAGAGCTTCAACAATTTCGGTTCGTCCCTGCTGTGGGGTCACCCGCAATCGCCCATGGGCACCCGCGGCATCATCGAGGTGATCGAGGAGCTGGCCCTGAAGGGCGGCGGCTACGGCCTGTTCAGCGGCTGCGCCGCCGGCGACAGCGCCATGGCCGTAGTGCTTCAGGTCACCGACGCCTGACCCACTGGCGCCTGATTTCGAACCGAACCGTATTCTTCCAAGGAACCGACATCATGAGCGACGTCGTCACTCTTTCCGTCACCGATCGCATCGCCACCGTCACCATCGATTCGCCTCCCGTGAACGCCGCCGATTACCCGGTCCGCGCCGGCCTGCAGAAGATCTTCACCGATCTGGCCAGCCGCTCCGACTTCGATGCGGTGGTCGTGACCTGCGCCGGTCGTACCTTCATGGCTGGCGCCGACATCGGCGAATTCGATACCGGCATCAAGGCCCCCCACCACCAGGACCTGTTCAATCTGGTGGAAAACTGCCCCAAGCCGGTGGTCGCCGCCCTGCACGGCACCGCGCTGGGCGCCGGCACCGAGCTGGCCATCGCCTGCCATTACCGTATCGCCGACAAGGGCGCCCGCATCGGCCTGCCCGAGCTGTCGCTGGGCATCATTCCCGGTGCCGGCGGCACCCAGCGCATGCCGCGCCTGATCGGCCTGGAAGCCGCCATCGACCTGGTGCTGTCGGGCAAGCCGCTGCCGGCCCCCAAGGCCGCCGAGCTGGGTCTGGTGGACGAGATCGCCTCGGGCGACCTTAACGCCGCCGCGCAGGCGTTCGCCAAGAAGCTGGTGGCCGAGGGCGCCAAGCCCCGCCGCACCAGCCAGCAGGGGATCAAGGATGCCGACAAGGCCGGTGAACTGATCGCCGCCAAGCGCGCCCAGGTGGGCAAGACCATGCGCAACCGCACCTCGCCCCTGAAGCTGCTGGAAGCCATGGCCGCCGCCGCCACCCTGCCCTTCGACCAGGGCCTGAAGGTGGAGACGGACATCTCCAAGCAGCTGGAGCACGCCGTCGAGGCCCGCGCGCTGCGTCACCTGTTCTTCGCCGACCGCGAGGTGCGCAAGATTCCCGGCATCACCAAGGACATCAAGGCGCGCCCCATCCGCAAGGTGGGCATCATCGGCGCCGGCACCATGGGCGGCGGCATCGCCATGTGCTTCGCCAATATCGGCGTGCCGGTGACCATCATCGACGTTTCGGACGAGAACCTGCAGCGTGGCCTGGGCGTCATCCGCAAGAACTACGAGCGTTCGGTGTCGCGCGGCTCGCTGACCCAGGAGCAGCTCGAGAGCCGCATGGGCCTGCTCTCGGCCAGCACCGACTACGCCTCGCTGAAGGACGCCGATCTCGCCATCGAGGCGGTGTTCGAGAAGATGGAACTGAAGAAGGACATCTTCACCAAGCTGGACGCCGTGCTGCCGGCCGGCGCCATCCTGGGCACCAACACCTCGACGCTCGACATCGACGAGATCGCGGCCATCACCAAGCGCCCGGCCGACGTCATCGGCCTGCACTTCTTCAGCCCGGCCAACGTCATGCCGCTGCTGGAGATCGTCCAGGGCGCCAAGACCGCCATGGACGTGCTGCTGACCGCGTTGGACATGGCCAAGCTGATCAAGAAGACCGGCGTGGTCTCCAAGGTCTGCTACGGCTTCATCGGCAACCGCATGATGGACCCCTACGGCCGCGAGGCCGAGCGCATGGTGCTGGAAGGCGCCACGCCGGCCGAGATCGACGGCGCGCTGGAGGAATGGGGCATGGCCATGGGCATCCTGGCCGTCTACGACATGGCCGGCGTCGAGGTGGGCGACAACACCCGCATCGCCAACCCGCACATGGTCCCCGCGGACCCCAGCTTCTACCGCTGCTCCAGCTTGCTGGTGGCCAACAAGTGGCTGGGCCAGAAGGTCGGTCGCGGCTATTACCGCTATGACAGCCCCGACCGCAAGCGCGCCTCCTGCCCCGAGGTCATCGAGATGATGCACGCCGAGGGCAAGCGCCTGAACGTGCCCCAGCGCAAGCCGGGCAAGGACGAAATCCTCGAGCGCTGCCTCTATTCCATGATCAACGAGGGCGCCAAGCTGCTGGAGGAGGGCATCGCCTTGCGCGCCTCCGACATCGACGTGGTCTACACCGCCGGCTACGGCTTCCCGCGTTATCGCGGCGGCCCGATGTTCTATGCCGACACCGTCGGCCTGAAGAAGATCTACGACAAGATCGTGGAATTCCAAAAGACCCTGGACCCGCAGTACTGGACCCCCGCCCCGCTGCTGGAAAAGCTGGCCAAGGCCGGCTCGACCTTCGCGGCATGGGACGCGTCCAACCGCACGTAAATCATCCTCCCGGATGAACAACTGGGACCCGCCGGCTCCGGCCGCGGGTCCCTTTTTTATGGCGTCGCGACACCGGATGGCATCCTGAGTGCCAGGACCACCCGGGTACCCCGGCCGACCTCGCTTTCCACCGATACCGAGCCGCCGTGCAGGTCGGTGATGGCCTTGACGATGGCCAGCCCCAGGCCGATATGGCCGCCGCCGGTCTCCCGCGCGCGGTCCAGGCGGAAGAAGCGGTCGAACAGCCGGGGAATGTGCTCGGCGGGAATGCCGCGCCCGGAATCGCTCACCGAAATCCGCACCACCTCGCCGTCCCGTTCGGCCGCCATGACGATCCGCCCGCCGGAAGGAGTGTAGCGAACCGCGTTGGCGACCAGATTGACCACGGCGCGGCGCAGCAGCACCCGGTCGCCCAGGGCCTCCAGCCGGGGCTGGGCCGCCGTTACCGCCAGGGTTATGCCGGCCTCGGCGGCCAGGGGTTCGTAGAACTCCCGCACCGCCTCCAGCTCGGCGACGATGTCCAGGGGATCGCGGTTGAGGGGCACCGACTGATTCTCGACGCGCGACAGGAACAGCAGGCGGTGGACCATGTCCGACAGGGTGGACAATTCCTCGCGCACCGATTCCAGCACCTCGCGGTACTCTTCGGCCGGGCGGTGGGCGGTGAGCGCCACGTCGATCTGGCCGGTCATGACGCCCAGCGGCGTCCGCAGCTCGTGGGCGATGTCGTCGGTGACCTGCGCCACCCGGTCGAAGGACAGTTGCAGACGGTCGAGCATGGCGTTGAAGCTGCCGCCCAGGGGCCGCAGTTCCTGCGGCAGGCCGTCGGCCGCGATGCGGCGGCCCAAGGTGGCGCCGCCGATGGCCTTTACCGTCTCGGCCAGGTTCTGCAGGGGCCGAATGCCGTGCCGTACGATATGGTAACCGGCGACACCGCTGAGAATCAGCGCGACGACGGAAGCCAGCCACAGCCGCCCTCCGGTGGGCGCCAGCAGCCGGAACTCGGCGGCCTCCGAGGCCACCTGAACGGTCAGGGGTGTCTCTCCGTTCCCCGTTGTAATCCGGCTGGCGGCCCAATACTGCCGCCCGGAAACGCCACGGACCTGGGCGGGCCGCTCACCGGGTCGGATGTCCAGGACGGGCAGTTCGCTCCCCATGCCGGGCAGTTCGGCCAGCACGGCACCGCCGCCATCGAGGACACGGATAAAGCCGGTTGCATCGGCCGGCAACAGCGAGCCCAGATTGGGCGCCTCGCCCCGGTGGGCCGCCATCTCCACCTTCAGTGCCAGCAACTCCGCCGTGGCGGTGACGTATTGCTCCTCCTGGGCGGACAGCACCGGCGCCAAGGTCAGGTAGGTGAACACCGCCTTGGCCAGCAGGGTCGTCACCGAGGTGAAGATGAACAAGATGGTCAGCCGCCCGGCGATGGAGCGGAAAGCCGGGGGCAACACCATCACGCCCCGTCGTCGAGGGCGTAGCCGACGCCCCGCACCGTCTTGATCAGGCGGGTTTCGAACGGATCGTCCACCTTGATCCGCAGGCGGCGGATATGAACGTCCACCACGTTGGAATCACCGTCGAAATTCATGTCCCATATCTGCTGGGCGATATAGTGGCGGGACAGGATTTCACCCCGGCGCCGCGCCAGGAGATGCAGCAGCGAGAACTCCTTGGGCGTGAGGTCCAGGCGGGTGCCGCCGCGAAAGGCGGTCATGCGGGCAGGCTCCAGCTTGAGGTCGCCGATGGCGAGAACCGTGGGCTGGCGCACCGGGCCGCGCCGCAGGATGGTCCAGATGCGGGCCAGCAGCTCGGCGAAGGAGAACGGCTTGGGCAGATAGTCGTCGGCTCCCAGCTCCAGCCCCTTGACCCGGTCGCCCACGCTGTCGCGCGCCGTCAGGAACAGGGCCGGCACCTGGGTTCCCCGCCCGCGCAGCTCCGTCAGAACCGACCAGCCGTCACGGCCCGGCAGCATGACGTCGAGGATGAGCAAGTCGTACTCGCCGATCAGCGCCATGCCCAGGCCGTCATCGCCATTGGTCGCCACGTCGACCACGAAACCGTGCTCGCGCAGCCCCTTGGCGGTGAATTCCGCGATCTTCTTCTCGTCCTCGACCAGCAGAACCTTCATGGCACGGCTCCCAGTCCTCTCTGAGGCAACTTTAATTCTGATGTCATGCTGGCGCAATCTCGCCCGTATAAGCTTCCTGACGCGATACACCAATGCGACATCGGACCATAGTGTTCATGGCTGCGATTGATGCTCGCTTTTGTGATCCACTTTGTCCTTTTTGGCGCCTACCTTCGTGGTGGGCGCCTTTTTTTCATGGAATCACCACAAAAATGGGGGCATCGGTTTCCCAATGCCCCCGCTTGGTCGATGGAACAAGACTTAGTGGCTGGCGGCGCCTTCGGCACCCAGGCCGGTCTCGGACCGGATGGACTGGGCTTCGTAGGCGGCGCGTTCGGCCTGGGCCTGCGGGCTGTTGTCGAGGATCGAGAACAGCCAGGAGAAGAAGAAGGCCGCCGGCACCGAGAACAGGGCCGGATAGGCGAACGGGAAGATCTCGGCCTTGAAGCCGAAGCTCTGCACCCACACCGCCTTGGACAGCACCACCATGATCACCGACATCAGGAGGCCGATCATGCCGCCGATGACCGCGCCACGGGTGGTGAGGCCGCCCCAGAACATGGACAGCACCAGCACCGGGAAGTTGGCCGACGCCGCCACCGAGAAGGTGAGCGCCACGATGAACGCGACGTTCTGCTTCTCGAAGATCAGGCCCAGCAGCACGGCGACGATGCCGAGACCGATGGAGGCGATCTTGGAGACGGTGACTTCCTTACCCTCGGTGGCCTGACCGTGCATGATGACGCTGGCATAGAGGTCGTGCGAGATCGCCGACGCCCCCGCCAGGGTCAGGCCCGACACCACCGCCAGGATGGTGGCGAAGGCCACGGCCGAGATGAAGCCGAGGAACATGTCGCCGCCGATGGCGTGGGCCAGCCAGATGGCGGCCATGTTGTTGCCGCCCTTGAGGTCCAGCGAGCCGATGCCCTTGGTCAGATACTCGGGATTGGTGGCCACCAGGGTGATGGCGCCAAAGCCGATGATGAAGGTCAGGATGTAGAAGTAGCCGATGAAGCCGGTGGCATAGAACACCGACTTGCGGGCCTCGCGCGCATCGGGAACGGTGAAGAAGCGCATGAGGATGTGCGGCAGGCCGGCGGTGCCGAACATCAGGGCCATGCCCAGCGAAATGGCGTCCACCGGATTGGTGACCAGGGCGCCCGGCGCCATGATCGCCACCTTCTTGGGATGCACCTCGATGGCCTTGACGAACAGCTTCTCGAACGAGAAGCCGAAATGGCTCATCACGCCGAAGGCGATGAAGGTGGCGCCGCCCAGCAGCAGGCAGGCCTTGATGATCTGCACCCAGGTGGTGGCGACCATGCCGCCGAAGGTGACGTAGACCATCATCAGCGCGCCGACGATGATGACCGCGTAAAGGTAGTCGAGGCCGAACAGCAGCTTGATCAACTGGCCGGCACCGACCATCTGGCCGATCAGGTAGAAGATCACCACGATCAGCGAACCGGTGGCCGCGAAGGTGCGGATCGGCGTGCGGGCGAGGCGATAGCCGCAGACGTCGGCGAAGGTGTACTTGCCGAGGTTGCGCAGGCGTTCGGCGATCAGGAACAGGATGATCGGCCAGCCGACCAGCCAGCCCACCGAGAAGATCAGGCCGTCATAGCCCGAGCCGTAGACCAGGGCGGAAATACCCAGGAACGAGGCGGCCGACATATAGTCGCCCGCGATGGCCAGACCGTTCTGGAGGCCGGTGATGCCACCGCCGGCGGCATAGAAGTCGGCGGCGGTCTTGGTGCGGCCAGCCGCCCAGTAGGTGATGCCCAGCGTCATGCCCACGAAGATCACGAACATGATGATGGCGTGCCAGTTGGTGGCCTGCTTCTCGGCCCCCCCCATGTCGGCACCGGCCGCCAGCGCGGCGGTGGCGAGGAGCGCCGTGCCGCCGAAGGCGAGCGCGGACGCGATTGCGGTCTTTGTCGTCTTCATCAGCGGGATTCCTCGATGATCTGGCGGTTCATTTCGTCGAACTCGCCATTGGCGCGRWAGACGTAGATGCCGGTCAGCRCGATGGCCGACAGGATGACGCCGACGCCGATGGGGAAGCCGATGGTCATCACGCCGSTGGMCGACATCASKKTGCCSAGCCACGCCTTGTTGAAGGCGATGATGACGATAAAGCCGTAATAAATGACCAGCATGATCGCCGAAAGCGTCCACGCGAAGGCGTTGCGCTTGGCGACCAGCTCCTTGAACTTCGGATTGTTCCGAATGTGTTCGGCGCTCGCGAGATTCGCGGCCGATGGTGCGTTATGTGAGCTCACTTTGACCCTCCACTTTGTCACCGCCGCCAACCCCTGAAGGGTCCGGCGGTAGTTGTTTTCAGTTCCCGGTCTTGTTGCCGGTTTCCGCATTTTTTTGCGTTCAGGCGCGCTGGGGCACCTATGCGTACGCGTCATACGCCCGCAGCTTGCCTGAGGCGACGAACCTCATTAACATCCGCGCCCTTTGGCGTCAACACCAACTGAAAGCACCTGATTTATTCAATAGGTTATTCTAATGAGAAATTAGGTATTCGTTTCGAACCTTCACCTACTTTTCTCAAGACAACGCCAAATTCCCTTTCAGTTTATGTTTAGTTTACAGAAATTGTCACTTGACGCCTTAGGTGCGGTCACGCGAAGCCGCCGAACCCACCTAGAGTAAACACCCTACCGTGTTCTCGAAAAGGATTGTGTGACACATTTAGACTTTTGCAGTGCACTCCCTTTTCAGGCTGAAATAGGTTGAATTTTCCACCTCCGCCACTATCGTACACGCGCCATGAATGACATCGCCGCTCTCGCCCGCATCGACAGTTTTCCTTATCGCCATCGCCTGCGCGAAGTGATGAGCACGCCCGTGCTGACCGCGCTGACCTCGGTGACTTTGAACGACGCGGTCCTTCGCATGTACGAAGCCCGGGTGTCGTCCATCGTCGGCATCGATGCCGACGGCCGCACGCTGGGCATCTTCACCGAGCGCGACCTGCTGCGCATCCTGTCCACCAACGGCCCGGCCGGTCTGGAACAGACCCTGGGCCAGACCATGACCAAGCCGGTGGCCACCGTGTCGGCCGACGCCTATGTCTATGTGGCGCTGGCGCGCATGACGCGCCTCGGCCTCAGGCATCTGGTGGTGGTGGATGGCGACGAGCGGCCGTTGGGCATGATCACCGGCCGGGCGCTCCTCAAGGTCCGCGCCACCGAGGCGCTGGTGCTGGGCGATTCGGCGGAAAGCGCCGCCAATCCCGATGAGATGAAGGCGGTGATGACCAACCTGCCCAAGCTGGCCAAGGGGCTGCTGGGCGAAGGGGTGACGGCGCGCAACATCGCCTCGGTCATCGCCCTGGTGCTGCGCGACCTCACGGCACGGGCCTCGGAACTGGCCGAGCAATCGCTGCTCGACGACGGCTGGGGCCCCGCCCCGGCCCGCTACGCCGTGCTGATCCTGGGTTCTGGCGGGCGCGGCGAAAGCCTGCTGGCCTTCGACCAGGACAACGCCATCGTCCATGACGGCAAGCAATCCGACGATCCCTGGTTCGCCGAACTGGGCAAGCGGCTGAATGAGACCTTGAACAAGGCCGGCATTCCGTTCTGCGACGGCAACGTCATGGCCCGCGAGTCCAAGTGGCGCAAGAGCCTGGAAGAGTGGCGCGACGAGGTTCACGGCTGGGTCTTCTCGGTCGAGAACCAGACCGTGATGTATTGCGACATCTTCTTTGACTTCCAGCCGGTGTGGGGCGACCGCGCCCTGGCCGAGAAACTGCGCCACATGGCCATGGAGAAGGCCGCGCAATCGGCGTTCTTCCTGCGCTACCTCGCCCAGAACGTGGCGGGCATGGACGGCTCCATCGGCCTGTTCGGTAATTTCGTCACCAAACAGGGCCGCCTCAACGCCAAGAAGTTCGGCCTGCTGCCCCTGGTCAGCGCGGCGCGCATGCGGGCCATCCGCGGCCATATCACGGCCACCGGCACCGACGAGCGCTTCGCGGCGCTGAAGGATGCCGGCGTGCTGCACGAGGACGACCTGCGCGACTTCGTCGAGGTGCGCGAGATCGTCCTGCGCGTCATGCTGGAACAGCAACTGGCCGACATCGCCCAGCAGATTCCGGCCTCGGCCAAGATCGACCCCAAGCGCTTCGACAAGCGCACCCGCTCGCGCCTGAAATGGGCGTTCCGCCGCATCAAGACGTTGAAGTTCGTCTGCGGCGTCGGCGGATAAAGCGGGGCTCCCGCCCCGGGCGGGTTTGGGCGGCAGCCCAATAGACCTACAAGACGCGCTGCCGCTCATGCAGGATCATGGCGATGTCGAGCGTCTTGACCGCCTCGTCCAGGGTATGGATGCCCCGTCCCTCCAGGGCCTCGATCTGGCGCAGCAGCACCGCCGCAGTGACCATGGAATCGCCCAGCGCCGTATGGCGGTCGGTGATCTCGATGCCGTAGCGCTCGCAGATATCGTCGAGGGAATGCCCGGCTTCCGGCCCGTCCAGGAAGTTGGACAAGATCATGGTGTCCAGCACCGGACTGTCGAACCGAATCCCCATCTGCTTCTCGCGCATGCGCAGGAACTTGAGGTCGAAGGCGGCGTTGTGGGCCACCAGCACGGCATCGGCCACATAGGAGCGGAACTGGGGCAGCACCACGTCGGCCGGCGGCTTGTCCACCACCTATCTCGTCGGTGATGCCGTGATAGCGGATGGATTCCGCCGGAATGGGCCGGCCGGGATTGACGATGCGGTTGAAGCTCTCTCCCGACAGGATGCGGCCGTTGACGATGCGCACCCCGGCGATGGAGACGATCTGGTCGCCCTGGGAGGGATGCAGGCCGGTGGTCTCGGTGTCGAAGACCACGAAGGTCAGCGACTTCAGCGGCCGCGAGCCCATGGCGCCGGTATCGCGCGACTGCTCCAGCAGGGTCATGTCGTAGAACTCGGGGCGGCCGGGCAGCACCTGGCGGCCGTGGCCGTGCTGCTCCACGCCCTTGCGCATGGGAATGCGCACCGCGCCGCCGCCCTCGCGACGGTCACGGATCAGGTCGATGCCGGCATGGTGCTCCAGCACGTCCTTGACGGTCATGCCGCCCAGCGCCACCAGCGGCTGGGCCAGCCAGCGGTCCAGTTGGGCCTGTTCGACCACGTCGCCGTCCCAGGCGAACTCCACCCAGGCGCCCGCCTCGTCGGCGCCGCCCGACAGATCGAACTGTCGGGTGGCGCCGCTGCGGTCGGCCACGCGCCAGATCAGCGATTCGATGGCCATCACCAGGGAATGGGAATCACCGTGCAGCCAGACCGGCAGGCCGATGACGGTCGCACCCATTCCTTCGCCCAGACGCGTGGCGACGAAAGACAGCAGCTCGGTGGAATTGATGTCGGCCATGGGCCACCAGCCGGCCAGCATGGCGTGATACCCCTTGGTCACCCGCTTGATGGCTTCGGAGATCACCGCGCATTCGTGGCGGATGGTATGGGAATCCCCGGCCGAGAGCAGCATGCGCCGCAGCGGCATCTCCACGTCCTCGGCCACCTCGCGCAGCAGCGCCTCGCGCCCGGCCAGGGCGGCCAGTTGCGGACCGGCATCCACCAGGGTGACCACGTAGCCGGTCACCGCCCCCTCGTCGTTGCGGATCAGGGTCATGCGCCCCTGAAGCAGCATGCGGTCGTCGTTGGTGCCGGCCAGGAACGGCAGCCCGCCCTCGACGGCGCCGCCGCGATTGCCGAGGATGTCCATCATATGCATCACCGGCTCGCGGGCGATGGTCTCGAACAGCGAGCGCCCCAGCCCCAGCTCCGCCGTTTCGCGCAGCATGTCGAAAGCCACCTGATTATAAAGCACCATCTGGTGGCGCTGATTGCACACCACCACGCCCTCGTGCAGGTCGTTGAGGATGGCGGCCAGCCGGTTGGAGTTCTCTTCCGACTTGCGGGTGGCGGCGGACAGCCCCTCGGACAACTCGGCGCGGGCCTTGACCATGCGCGAGCAGACCTCGTTCACCGCGTCGGGCAGCGGCGCGATCATGAAATAGCGCTCGGGGTCGACACGGTCGCGTCCGCCGGTGCCGTAGGCGATGGCGCGCACCTCGGCCGCCATCTTCTTGATGGAACGGACCACCAGGAAGTCGATGGCCTTCCACGACACGGCGAACATCACCGTGGCGCCGGCCAGCGATACCATCACCAGCGCGGTCAATTCCTCGCGATCCACCACGCCCTGGGACAGGAAATATCCTGCCGCGGCGGTTACTCCGACATCGGCGGCAAACGCCGCCGCGAGCCACGGAAACGGGCCACGCCACTTGACCGCCACGGACACCCCTCCTCCACCGTTCTTATATTTTAGTCTTTTGCAGTATGACGCCGTGCCCGGCGTCGCCAGTCAACCCCGGATGTGGGTCGACTGGCGGCAAAATCACGAAAGGTGGCGGAAGGAGCGGCCCCGAAGGACCGGGAGATCAGAGGCCGGCGGCGGGATAGCGGGAGGCAAGCAGGGCCAGGGCGGCGGGAACCGTGTAGCCGGAATAATAGCTCTGCAGCAGCAGACGCGGGTCGATCCCCAGAGCGCGTGCCGAACTCCCCAACTGGTCCTTCAGACGGGTTTCCAGGTCGGCGGCCCACAGGGTGTAGCCACTATCGAACAGGGGGTAAGCCATTTCGCTCTCCATGAACGCCCCTCCATGGAGGGAGGAGCCATGAAAAACATCATGACAGAGCTTGATGGCGGTCTTTGGACCGCATTGTGGCCGAAATAAGAACGGCTACGGGCACTTGGGCAGACGGCGCATCTGCTCCAGCGTGGCGGTGGCGGCGACCCGCACGGCACAGGCCGGTGCCGCCACCGCCACGCTGGAGCAGATGCGCNCGNCGTCTGCCCAAGTGCACCGGAGCGGCGGGGCGCGGCGGCGGCGGGGCGGGAACGGCCGGAGGTGGTGCCGGCGGCGGTGCCACCGCCTTGACCACCGGAGCGGGAACGGGCGGCGGCAGAGCCGGGGCAGCGACCGGCGACTGCACCACGATGGGAAGCGGCGGCCTGAGGCTGAACCGGAACGGCGACCGGCGCGGCCGCCTTCTCC